>CAZORR010000259.1:0-3828 GCA_964582115.1 uncultured Pirellulaceae bacterium
TCTTGTTCTTGTTCTTGTTGGTCCTGAATTTGTTTGATCAATTTTCGGGCCAATTCGATATTGGATCGTGAGTCTGCGTTGGAGCGGTCAAGCCGTAAGGCGCTTCGATAGTGCACGATTGATTTTTCTAATTGCTCGACCGCTGCTTCAGGCTCCGATTCGACCAACGGCAAAGCCTGAGCATAATGGCAGTTGCCCAAATTGTGCCGGCTGCTGGCAGCGATTTCTCGATCGAGTGATTTTGAAGCTTCACCGAACAAGGTTATCGCCGCCGCGTAATCCGAGTTGCGATAGTGAGCGACGGCCAAATTGTAGTCGAGTTGACTCTGCGACCCGGCCTCGACTGCCAAATCGATTTGATTGTAAGCATCGATCGCTTCGGTTGTTTTTTGCTGCCGAACAAGTTCGTTGGCCGCGTTGATTTTACTGGCCGTGGATCCTGCCTGTTGAGCAAACCCATTCGCAGGAAGCAATAATAAAACCGCGATTGCCGCAGCGGTTTTGGCCGTCGGCGCAATCGACGTTGTAGCTCCTCGCCCAGAGGAACTTGAACTGTTGGACCGATGGTTTCTAGCTGCCGATTTCCGGTTGCCTCCGCTGGTCAGCCAGACCTCGATCAGTAAAAAAAACAAAGCCGCTCCAGCGAACCACTGAAATCGCGGCACATAAGCATTGATCTTTGCCGTTTCGAATTCAGTTTGCTCGACCTTTGCCACATAGCCATGGTAAACATCGGCCATATTCACTCGCTTGGTTCCAGCTGGAATATAAGCTCCTTCGGTTTCGGTTGCGATCTCTTTCAAAATACGACCGTTCAATTTTGACCAAACTTGTTGGCCTTCGTGCTGCACAAACGACGGGGATCGCGACTGTTCGTCAGGAATCCTTGCCCCCTGTTCGAAGTCGCCAAGCCCGACCGTGAATACTCGGACGCCTTCATCGGCATGAAGCTGTTTCGCTAACTTCACTGGCTCGCTTTCTTGGTCTTCGCCGTCAGTGAAAAGTACGATCGTTTTGTGTTCGTTCGTTTTACTGATGAACGCTCCGGACGCTGCTTTTATCGCAACACCCAATTGTGATCCGCCAACGGAAATTGAATGCGGCCCGACGGTATCGAGAATCTGTTTAAAATCGTCGTAATGACTCGTAAGCGGCACCGTTTGATCGGCTTCGCCGGCAAACACAACCAAACCAACTCGATCGCCCGCCATCTCGTCGACCATGTCCTTGATCTGCTGCTTGGCTCGTTCCAGTCGACTCGGTGATGCGTCCTGAGCCAACATGCTGCGAGAAACATCCAGCGCAAATACGACTTCAAGCCCTTTTTGTGGCACTTCATAAGTCGTCTTGCCCCAGCGAACATCCATCAGCGCAAGCGACAACAACACAATGCTCAACACCAACGCCAACGTTGACAACAATCGTGAAAACGTCGATCGGTTTCCGCGTTCAAGCCCCGTTGTTCCAAACGTCTTCAAAGCTCGTTTGCGCAGGATACCGGCCCAAATCGATACGGCAACGGCGACTACCGCAAAAGCCGTCAACCACGCGAAATGCGGATTTCCGATTTGTAGGTCAATGCTGTCCATCCATTGATTGAAATTCATACCACGTTCCTTATATCGCTCTCAACCAAGTGTTTTGCAAAACAACCCGGCCGATCAATAAACCAAAGGCGATCAACAATAAAGGCGCAATCGAGACCGAACCCAACCGATAAGGCTGCACGGCGAGTTCGCGATAGTCGGTAAAGTTCTTCGATTCTACTTTCGTTTTTTCCAGCTGATCAATCTCTTGGTAAATGCCCATCAACGAATCGGTATCGGTGGCTCGAAAGTATTTGCCCCCCGTTGTCTGAGCCACTTTCTGCAAGGTTTCTTCGTCAATATTAACTTCGATCATCCGAACCATTTGTCTTCCTGTAAACCGGTTGAGCACTGGAAACGGTGCTTGCCCTTTGGTCCCAACACCGATCGTGTAAATCTTGATCCCCATCGTTTGAGCCACTTCCGCAGCGGCGACGGGTTCAAGTTCACCGGCTGTGTTTTCGCCATCGGTCAGCAAAATGATGACTTTGCTTTTTACTTTTTCTTCTTCTCGCTCGTCCAACGCATTTAATTTTTCAACCGCCAACGCAATCGCATCACCGATCGCCGTACCGTCCTCACTGCGTACTTCTACGATTTCAGTTTTGTTTAGGTTCGCCACTACAAATCCGTGGTCCAATGTCGGCGGCGTGACGCCATCGGCAAACCCGGCAAACGTAATCAAACCTACCAGATCGCTGAAACGGCCGCCTAAGTCTTGGTCGCCTTCGGGATCTCCGGCCACGAATTTCCCTGCCACGTTTTTGATCGCGGTCAGCCGATCCACGTGCTCTCCATCGATTTTGAAATCCAATGCCTGCATACTGCCGCTCCGGTCAACCACCATTTCGATCGCTATCCCTTCGCTATTGACGATCGTTCTGTCGCGTCCTTCACGCGGGCGAGCAAGACCGACAATCAAAAACAGTAACGCCAACAGCGTCAACAACTTGGGCAACCATAACAGTCGTTGCCGCAGGGTTGGGCTGAGCCGCTTCGCGATCGACACGCTCGTGAAACGAATAGAGCTTTTACGTTGTTTTGAAAACAACCGCCAGGCGATTAAAGGCAGCAGCAACAGCAATAAGAAATACCAAGGCGAGTGGAACATCAAACCACCTCCGCATTGATTGTACCGGCGTTGCTGCCAAGGCTTTTGTCTTCAGGGATGTTGTCGAGGCCCTCAATCACTTGCAGTATCGATTCTTTTGCGCTAGTGAATTGACTGTCGGACACGTTTAGCCCAGCGTACTTGGTTTGTTCGGCCTTCGTCAAAAAATCAACCAGATGCTGTGATATGTCTTGGCTGGCACCACGTTGTATAACTGCTTGCTGCAATTCCTGCGGTGAGTAACTCGTAGCCGGAATATGAAACTCCTCTTCGATGTAGGTTCGGGCGATATGTTCCAAGCGTGAAAATGATTGAGGTGAATTCGATGTCAGGCCGGAAATTTCACTAACCGCCCAGTTGGCTGGCGTCGTCCAGTTCGTTCGACCGATAAACATAAACACGGCTCCGGCAACCAACGCGGCCAAGCCAATCCCGCCGCCTGCTAACCAAACAATCCAGCCGTAAGACCAAGCTTTAGGTTCGGGAACGTCAATCAAGTCATGGATGTCGGCAAACTTTGCTGGGTCCGACGCCGGTTCCAATACCGATGCAACTTCAATGGAAAACGGTTCCGTGGCCACTCGCATCGGTGGCTTACCTTCGTTACGAACCATTACCTCAATCGACGGAAGTTGAAGCTCGCCCGTTTCCAGTGTTTCCAGCGTTAGACGCCGACTCCAATTGGCGGTGCCCTTGTTTGCTTCACTGGGCACACCCATCAGGTCGTGATGATCAATCACTTCAAAAGGCCCAAGTTGCGGGGGCAGCGTCGGAAATCGAACCGCCGCGTTGTCGCTGGCGGTTACTTGAATCACAATATCAAAAGGATCGGCAATCTGAACGGAGTTTCGTTCAGCGCGGATCGTAATTTCTGGCTTCGACAAGCCATCTTTTGGCTGAATCGCCAGCGTGAAGCTACTACAATACGCAAAAACAAATGCGAAAACCAACACAACGCCAGCAATGCGTAAAGCCAACCGATGATTCATGAGATCGTTAAGCATCACTTCTCCCTCGCATGAAAGAAGCGTCGCAACGGCTCAACGATATCCTCGGATGTCGACAACCAAATCGGCGACATTTTCAATCGACGAAACATCGCGTCGCGTCGTTCATTTTTTTCAAGGCACA
>CAZORR010000260.1:0-3824 GCA_964582115.1 uncultured Pirellulaceae bacterium
CGCCAAGCAAAACGTACGTCTTTTGCAGACTTCTCTAGCCGCACTGTAAGCACTTACTAGTTAGCTAGTTTCGCTCAGTGAATTTGGCTCGGCGAAACCTTATCGTAAGTTCTCTTTAACCTCTCCTGAATCTATTTCAGGAGAGGTTTTTTTGATGGTCGATAGTCTCGGCTGCTTAAGGAAAGTCGGTAGGAATACAAACTCGACGCGCAAGCAAGTGTATGTTTTGAAAAGTTAGCGGATGCACTCGCTAGCGCGTCGAGCTTGTATTGTGACTTTGTCTAAAAAGCAAATGTTACGTTGCAACACAATTGGATTTTCAACCTGTTGATTGAATCCCATTCAACACGACAGACTAGCTAGGTCGAACGTGGGACTCACGGCAGCTTTAGACTGGCCAACGGTAGACGGCCATTGACGCCTAGTGAATGCCCTGACCTAACGGATATCGAGGGATTGTTTGAATCGGTGTTTGCGGTTCAACGCTATGAACTGGCGGATGTGAAATTTGCTTAACACCTGGACGGCTACTCTGCTTCGCTTCGGCCCTTGATTGTGATTCGAGCCTCGTTGCTGGAGCAGAAAATGCCGCTCGCTCTTCAATGTACTGGTGATAAACCGAAATGCATCCAGGCTTAGCGGGGCCGCCGATAACTGGAATCACATCGGGATTGATCAAAATTCCGGTCGCACGATTCAATTCGAAAATGGACCGGTGTTTATCCGCAACCGCAGCAACGTACTCTGCCTTGGCTGCGCCTTGTCGATCCTGTGCGGCCAGTAGCTGTGTCAATTCAAAACTTGGATTGGAAGTTTCTTTCGGGGCAGTGTTTTTTCGCAGCCCTAAGTACCGTAGTTCGCTGCCTGAGAATTGCAAAATCTCTTGTTGCTTTTCCAAACGTATTTGACTGGCCGAAAACTCTTGAGCATTCTCCAAGACATCTGCCTTGATTTGTTCGATGGTCATTTGCCAAGTGGCCTTCAATCGCTCCACCACCAATTCCGTGCGGCGGCGGTTGTATCGTGCCTGACGGTTAGCAAGAGGGACTTCGACACTTGCACCGACTTGATAAGTCAAATCATTTTCGAACTGATTTCCAAATGCGGAAGCGACTCGCCGGTCTCCTTCCAGCCCATTCAAGCTTGCTTCGAGTGAAAGTGACAGACGCGGCAATAAATCGTTGAGCGAGACGTGGTTGGCGACTTGGGCTGATTTGATTTGTTGGACGATATCGGCAATTTCGGGCCGCCGCTGAATGGCAGTATTGATTCGTGAGGTAGTGTCGAGCACTCGCGTTTCTAAGGCCGGTGAAACTTGCGGCATGATTTCGATCGCGTGTAAATTTTCTAGCAACTCAGGCGCGTTGACCAGCGACACAAGGCGAATTTGGGCCCTGGCAAGATCGTTGTTAGCTTCGTTGATTTGTAATTCACGTTGTCGAATGGTCGCTTCGGCCTGATCCAACAGGTTCGGCTCAGCATCGATGTCTTGTCGAGCTTTGAGTTCTTCGAGCACTTTAGCAGCTAGTTGCCGATTTTCCATGCTGGCAAACAATGCTCCACGTGCCGCAAAAATATCCCAGTACGCTGTCATGACTTCGTTCAGATGATTGGCGATTTCACCAACCGATTCCGCTCGCTGTGCCGACGCATCATGAAACGCAACTAAAACTTCGTTCATCGCAATCGATCGTCCCGCGCCTCGCAATAATTCTTTGGTTATCCGGGCATTGAAACGGCTGATGGCTTGATCGCGAGGTGCCAAGATTCCTGAGTCGTTGTCACGAATTTGAAATGATTGATTCAGTTCGACTTCGCCACCCGAACGAAGTTGGCGACGTAAACCGAAAACGGAGTTATAGTCTTGTTCTTGGACAATTGGCTGGACACCAGTTGCTGTATCGATTGTGCTCCCGACCGGCTCAGCTGAGTCTCGAAAGGTTCGCTCAGCAAACCCAACGACATCAAACTGGCCAGATTGAACGCCGACGTTTTGTAATTCTTCGATGGGTTCAATTCGCAACGACGAAACGCGATTGGAATAGGCGAGAGACGCCGCAATCGCATCGTTAAGCGACCATCGAACTTCATGTTGCGCTGCGGTCACACGCTGGTTGCGAATTTGTTCAAACAATAGTTCGGTTGTCCAACCAGGAACTTCCGAATCACGGGACGGTGGCTCAGTTTCTTCTGTCGACCGGTCTGCATCCTGTTCGTCCAGCGAAGAAACTTTTGGTTCTTCTGGGGTGTCTTGAGACGGATTTCCAACATCCCAAGATGCGCGGTCTAGATCGTCGGGATCATCCCACTCTATTTTTAGTTCCGTTGGGTCAGTACGTTTTTCTGGCGGGGGGCTTGGGTTTGCATTCCCTAGGGGATCATGGTGGTGTTCATTGAAAATCCAATGGCCCGCTTGCTGAACATTTTGAGTCGAATTCGGCGAGGAAGGTTCTGCTGCGGAAGTTGACGGCGTATCGAAGGCGAACGACACGTTTGGTGACTTAGGTAAGCCTGCCGTTTTTGTTTTTCGCTCAACCAAGTTCGCACTTGCAGGCACAACAAATTGATCATTGGTTAGAGGGGAGACGGGAGCTTGTTGGATATTTTGTGTTTCGTTGATCTCAATAGTGTTTGGGTGAGATGTGAAGTGAGAAGTTGCTGGCGGCAGGGGCGGCAGTGGAGTCATTTTTAATGACTTTGGAAATATCGCTTGCGGCTTCTCTTTGAGCGGTTTGGTCAACGGTTGTGTCAAATTAGACTTTTGCGATACAACTTGGATCGTAGAATCGTCCGATTTTGAAAAGTAAAAATGTACCGCTATCCCAATCAGCACCAAAGCCGATGCACCTGCGATAGTTTTCACATGGGATGATTTCATGAATGCCCAATGAGAATGTGTCATATTTTAATTTTCAAAAGCGTCGCTGTAACAGTGGGTAAGTAGAGCATTACTGCTAGGGATACAACCCCATCTGATGTTTGCTCTTGATCACCGCTAGCGTCGGGAATGCATGCTTGAGATAAATCACAAAAACGAACAAGAAATGCGATGAAATTTTGTTTGGTAAACCAATCGTGTCGAGTGCATTGTGTCGGTTCGTCTTTTGATCCAGTCATGCGAAAGTAATTTCATTGCTCGATGCCCAACGTAAAGATCACATCACACCACAGAACTTTGGGCGAATCTGGGTTCTTCCGGACCGACTCGGCGCTTTCGCCAATCGGCTAGTTATAGAGTTTGCCGCGTGCCTAATAGTCGACGCGGCTTTTATTTTCTGGTTCGCTTTGAGCCCATCGGGTACTGCTGTCATAAAGGACGTTGAGAAGTGAGCAGGACGGGGCGGAGAGTCCGGCATTTAATCGGTCTGGTAGTTCATTGGGTCAGCGGAACTGTTTCTAGTATTAGTTTTAGTAGGAGGTTAGCGAGTTCACTTCGGGGGTATTAGCCTAAAGGCATTACCACGAACACACCACGTAAAAAATGCCAGACCTGGATTCGATGCAGGATATAAAGAGAGAACATTTTCACTTTTTGTTCTTCAGTGGTGCGAACAAAGGAGGAGCTAATCTGTCTTTAGGAGGAGGCCGATTTTACGTCCTTTGTGATTTTACCTCCTGTTTTTCCAAAGGAATTTGACGTCTTTTAAACCGCCCCAAGCAATCATGACCTCAAGGCAGGATGTGATTATTTAGCCATTGCCACGACTCGCCGACGCAGCTAAAATCTGCGGCATCGAATCTGCCCCGAAACGGGTGGGTGAGTTTTAATAAAAGGACGATTAGCTCAGTTGGCTAGAGCGCCTCGTTGACATCGAGGAGGTCGT
>CAZORR010000261.1:0-3771 GCA_964582115.1 uncultured Pirellulaceae bacterium
TCCATCTCGGCCTTTTCTTCAGATGTCGATAAACTTAAATCATCGCTAGCCGGTGAAATGATCTCAGCTTCGATCTCGCCTTCTTGCACCCTTTCCATCTCGTCAGCAGGGTCAAAGTCAACAGGGTCAGCAACTGGCGGCACAGGAATCTCAAGCGGCGTTACGGGCCCGATTTCGACTGAAACATTAGGCTCAACCACTTCTGTTGGCGGAATGTAAACTTCCGCAGATAGACTCGAACCTGGATGTTGCTCAGGCACACTCGCGATTGGCATCGGTTGAACGATCGGAGCACTTGGCACGAATTGCGGAGCTGGCTCGAACACTTGTGGCTGGACAGGCGAATAATTTTGCACAGGAAGGTATTCCGGAGCTGGCTCGAACACTTGTGGTTGGACAGGTGAGTAATTTTGCACAGGAAGATATTCCGGAGCAGCAAACACGGTTGGTTGTACAAACGTTTGCGTAGGCAAGACACGATATTGCGCCGTCGGAACATAAGACCGCGTGAACGTTTGACTTGGCGTTGGATAGCCAAAACAACCTTTAGAGCATTGAGCTTCAACTTCGGAAGCAGCGGACGCCATCACAGCAATGGCTAGAGCAGAAACGGACAGTAAGCTTAGATAGTGATTTTTCATTGGATAATTCTAGGAGTTAAGGGGAGACTGATATCTGAGCCCACTTTAGTTAAAGCGAGCCGATACGGGCCTTTGAATTACCAATTTTTGCAGTCAATTTTCGATAACAAAAATCGCGCTACCCCCAAAACCTTGCGTCTAAACCGCTGGCCTACCCACAGCCGTGGCAAAAGCGACCGCGTAGTCTTCACAGTGCGATATGGTCACTAGCACTTGATCGATGCCCAGCGAATCGCTGATCGCTTTCGCCTGGCCCGTCAGGCTAACAATTGGTTTGCCTCCCGGTTCATTAATCACTTCGATATCTGTCCAAAGAATCCCCTTCGCCCAACCGGTCCCCAGAGCCTTGAGAATGGCTTCCTTGGCAGCGAACCGCCCCGTGTAGTGCTGCGCGTATGATTTCCGTTGCCCGCAGTAAGATATTTCATTCTCAGTAAACACTCGATTCAAGAAAGTATCGGCGTGTTTTTGAATCATTTTCTCGATTCGCGAGCATTGCGTAATGTCAGTTCCAATACCGATGACATTCATGATCAAACCCCACAAGCCTTCTTTGCTCGCGCCAACACCTCGCTGGCCTTAACACGTGCCTTCGCCGCTCCATCACCTAAAATTTGATGAACACGATCGATGTCTGCTTCTAATTCCAACCGACGTTCTCGAGCCGCCGCGAAATACGATTCGGATTCCTCAAAGACCGCTTTTTTAACATCTCCATAGCCAAACCCACCAGCCCGATACATTGCAGCCATCGATTGCTTATTTTCTTCAGACGCGAACAAACTGTACAACTGATACAGATGATCGCCCTCAGGTTCCTTGGGATCTTCCATCGCCCGCGAGTCAGTAGAGATTCGCATGATCTTTTTCTTCATCGATTTCACCGGTTCGAAAACCTCGATGAAGTTACCATAGCTCTTGGACATTTTTTCGCCGTCGGTGCCTGGGACCTTTGCTGACGAATCCAGAATTTTTGGCTTGGGCAAAACAAACGTCTCGCCATAAGCATGATTGAACGCTTGAGCGATATCTCGGCAGACCTCGATATGTTGTTTTTGATCTTCCCCGACGGGTACGACTTCCGAATCGTAAGCCAAAATATCGGCTGCCTGTAAGACTGGGTAAGTAAACAAGCCTGTAACCACTGGCAAACCTTTAGCGACTTTGTCTTTGTAAGAAACACATCGCTCCAATAAACCCATCGGAGTCCCCGCCATTAGCAACCAGCACAACTCGCTAATCTCTGGAACGTCCGACTGAATGAACAAGGTCGCCTGATCGGGATCCAATCCCAACGCCAATAAGTCCATCGCAGTGTCCAGCGAGTTTTGGCGGAGTTGATCGCCGTCGCGAATCGTGGTCAATGCATGCAAGTTCGCAATGAAATAAAACGATTGCTCTTCGGATTGCAGTTGAATGTACTGCTGAATGGCTCCGAAATAGTTCCCCCAGTGGGGTCGACCGGTCGGCTGGATGCCCGAAAGGACTTTCATAATGATTGATTTACGAACGGGGTGAATGCCAAGCTGGCGGATTTGGAAAGCCAGATTATCACTGTTAACCAGTAATTTTTCTACGCCCATCAGCCCGGGAATGAAATTACTTCGGTCTGCCACCGCTACTTCGGTGAATCAAGAGGCCTTGCCCGTCAGTGACAACGCTCAAATCACCGCCAACCACAACACCGCAAAAACAAAGCTCTTTGAGATTTTCAGCCGAAGAACATCCCAGAGTTAGCCAAGGGCCTATTTGGCGTTTGCATGTTTAGCATTAAATTATACCATTCCGCTTTGGCAAGCGACCAATCACTTCAGCGATTCAAAGTTCGTTTGGATTGATCGGTGCCAATTCCTGACGGGTTCGAACTGAGGTTCGTAGCGAATTATTTGTTATCGTGTGTGTTTTAAGAAAAGACGATTTCCTTCAAGATGTCGAAACAAGTTGCTGTAACTGGAATTGGTCTTCATACTGCCCTCGGTTTTGGCCTAGACGATAACTCAGCTGCTTTGCAGGCGGGCAAGTCCGGCTTAGTAGTCGCACCCGAAAGCTGGCGCGAACAAAGATTGAGTTCGCAAGTCTGCGGTAATGTTAACGGCGAAGGCCTGACAGGGCGCTTCGACCGTAAACAAAGTCGTTTCTTGTGCGAAGCGGCACTCTACGCCGCCGCGGCCATGGAAGAAGCCATCGCCGATGCCGGACTGACGGATGACCAAGTGCAACACCCCGACACCGGACTAATCATCGGAACCGGAGCTGGTGCGAGTATCGATGATGTGATGTTCTTCTGCGATCGAGTTAGAAAACGAGGCGCCTCGAAAGTCGGCGCGTACCACGTGCCCGTCATCATGGGATCCTCACTGTCAGCAAACCTAGGAAGCATTTTCAAAATACACGGCCATTCGTATTCAATCACTTCCGCCTGCGCAACATCATCCCATGCAATCATGCTGGGAATGGATACCATTCGATCAGGCCGCCAAAAACGCGTGTTCGTAGGAGGCGCCGAAGACATCAGTCCGTTTTCTGCTGGATCGTTCGATGGCATGCGAGCACTGTCGTCCAAATACAACGACACCCCAGCACTGGCTTCCCGGCCGCTGGACAAAGGACGTGATGGGTTCGTCTTCTCCGCCGGCGCAGGAATCTTGGTGTTGGAAGAATTGGAATTGGCCAAAGCACGCGGAGCAAAAATCCACGGTGTGATCGCCGGTGCAGCGGCCAGTTGTGACGGCGATCAAATGGTCGCCCCCAACGGCATTGGAGCCGAACAAGCGATTCGAGCCGCGTTGATCGACGCACAGGTTCCCGCCGACAAAATCGATTACGTCAATCTTCACGCAACTTCAACACCCGTGGGAGACATTTCGGAGCTGCAAGCCACCGTAAACGTCTTTGGACGCTCGGGTATGCCCAAGTTTTCGTCAACAAAGTCGATGACCGGCCACTCGCTCGGCGCCGCCGGCTCCCACGAAGCGATTTTTTGCATGCTGATGATGCGGGACCAGTTTTTAGCCCCAACGACGAACCTAGAAGACCCCGAAGACATGGTCAACGGCTTGCCGATCGTGTCACAAACCGAAGCCGCCAAACCATTCTTTGCCCTCAGCAACTCGTTTGGCTTCGGCGGAAC
>CAZORR010000262.1:0-3723 GCA_964582115.1 uncultured Pirellulaceae bacterium
TTACCACTCCGCACGCTTTCGATTCCGAGAATCGAGCGACAATAACCGTCAACGGTTACACCATTTTTATGCAGCGTATTTAATCCGTAACGTGTTCGAGCATAACTTCGAATTGGCTTGTTTCCTGGACCGTGTATGGGATCCGCTAGAATTGATTTGATTAGCTAGTTCACTTCGGAGGGAAAAGCCTAAAGGCATTACTACGAACACACCGCGTAAAAAATGCCACCCTCGGCGTAAAAGGCGACTTTGGCGCCTTGCCGGAAAAAGCAAGATGAAAGCCAGTCGTCTCTTCGTTGGAATTCAAAATGCTAGGCTGCTCAGAATGCAACGTGGGCCGGCAACTCCCTCGTCCGCCCTCAATCCTTCCTTGCTGGCAAATCGCCTAAATTCTGGCGAATTCAGCAATGTTAGAATTCTGGTGAATCTAGCCCCCTAAAAATGCGAAAGTCGAAGTCAGCCCGCGTTGATTTCCATTGCCGAAGGCTTTCTAATTGACGTTTCGGAAGTGGTGGTCGTGGAATTCGATACCTCAAACGGACGGATGTGCCATTCGTTCGAACCATCCCCTTTCAAATCCATAAAATAGTTATTCCCTTCGATACTTTTACGGAACCCAACCATGTCTGTTGCTGGCCTTACCGATCTCCAACAAAACCAGTTGTCCCACGTCGACGAGATACTTGAAGAAGGATCCGACGTTCGAAGCGTTGCCAAGGATTTGTTTTTTGGTCGATTCTGCGAAGAAGCGGTTTTCCCATTTCCCGAACAAGACGATGACGCAGCCACTTCGCTGAATGCTTTCCTGTCCGAACTACGGTCCTTCTGCGAGGCAAACATTGACGCCGACGCGATCGATCGCAACGGCAAAATTCCGGCGAGCGTCATTGAAGGGCTCGGCAAACTTGGCGTACTGGGTTTCACAGCGGATACATCCGTTGGCGGACAAGGCGGTTCGCAATTTGAATTCTGCAAGATCATGGAAGTGTTGGGTGAGTATTGCAGTTCAACGGCGGCCTTCGTTAGCTCGCAACAGTCGGTTGGGCTTAAGGCACTTGAGCTGTTTGGCAACGACGCACAAAAAGAAAAATGGGGCCAAGCAGTCGCCAGCGGTCAGAAGTCGATCGCGTTCGCGTTAACCGAAGCACAAGCCGGTTCCGATATCAACAACGTTCGAACACGAGCCGAACCAAACGGCGACGATGCGTTTATTTTGTCTGGCGAAAAACGCTGGATCACCAATGGCGCGGATGCTGATGTGCTGATCGTGATGGCTCGCACTCCCGATCATGCTCACCCGGACGGCGCGGTGACGGCGTTTTTGATTCCGATGAATGCCGCTGGCGTTAAAGTTACTGATGAGCGGCTAGAAAAAATTGGCTGCCGTGGGATTGCTACCAGCAACATCAGTTTGACCGATGTTAAAGTTACTGCCGACGATGTGGTGGGCGAAGTGGGAGCCGGAATGGTTGTGGTCGACACCGTACTGACCTTTGGTCGGATGGCGATGGGATCGGCCGCTGTCGGCACCACGAAGTTTTGCATTGACAAGATGATCGAACGCGCCAATGGCCGGCACCAGTTTGGAATCACTTTGGGCGGTTTCGAATTGGTTCAAGAAAAAATTGCCACCGCTGCTGCTGACTGCTACGCGATGGAGAGTGCGAACTTGCACATGGCAAAATCACTTGCCGCCGACACTTCGGACTGCGATACCGAAGCCGCGATGATCAAGGTCTTTGGCAGTGAAACACTTTGGAAAACCGCCAACGATTGCTTGCAAGTTTGGGGCGGGCTGGGGGTCTTTACCGACCAACCGTTCGAAAGAATTGTTCGCGACGCGAGATTGAATTTGATTGGAGACTGCGCGAATGACGCTTTGCGTAGTTTTATTGCTCTGGTCGGCTTCCGCCATCTCGGCAAGGACCTTAACTCCGAAGACGGCGGTTTGGTGGGCGGTATCCGAAAGAAACTAGGCGTGATGGGCGAATCGTTCGTTAACCCTACGCTGCCCGTCAAGCATGATCATCTCAAATTCTACGCTCGTGGTATCTCGAAACAGATCGGGCAGCTTTCTTGGCAACTCAAAATGGCACTGACCAAAAACGCCAGCAAAGTTTACGCTCAGCAACATGTTCAAGGCCGCTTGGCCAACATCGCCACGGAGTTGTTCATGGCCAGTTGTGTTTACGCTCGTATTAGCGGCGTGATGGTCAATGGAACGATTCCGCAACCCATTCGTGATCGCGAGTACAAAGTTGCTCAGTTGTACCTGACGCTGGCTCATCGCCGAAACGAACATCGGTTGGAAGACATGAAGCAAAACTGCGATAAAGAAATCAATTCGCTGGCGGAAATGCTTCTTGGTGGTTCCCAACAGGCGTAACACGCGATCCAAAAAAAATTCTGCGATGGCTGCTCGTTTAGCGGCCATCGTTTTTTTATTCGATCTACCCAAACCATTACCTTGCCAGCCAGGCAAGCATCACTCTCGTTCAAAGTTATTCATGACAAAAAGTACTGATTCGATCCAATGGGTCGGCGACGAATCTGGCCGACTGGATTTACTCGACCAAACATTATTGCCAACAACGCTGCAACGCATCCAATGTGAGACGGTGGAAACAGTTTGGGAGGCGATCAAGATGCTGCGCGTTCGCGGCGCTCCTGCAATCGGAATCGCGGCAGCGTATGGAGTGATTGTCGGTATTCAAACGGTCGATAACGAAAACGAAGAGGCATTCTTTGCGCGGCTAGACCACGTTCTGGGTTACTTGGCGGAAAGTCGCCCAACGGCGGTTAACCTGTTTTGGGCGCTGGACCGTATGCGGAAATGCAGTCAGCAGCGCCGGGAATCCGGTAGTAACTTGCAGGAGATTCGATCAGCGCTGTTGGCCGAAGCGGTTGCGATCCACGAACAAGACCGGCAAATGTGTCACTCGATCGGCAAGCATGGTGCCGGTTTGCTTGAGGGCGTTTCTGGCGTGCTGACTCACTGCAACGCAGGCGGTTTGGCAACGGCCGAATACGGGACAGCGTTGAGTGTGTTCTTTACGGCCCAGGACCAAGGGCATGACTTGCACGTGTACGTTGACGAGACTCGTCCTTTGTTACAAGGGGCTCGACTGACCGCTTGGGAATTGATGCAACGCAAAATCCAAGCAACGCTTATTTGCGATTCGATGGCGGCTCAAGTCATGCGTGAGGGCCGAGTCCAAGCGGTGGTGACGGGGGCGGATCGAATCGCGGCCAATGGCGATTCGGCGAATAAGATTGGTACTTACTCAATCGCGGTATTGGCCAAAGCTCACAACATTCCGTTTTACATTGCCGCACCCAGTAGCACGTTTGACTTGAGCCTGCCGACTGGCGATGGGATTCCGATCGAAGAACGAGACGCGATTGAAATCACGCAAGGCTTCGGCAAGCAAACGGCTCCGGATGGCGTTAGTGTTTACAACCCAGCGTTCGATGTGACCCCAGCAGATTTAATTGCGGCAATCATTACCGAGAAGGGTGTGATTGCTCCGGTGAACGAGACGAATGTTCGTGCGATGATCGACGTTTAGCGACGATCCGAAAGGTGATCGCTTAAATTAAAGCGAGTCGATAGATGTTTAGCGACAGATCGTCTAGGAAGTTTCTCAGTGAACGCCATCAATCTGGCTTTTGTAAGAAACCACGTGTGAAGAAAGTCTGGAAAAAAGCCTCACGCAAAGGCGC
>CAZORR010000263.1:0-3710 GCA_964582115.1 uncultured Pirellulaceae bacterium
AAAACCACCAAGCTCAAATCGAGCTTGGTGGTTTTTGCGTTATAAATTAGCATTTCCGGACGATACACCGCAAACGAGCCAAATAATGGATCTGTTGGAAGAGATTCTTTGGGCCAACCGTCGGTCAACGTATCTACAAATAGCCACCGGAGAGGAAAATGGACGGAACCGTTTCCAAATCGCCGACAATTTTGATTACTCGATTAAGTCACATCGGTGATTGCGTTTTGACGCTCCCGATGCTGGACCGAATCAAACAGATTTATCCTGAAAGCACGATCGTTTGGGCGGTTGAATCGCCGACGCAGCAACTGCTTCAGTTGGTGCCTGAAATCGATCATATCGTCAATGTTCCCAAGAGTTGGATGACCAACTGGAAGCATTGGCGGAACCTTCGCAGAG
Source organism: uncultured Pirellulaceae bacterium (assembly GCA_964582115.1). GTDB lineage: Bacteria > Planctomycetota > Planctomycetia > Pirellulales > Pirellulaceae > Mariniblastus. The sequence goes on from CAZORR010000263.1 coordinate 403, forward strand.
AATTCCTGAGCCACAATATCGACATCGCCATTGATCCGCAGAGTATCACCAAGAGCGCTGCTTTGGCGAGGATCAGCGGCGCTAAAGTGCGTTATGGTTTGGGTGGCCAGTCGGGGCGGGAGCTTTCGACATGGCTGAATAATCAATTGGTACAAACTCAATCGTCGCACATTGTCGACCGTAGCGTTGAACTCGCCAACGGTCTGTCAAACAGTACCACCGTAAACGAATTTCAACCGGTTAGTTTTTCTTTTAGTTTGCCAGTCTGTGCGGACAGCCGGACCAAGATAGATCAATGGCTTGCAGAAATTCAAACCGATCATTTGGGGACGGAGAGATTTGTTTTGATTAATCCGGGCGGAAGCTGGCCGTCCAAACGTTGGGAAGTAGACCGGTTTGGCGAACTGGCCGCCGAATTAAAAAAGCGATTTGATTTGTCCAGTGTGGTTGTGTGGGCCGGTGATGACGAACAACAGATGGCAAACCAGATTGTTGGTGCTTCCTTGGGTGCAGCTGTGAAGGCATGTCCGACCTCGTTGCGAGATCTTGCGGCTTTGGCCAAACGAGCCAGCTTCTTTGTGGGTGGTGACACGGGGCCAATGCACATCGCCACAGCCGTTGGCACTCCTTGCGTTGGGCTCTACGGGCCAACACGACCGGAAGATTCCGGAGCTTACGGGAACCAGCATGAAGCGATTCAAAAATGGTATCAAGCCGGGACTTGTCGCGAGCGGCGAAGTGCTGCCAACGACGCGATGCGAGACATCACCGTGGGCGACGTGGTTGAAAGTTGTCGGCGAATGCACTCCAAGTTGATGGAGTCCAAAGTCGCCGTCGACAAGGTGGCCTAACGTGAGCGCCAAAAAAAACTCTGGCAATGGGGCAACCGCTGCCCTTCCTGAAAACGCCTTGCCTCGCCAAAATTGGCAACCCAAGGTTTTTATACAAGCTTTCGGCGCTTATTTGTTGCTGTGGTTCTCGTTCCCGCCGGTTGCCTGGTCGCCACTGGCTTGGGTAGCTTTGGTGCCATTGATTGGACTGGTTTTGGTGCCCGATCCCCTGCCTGGCCGACCCTACTGGAAGCTCTACTTTGCCGGATTGTTGTATTGGTTGGCGACATTCTACTTCGTGCCGATTCCTCATCCTGCACTGTGGGCTGGATGGGCTGCGGTCAGTCTGTACATGGCGGTTTACACTCCGCTGTCTATCGCGGCGAGTCGTTTGTTGGTGCATCGTTGGAAAGTACCGCCGGCGATCGCGGTGCCGATTGTTTGGGTTGGAGTCGAGTGGATTCGTTGTCATTTCGCGACTGGCATGGGCATGGTATGCCTGTCGCATTCGCAAGCGAAGTTTCCGGTGCTGATTCAATTCGCAAGTGTTGGCGGCGCGTATGCGGTCACGTTTGTGATGGTCATGGTGGCGACTTGTTTGTCCATCGCTTGGCGTCGTTGGCGAAACCTCGGCAACTGGGTTGTCGGCAAACCGTCTGGCAAACGCGGAATGAATTGGCCGGTGGCACTGGGAGTCGCAATCGCGGTGTTTGTGCTTAATCTTGGCATGGGTTTGATTTGCTTAAATCAATCATCAGACCGCAACGTGGAAGCGGCAGAACAAACGCTAAAAGTTGGGTTGGTACAAACCAATTTCGATGCCGTGTTTGCGGCTCAATCCATGGAAGACTTGGAGCGTCGGTTTTATGACGTGGTCGAGTTAACCAATCGTGCCGTTCGCGAGAAACCAGACTTGGTGGTGTGGCCGGAGTCGGGCTTCTTTCCTTATCGGTGGCAGCTAGAGGATGTGACCAATCAGCAATCAGCGGCTCAGTCGGAGGATTTACTGCGAATATTTTGGGAGCGAGCGGTCGATCATGACCGTGCTGGCGGAACTCCGTTACTCTCCGGAGTACTGGTACAAAATCATCCGATGCACAAAGTCTACAATTCTGCCGTGCTGATCGACCGTCAAGGAGAATTGTTAGAACGATATGACAAGAACCATCCGGTGATGTTTGGAGAGTACATTCCGTTTGGCAAGATGTTTCCGTTTTTGGAAGCCATGTCGCCGATGAATTCGATTGAATTTGGAGAAGAGTTTCAAACGTACCAGATTAACGGCTTCACAATCGCGCCGAATATTTGTTTTGAAACCACCGTGCCTCATCTGATTCGTCGTCAAACCAATGAGCTTTCTGCTATCGGTCAAGAACCAGATGTAATGATTAACTTAACCAACGACGGTTGGTTTTTTGGGACCGCATGTTTGGATCACCATTTGGCTTGTAATATTTTTCGGGCGATTGAGATGCGCAAGCCTAATCTGGTTTGTGCCAACACGGGTTTGTCGGCGCATGTTGATCCTTATGGCCGCTTGCAGGCGGTCGGGCCACGACGGCGTGCAGAAGTGTTGCAAGTCGCCGTTCGAAAGCATTCGGGCAGTTCGCTCTACCGGATGTTTGGCGATTGGTTGCCATGTTCGTTTGGCTGGATTTCGCTGGCGGTTCTTGTGCTGGGCTGCTGGAAACCCAAACCAGTTTCGAATATTGATTAGCCGGAGTCGCCACATTTCGGGGTGTGGTCATTACGGAATGCCTGAACTCTGGCGAGCCCAGCTTCATTAACGGTGGGCAAAGCTGAGCCATAGTTTTCTCGTCGGCCGGTGGCTACTTGCAGCGGTATATTGTTAGAATGATCCGCTTAGACAACCAATCCTTCCCGTGTTCGATTTAGCGGAAATTTGTTAAGCCGAGCGTTTTTCGGTGGAACCACTTGCCGTGTTTGGACGCCATACAATTGATTTGCAGACAAGGAACGAATATGCAAAATTATTTTCTGTCACGTCGGGCTCTCGCAGCCTTGTTTTTCTTGACGACACTTGTCGTTAGCATGCCAACAACTGGCTTTGCCGATGAAGGCATGTGGCTGTTCAACGACCTCCCCAAAGAGCACTTAAAGGCAAAGTACGGTTTTGAGCCGACCGAGGCGTGGGCTGACAAGCTAATGAAGTCTTGCGTCCGATTTAATGTTGGCGGTTCGGCTTCTTTCGTATCCAGTAACGGACTGGTTTTAACGAACCATCACGTTGCCTTTGATACGCTTTCGAAGCTTAGCGACGAAAAGAACAACTATGCAAAAGACGGATTTTTGGCTCGGACGACCGAGCAAGAATTAAAAGCGCCTGACTTAGAACTAAATCAGTTGTTTAAGATTTCGGATGTTACCGACAAAGTGAACGCGTCTGTGACCGCAGACATGAACCCCAGCGACGCTGCGAAGGCTCGGCGGGCTAAGATCGGCGAAATCGAATCAGAA
>CAZORR010000264.1:0-3692 GCA_964582115.1 uncultured Pirellulaceae bacterium
AAACCTTGCATCCTCCTTGGGCCAACATTCCTATTGCCCAAGGAGGACAACCTAGCGAATTTATCTCTCCAGTTCAAAACCAGACTTGATTAGTTGCGAGCGAACCGAATCATTCATCACGTCGCCCAATGTCTTCTCGGCTTTGTCGCCGGCAGTCATTTTCTTACGCTCGGCTGCGAGGTGTTCTAGGCGTTCTTTGTTGAGTGCGGCGATCTTTGCTTTGATCTCAGCCCGCTCCTTGGTCATCTTTTCAAGATGAGCAACTCGTTCGGCTTCAGTCATTTTTTGCATCGCCTCTGGCAGCACGTTTTTGTCCAGTTTCTTGAACCCTTCTTTGTTGGCACCAAACGAATCCACCAAATCACGCCCCAAATTGCTGTAAGACGATGATGATTTAGCTGCCGCACGTTGAGCCAACCCACCGCCGAAACCGTTTGAACTAGCTTGCACCGCATTTCCATCTTGAGCTATTTGATTTCCGATGTACCTTTTTCGATCGCGCTCCGCACCGTACCACAAGTAAGTTTTGTTTAGCTTACCATTGAGCTCGATAATAATCTTATCCTGCGGACACTTAATGTGAACCGTCTTGTGGTCTTGATTGATGTTCAGGTACTTGCCTTCGGTCAACTCAGCGGCGTGTTTCCACATCCCCGACACACCTGTGTTGTAATCGCCGCAATGGATCGCGTTTACGACCACGCCTGATTCTATCGCTTTCTTACAGACTTTCTCGTAGCCGACCGAGCCTTGAGTAAACGGCTCATTGCCTGCGATAAAAATCGCTTTGTACGAATTTGGTTCGCCACTCCAATCAAGGCGAGTCAAACATTCGTCAATCACCTGACCGCAGTACTCGTCGCCGCCATTGGTCGTCAACTCAAACAAAACCTCTGAGATCCGGTCCATGTCGGTGGTCAACTGTTCGACTTGTCGAATGTACCCCTCCGACGCAGGCAAACCCGAATTCCCATATTCGAAAACGGCCACTCGTAGCAGTGGTGTCTGGCCGGCTTTTTTGGCTTTCGAAAACTCTTGTATGATCCCCCAAAGCTGAGCCTGTGCTTGGCCGATCAAACCATTCATCGAACTCGACGTGTCCAGCAAAATCGCCACGTCCACCGCAGCTCGTTTACCGGCGAATGGCATCTTTTTGCCATCATCGTTTGCGTCTTTGTTGGGACTTACGGTGATCGTTTTAGCGGTACCGTTTTCAACTTTGATCGTTACGTCTTGAGCGGAAAGCGTTCCCGAAGTAAACAGCAAACCAAGGCCGGTAACTGCGGCGAGGGTTAGTTTGGCGAAGTAACTTGACATCTGCACTCTCCTGAAATGGATGACTGGTTTCAAAACAAAGTAATCTTCCTTAAACAATTAGACTCTTTACGAATCAGCCACTGTTTTGTTAGAAGATTTCTTCGATAAAAACCAATCTATCATGCTCAGGCATGATTACGTCCAATCTTTTGCTACCTAGTTACAATCTGGTTACAAGCGGTCCCCTGCTGGCAGAACAGCGGCCTGTCAACCTGCGAAGCCTCGGAGGTCTGGGGCACAAGGCTCAAATTACCGTCAAAACAAAAACGATTCGCCACCAGCAATCGTTTCAACCTGCGACTGATGAACCCAGCCCGTTTCTGGGTTAGCTGATTTAGAACCGGGCAGAGCAACCTGAAACCAACCACCGCGTTGGCTCAAGACTGGAAACTGTTGCCCCGTCGCCGATTCAATTTCTAAATTGATCTCAAAATCGTGACCATCACCAGCATGCACGTCCAGTTGGTCAACCACGGCTACCGCGACTGGAACATCTTGATAGTCATTCACGAACAGCAACCCGCCCGCCGCAAGCATTACCAACAACGGTACGCTCGCCCACTTGGCGAGTGAAAATCGAATCCAACAAGATCGTAACGTAACCAACACCCAAAACAAAACTGACGCACACGCGAACACGATTGCGATCACGTTCAAGCCAATCGCTTGAAGCGGAATCTGAATCCAGCCCCAAACGCCTTCCCCGACGAGTGCTTTGTTTTTTTGCTGATCGTCGTCCCCCTTGGCTTTGTGACGCAAATCAATTTGCGATTGAGCAAACCTCAGGTTAGCGGCCGCCTTGGCCGACGTCGGATCACAACGCAACGCTCGACGATAGTTCGCAATCGCTCGACCTGGTTGGTTACTTTGCCACTTAGCGTTAGCAAGATTGATATACAGTTCGCTATTACGAACCCCTTGATCGGCGACTGCTTGGTATTGATCCGCGGCGCTAGCAAATAGAACTTTTGCTTCCGCACTATCCGTCGCAGCGGATTCACTGGCCTTGCGATACGATTCGTTGGCTTGTTCGAAAATGCTCTCAAGTTGGCTCTTGGTAAGTTGAGAATCGGTCGAATCAGCAGACATATTTCCACCGGCTCCATCTTGTCCGGCGAAACCTTGCGAACACGCCAGTGCCACCAGCAACAAAGATGTGGCCGTCTTTTGTAATGGCCCACTCTTTCGCCGACGTTTGGATTTGATCGTCACGTTCTTCGAACCGGCGACGGCGCTGTTTAACTTTCGCACGAGCTGAACTGCGCTATCTTTTTGAGTTTGGAAATCTATCGTCGATTCATCACCGACTACTTGGACTGTGCTTGGTAAACGGTTGCGATCCAACTGCCCAACAAAAGACTCGAACTCATTGGCTTCCGTCGAAAGCCCTAACATTCGCAGAGCACCCGCGGCTTGCTGGACCGATTCAACGGTTTGCTTAGTCCGGTCAGCAACAAAATCGATCAATGCACTTTGCACATCGGTAGCGGTTGATGACTTTTGTATTCGCGTGATTGCTCTTGCTTCGGCCGAACGAAAGTCTGGCATTCCACGAACCAAACCAATCAACAATCGTCCCACAAACAATACCAACCAAACCAACGGGGGCACGACAGCAAACAGTTTCCAATCAAACCAAGTACGACTTTGCTGATTCGAGAGCAGTTCCTGTGAGAAGTTATTTTCGAAATCGGGACCAACCGACTTAGAAGCCGGATCCGTTTTCGCCAATCCTGATTGACCGGCACTTTCTGGCAACGCATTGGCGCCGCTGACAATCGAATCCAACGACAACGATTCCGATTCATTAACCGTCAACGGAATCGCATCGGAATAAACGGTTTCGAAAGCCTCTTTTTCGGGATCGAAAAAGCTGAACGGAATCGGCGGGATCTCTGATACGCCTGACGAACGTGGGCGAATCGTTGTCACAAACACTTTCGTTTCGTCTTGCACGAAACCCGCCAATGACTGATCTTCGACTTTAAACCCCGCCGTCAACCCACTTAACTCAGCCAGCGGTGGAGCCTGCACAAGATCCATCGGTCCGTCGCCGACCACTCCGATTCGTAGGGTCACCGGATCGCCTGCATCGACCGTTTTTGTGTCGGTTTGCGTGATGATACGGTAACGCCCAACGGCGCCTCGATAGTCCAGCGGTTTACCTTCCGACGGAATGGGCAATACGGTTGTCGAATCCACACTGGAATCCGCTGCGACAGGACGTGATTTGGTGACCGACAAGCGCCGGCCAAAGGGTGATCTACCAAATGGTGATCCACCAAATATTGACTCGAATGGATCGCGACTACGACCAAGCTCAACCGGGTAGTTGACCACCACTTGCACATCGTCGCCGTCGATCTTGCCCGGTT
>CAZORR010000265.1:0-3685 GCA_964582115.1 uncultured Pirellulaceae bacterium
AACGAGATGCCAACTACGTTGCTTTTGAGTTAGAACGCTACTTTTGCGGTGAGCGTGACATTTAATCGGCCAAGTGGTTCAGCGCATTAGCTGACTGGTTCTATTGTCAGTTTTAGCCGGGGGGTAGCGAGTTCACTTCGGAGAGTAAAGCCTAAAGGCATTACTACGAACACGCCGCGAAAAAATGTCAGGCTCTTTGCAAACAGGCGACTATCGGTATTTAAGCTGGTTTGGTGCCGCGTTCAAAACGACGGGCCAGTGCTTCCACGGGAATCGGCGTGACTTCGGTGGTCGCGACCAAGTCGGTTCGCAAGATGTCCGCTTCTTTTTTTGCCGAAGGCAAAGTGAACTTCGCCATGAAGCCACCGACTTGCATGCCTTGCATTTGGTAAACAGGCGGCCAGAAGTCTTCGGCGCGAGTGGCCAAGGCTCGGGCGAGCAACCGAGTGGCTCGACCGGAGAATCCGCCCAGTACCATTTCGAGTCGTCCTTGAGATTCGCGGTGCAAGTAAAACACAAACGCGACTTCTTCTTTTGGATTGTTACTACCCACGCGTGTCCAACTGCCGTCGGCAGTTTCGTGGTACAAACCAGGTTCCATGTCCTTGTCTTTTTTGCTCAAGTTCAAACCCGCCACGCAAGACGGCGAGTGTGGGTCGTGGCCGCGATATCGCATGAAGAACGGGATCGATCGGTCGCTGGCAACTTCGACATCGTCTTGAGAAACAAAGGGATCACAGTTGAAAGACTTTGAAAGCACGATCTCAACGACGGGGTTGCTCTTGGTACTTCCGATGCCGACGAGAGCTTTGTCGCCTTTAGAGTCACTGAAGTCGTTGTAAACCGATTTGGCGCGGCGTAGTACTTCGTTGTCGGTGGCTTGACCGGGGCTCCAGACAAGTGATTGCTTCAGGTGTTCAGGGTGAGGTAGCGTGTCACCCATTAACGGATTGGAACCAGGAGTTGTTTTCTTTAGCTTTGCGGTGCCACCGAGGGTGGTGACTCCGTTGAGTAGTTCGCCAAGTAATACCGAGTCGGCCGCGACGACGAATGAAACTTCCGAAGAATCTTCACTGTTGTCTTTGCGAACTCCAACGCACATTTCCAGGCGGCGTCGGCGAGCCAAGAGCTCCCAGAAGTTTTCAGGTTCGACTGAAAACAAAGCGCCGGGTAATTGGTCCGCCGATGCGTGTCCGTGTTCGATCAGGAAATCGCAAAGTCGTGACAGGGCTTTGAGTGGAATGTACTTGACTTCGTTTTTGAGTAGAGCAGCGACTTGGTGGCGGTCGAGGCCAGTGTACTCAACGATGGCTTTAATGGTTCCCGGACGTTTACGTGGATCGGGAACATGTCCAAGAAGCTCAGCTAAACGAAAACTGTATTGCATATTGAAATTCCGGCCTTGTTCTGTGTTTTTGTCTAAGTACTAAAATATAGCAGGGTAAGAGTTGCTTGCGACGTATAATTTCCCAATAAATGCAAGATATTAGCGTTTAGTGTTGAGATGGTGTCCGTTAAGGGTTTCTGGTGATTGCCAGTTAGGTGCATTTTCTTCGAGAATACCAGTGGATTGCTTTTTTTGAATGTTCTTTGGTTGTTGCGGGGTGGCAGATTTCAGTGTGCCTCGTGTTTGTTGTTGATTGAAGTTGGGAAGGTTACTGGCGGCAAGAATTTGGGTTACGAGGAATTGGTTTAGGGAACCGTCGGCATGTGAGAAATGCCGGTGGTTCGGGTTGTATGGGCGTGCGTTGTTCCGATTTTATCGCAATTGCTTCCAAAACCCGAGAACATGTTATTTCTGTGTGCAAAAAGCCGATGGACAAGCAACTGGAGTGTTCGCTGACAGAGTTGAGTTGTTGGGTGGGACAGAAATGATCCGCCGATAACTTGCACTGGCAAAACCGATTTTGGGGTGCGTCCCAAAACGTCATTCATAGGAGTAGTGGTGTCTCGAGATATCAACGTGGTTGCACTGGTTAAAGGTGAAGAGCGATATATTTTTCTGTTCAACGATGGGCAGAAGGGTGAGACGCTTCGTACGCTTGGACGATACGCCTCAGATTCCAAATTGAGTTTTTCTTGGTATGACGCAGCTGTATTGAGTCAGAAGGTCAGAAATATCAAAAAAGCTCAGTCGCCAACGTTGGAAGAGCTTACAGAAACCGAACGCCATGGTGACGGTTCAGTGATGTTTCCTGAAAGCCATCTTGGGCACGAAGAGGATTACTTTTCTGCCGATAACCTGTTTCCAGAAGAAGATTGGTTTTAAGGCTGCGTAGAGCTAGCATCTCGCTGCCAGTTCTCTCATTAGTTCGATCCTAGTGTTATCGCCCCTGCACGGGATCAGCTTTTAAGCCCGTGTTGTGAGAGAAGATGACTCAACCGGTGCGGTGAGCGGTTGAGCTTTTTTGTGGCAGTTTTTCATTCGTAAGCCCTTGTTTAGACTGGCCAATACGTGGAAACATCCATCCCACGCTTTTTGCGATACCTGCAAGTCGAGCGAAATGCATCGGAGCTTACGATCAAGTCCTATCGTGAGGATTTGGAGTTGCTCTACGGCTACCTGTGTGATTCGATGGGCAAGTCACCGGCACCAAGAGAGATCACACCGCTTGAACTTCGTACTTACGTGGCCGCATTGCATGATGCGGGCTACGCGAAGAGTTCGATTTCGCGGCGTTTGGCATCACTTCGCAGTTACTTTCGGTTTGCTCAGCGGGAGGGGTTGTGCGAATCCAATCCGGCCAAGCCGCTTCGTAATCCTCGTCGCGAGCGAAAGTTGCCGCACTTCTTGTCTAACCGAGAGATTGGCAAGCTATTGAACGCGCCTGCTAAAACCGATGCGATGGGGTTGCGCGACCGTGCGATATTGGAGACACTGTATTCGGCAGGGTTGCGTGTGAGTGAGTTGGTCGGTGTCAATGAATCGGATTTGGATTTTGAGGGCGGATTAGTGCGAGTCCGAGGAAAAGGAAAACGCGAGCGATTGGCTCCACTGGGGAGTTTTGCAATGCGGGCGTTGAAAGCATGGCTACGAATGCGTTCCCCAGCCAAGGGACTGGCCAAAGAAGAAGCAACTGCAGTATTCCTAAATAAATTCGGTAAGCGCTTGACGACTCGGAGCGTCGGACGAATGCTGGAGAAATACCTCAAGCAAACAGGTTTGGATCAGCGGACATCGCCTCATACATTGCGTCACAGCTTTGCAACCCATTTGCTGGATCGAGGGGCCGATATTCGGTCGGTTCAAGAGTTACTCGGACATAAAAGTTTGGTGACAACTCAGATCTACACGCACATCAGTACTGCTGGATTGCGTGCGGCTTACGAAAAAGCTCATCCTCGTGCTCGACAGTCGTCTTAAGGCCCCTTGGACTAAGAGTGTATGCAGATTCGCAGTGGTCCAATCAATGTGCTCATCGCGATCCATTTTCCCTCCATTGGCCTTGGTTTTTCATGTAAACGCTTGGTTTTCTCAGCCTCGATCGGATTTTTTAGTGTGATTGTCGTTTGCCGGTCATGCACAGCAAAAATTCGTAGAGCAAGCTTGAAATTGCTGATATAGTTTGAGACACGAAACATTCCTTCACTACCCTCGAAAAGCAGAATATGAATTCTCTAGCTTTCCAAAAATCAAGAATTGAACAAATGCGACTGGCTCTTTTTTATGGTCTTACGTTCGTGG
>CAZORR010000266.1:0-3684 GCA_964582115.1 uncultured Pirellulaceae bacterium
CTTAGCACCCTCATTACCGACCTTAATTCTAACGATTAAGCCGTTTGATTGTCAGGTCTTGTTTTCAAACACGGACGATCTAAAAAGCGCGGACGATCCAGATCGCAAACGAAAACACAGAACAAGTTGACGGCAGCAGAAGACGGGAATTAAAATAATCTCCTGACGACGAGCCACTCCAGTTAGACTGCCCCAACACTGATATCAATCCACGCGAACCGTTCTTGGCACACCAACATGGCAACAATCAGCTTTACCGACCGCAATGCCATCAAACAAAACTACGCTTTAAAGGAAACACCTGTCATCGTCGGCAGGCACCCCGACTGCGAAATCCAACTCAACGACGCGTCAGCCAGTCGCCACCACGCGAAGATCACCTTAGACAACGGTCATTTCTACATACAAGACTTAAACAGTCGCAACGGCACAACTCTCAACGCTGACATTATCACCAAGCCCACTCGGATTTTTGATCAAGCACAAATCAAAATCGGCGATTCAACGCTGTTGTTTTCAATCGAAGAAACCAATCCTAGCGTCCCCCCTGGCGTTACGTTACGTAAGCCGCAACCCACTGCTGGACCGGGCCCTTCCAAACTCAGCAGCAAACACCTGAACTCGATCTTCTTAGACGACGCTGCCACACTCAATAACCCCAGCATCATGTCCCAACTGGAAGTACCCTCGCACTTCCAACGAGTCCGCAACCACACCACCGCTGAACAGACGCTCGTTGCACTCACGAAAATCACTCACGCACTCAGCGAATCAGTAGAACGCAATCAAGTTTTAGCTAAGATTTTAGACTTCCTGTTGGAACTGTTTACCAATGCGGATCGTGGATTCATCATTCTAAAAAACGAAGCTGGTGATTTAGAACCCGTTGACTGGAAAACCCGTCACGCCGCAGGTGACGAACAAATTCACATCAGCAAAACGATCGTTAAACAAGTGATTGATTCGAAGCGTCCAGTGATCAGTAGTGACGCAGCGGTCGACGATCGATTTGATCTTGCGCAGAGCATCGTCGATTTTGAAATTCGATCGTTAATGTGCGCGCCGATGATCAACAGCAAAGACGAAGTGATCGGCGTGATTCACTTGGACACCGTCAAGGAGTCGGTTGCTTTCAACGAAGAAGAGCTAGAAACGCTAACAACGATCGCATTACAAGCAAGCTTGGCGGTTCAAAAAAGTGACTTGTTCGAAGCAGCCAAGCGATCCGAAAACCTTAAGGTTGACTTACAAGTCGCCAACGAAATCCAGCGAAAGTTTTTACCACAACACGCAATCAAAAATGATCGCTATGACTTTTTTTCCTACTACCGCCCCATGGAGCAAGTCGGCGGTGACTACTTTGACTATGTAAAACTAGATGACGACCGAGTGGGTATCGTCATCGCCGATGTGGTCGGCCATGGAATCGCAGCGGCATTATTGATGGCCAAAGTTTCCGCTGAATCCCGTTTTGCCTTAGCCACCTGTAACTCGGCTGAAGAAGCAGTTCAAGCGATGAACTCGAACTTGTCTGACCTGAAAATCGATCGCTTTGTCACACTCTCGCTCGCACTGGTCAATTTCAAAGAAAACAAAATGACCGTGGTCAACGCAGGACACATGCCGCTGCTATTGCGAAACACGGCTGGTGAGTACCGAAAAGTAGCCGAAGAAGAGGCCGGGATTCCACTGGGAATTGCAAACGACTTTGAATACGACTCAGTCGAAATCGCTTTGGAAGTCGGTGATGTGGTGACGATGTACACCGATGGTGTCAACGAGGCGATGAACGCAGCGAACGAACAATTGACAACAACACGCTTAGTCGATGAACTAATCGAAAGTCAGAGCAAAACCCCACAAACGATTTGCGAACAAATCGTCAAAATCGTGGCACGTCATTCGGGGAGTACACCAGCAATCGATGACATGTGTGTCGTTTGCTTCGGTCGCAGTTCTTAAAAGTGGCGACGGTGCTTAAATCAGTCGCACTTGATCACAAGCACGCGATGGTCGGGACCGAGCTTCGTTTCTATCGCTGCGGCTAACTGCGAGGCAGTAAAAGGGGCATCGGACAGTCGAGCATTAACTACTGAGTCGGGCATTTGGACATTCGGGTCCGTTGATATGATGATCGCACCTTCGGAATACAAAGTCTGCCAACTACCTGGTTCGACACTTTGTAATCGTCCACCACGTCGATCCCAAAAGAAAAACGCGGCTAACGTGTTGCCTTCGCTGACCTTGAACTGCTGACTAAGAGCATTCACTTCTAAAGACGATTCAGTGTCACCCACGCCGAAGCTGGATTCAATTCGACCGACATAAACAGTTAGCATGTCGCCGTGCTGAGCCCAGTCAAGATAGGCGTTGCCTACAAGGCCGGTCGCACCAGCAAACGACCAATCGTCCCAAACACCACCACGGGCAAGCTTTTTCGAATCGAATTGTTGCCTAACAACAAAAGTCGAATCAAACTCTTCATCGAACTCGCCGCCTTGCTCCAAAACAAAGTCGGAACCATCGTCTTCAACCAATCCAGCCACCATCGGCGCGAACGAATCGACAAGCTCGCCACTCTCTTCAGCCGGGTCTGTTAAAGCTTCTAGTAAACCTCGAACCTTGTCATAGCTGTCTTGATTCGCATTGGACTGGCTGTATAGATCGCTGTAAATCTTGACCAACTGGTCGCACATGCCGCGGTGCATTGTCGGTGTTTTGGCTGGCCATTCGCTCGACATGTCGATAATCTCGAACTCGCCTTCTGGCCGAATTGATTCACTGGCCGATGTGTCATCAACACTTGCCACTTGAGCTCTGCGACTACAACTGGCTGCGGATTCTCGAAAATGAACCTCCCAACCAGAAACTGCCTCAAAAACTCTCATGAAATCGAATGCTTGCGGACAAAGAAGTTCAGTAACCGGTGATGGCAACTCGTCGCCTGCCAGCTTCAACGCTTGACCGTGTTCATTCGCTGAATCACATCCGCTCCCGCCAAACTCACTTGCGAACAAGCTGAGCTGAATCGGGCCGAAGTCGGCGCTGATATTGGAAGTTGGCTGAAACATAACGGAAGCAAAGTTGTTGGAAGCGTAAAACGGAAACAGATCAGCCCGCCACAGAAGAGCTATACGCACTCAGGCGACGAAACGGTGACCAATTTTTAAAATTTCAGTTGTTGGAAAACGTGATGAAAAGCACCATCGTTAACGCTGAAACGTATGTGACAACTTTGCACAAAGTAGGCCGATTAAGCTGACTTTCCCGGCATTTGGCCAATACATGGGCAATCTGGGAGGATTGTGTCCATTTTTACAGCTAAAGGCCCCAACCAAGCACTATCGCCCTTTTTCCACTGGCCTTATGAAATAGCTGGGAAAGCAGTTGATCCTCTAAATAAGCACCAAAACTACTGCTTGAAACCAAAATTTCCCCTTTGTCGAATACCAATTGAAGATTTCAAGCCAAAAGCAGCCTAAGCATTCGGGTGAGAGCCCATCCAGAAGCCCAGAAAGTACTCATAGACATGAATTGTTTACCGAAATGAGCGGGAAATTAAAACGATTCATGGTACCTCATCGCTTAACTTATTAACTGCATGCAGTACCAAAGACTGAAATCACGGCTGGATCTGAATCGCTTCCACATTTTCCTAGCTACAGTTTCAATTTATCTCTTGTG
>CAZORR010000267.1:0-3678 GCA_964582115.1 uncultured Pirellulaceae bacterium
ATCAGCGGATCGAACACCCAGGTCGAATCTATCGATGGATCGAACGGGGCAATGCGTGGCGAATTCGCTGGCGAGGCCTCGTCTATGGTGATCAAGCGATGTTCGTTTCCAAATCGCTCTTTGAATCCGCAGGCGGCTTTCGTGCTATTGTATTGATGGAAGATTTAGCCTTTAGCCAAAAACTCAAAACACGACACAGCAACCAACCATCCCGTCCGCGTCCCCAACTGCTTGCTGGCCCGACACATGTCGATGCACGTCGTTGGCAAGCGGCCGGCCCAATCCGTCAAACACTACGAAACTGGATGTTGTCGACCGCCTACCTCTTTGGGGCTGATCCGCTTCGGCTGGCTGAACGCTATGGCAGGCATGATGACCAGCATGGCTAGTGCTGGGTCGAATCTAAAGATTGATTTCTGTGTTGATGATCCGCTTTCCGCATGGATCAACAGTTAAAAAACCTGCCGTTCATTCATGGCCTAACGCTTCGCGAAATCCTATCGAGGGTAGCGCTACTTCAACTCCACGACCGTCTTTTTGGAATCTGATTTCAACTGCCCACAAGCCGCCAAGATGTCTCGGCCACGAGGCGTGCGAATGGGGGCAGGCAAGCCATGTTCTTCCAAGTAATCAGAAAACCGCTCGATCACTTTCTTACTCGAACACTCATACTCGGATCCCGGCCAAGGGTTAAACGGAATCAAGTTGACCTTGGCGGGAACCCCGTCCAACAAGGCAACCAGTTCGGCAGCGTCAACCAACGAGTCATTCACGCCTTTGAGCATGACGTATTCAAACGTGATTCTCCGCGACGGTGATTTCTCTGGATAGTCGTGACAAGCTTCAATCAGTTTTTCTAATGGATACTTGCGATTGATCGGGACCAGTACGTTCCGCAATTCGTCGCGTGTGGCATGCAACGAGATCGCTAACATGACTCGGATCTCGTCACCAGTACGATAAATTTCCGGCACCACTCCCGAAGTCGATAGAGTGATTCGCCGGCGTGAAAAGTTGAGGCCCGATTCGTCCAACGCGATCAACAAAGCTTGCTTTACGTTTTCAAAATTGAACAGCGGCTCGCCCATTCCCATCATCACCACATTCGACACTCGGCGGCCGGTTGCTGGCGCAATCACATTCGTCGGATCGAATTCTTGCCCGTCAAAATCTCCCATCTCGTGCCGAGCAAGCATCATCTGGCCGAGAATTTCTGCGGCAGTCAGATTCCGCACCATCTTCTGAGTACCCGTGTGGCAGAACGTGCAAGTCAAACTACAACCGACTTGACTGGAAACGCACAACGTTCCTCGTTCAGATTCTGGGATGTAGACGGTTTCAACTTCGACCGGTCCCGTTTTTTCGGTGGCTGGAAAACGGACCAGCCACTTCCGCGTACCGTCATTGGAAACCTGTGCATCGACGATTTCGGGATAGCCGATGCGAAAATTGGCAGCCAACTGCTCACGCAGCGCCTTACTAATATTCAACATCGGATCGAACGACTTCGCGCCGCGAATGTACAACCAATGCCAAAGCTGACTCGCTCGCATCTTGAGCTGTCCCGCAGGCACGCCGATCGACTCCAACGCGACCATCAATTGATCACGATCCATCGCAATCAAGCTTGGCTTTAGAGTTGTTGGAGAAACGTCGGTCACGGAATTAAAAAACGCGTTGGTAACGCATCTATTTTTGATGGTTGGCAGTCAAACGGAAAAACATGCGGCTAAGTAATCGTTTGACTACTTAGCCGCTTGGGGAAATCAGTGTGAAGTTAGTGAGACGATAAAGCCACACCTTATTCAATTAACTAAGCACTTGCTTTAGTGTCTTCAATGACGTTGCCGTCATCGTCTAAAACAAGGTTCTCGTGCATCATGTATTTCAGCACAGGTGACAACAGAATACAAATACCGCCACAAATCATCGCTGTGATCGCAATCGATTTGAACACCTCACCGTAAACATTCACGGTATCAATCGGAGCAGGAAGACTTCCACCGCCACCGCCGTGGCCTCCAACACTCGTGAACTGTGAGATAATCGCAGCGAGGTACTGACTGAAAGCCGTGGCTAAGAACCAAGCACCCATCAGCGTACTGACCAGCATCTTCGGGCTGAGCTTAGTCATGGTTGAAAGCCCAACGGGAGACAAGCAAAGCTCGCCCGTGGTTTGCAACAAAATCCCAAGCGTCAACCAAGAGATAGCAACCATACCAACATCGGTACAGTTCTGTGCTCCTAACCAAAATGCCCCGAAACCCATACCAAGTTGGATCAGCCCAAGGCCAAACTTCACGGGTGCACTTGGATCAAGTCCTCGTTTACGAAGCCATGCCCACATGAGATTGAAAAGCAAAGCGAAAACAAGAATGAAGACCGCATTGAAGGACTGGAAAATAGAAGCCGGCAATTCATCAAGCCGGGAAGCGACTCCCATGCCAATGTCTTCTTGGGAAACGTTCCACTTCATTTCAATTTTGTCGACGCCATCGACTTCTTTGATAATCTTACGAACTTCATCAAGATCGGAGTTGGTAAACGCGTCTGCTTCAGCATTGAATTTATAACCAAGCTGCGCTTGAGTAGGTTCAACAGTGATTGTTTGACCAACTTGATCTGCGGTAATCGCTGTCCCCTCACTAACGCGGTCAATATTTCGGTCGGTAAAGTTGTTGACGCTGCTACCCGCCTGCTCGAAAAATGCAAAGAACAACATTTGGAAGAAAATAAGCACAAGAGCTGCAATCATCCGGTTGCGTTGATACTTTTTCAGCTTGAATGTTTCGATAATCAGATATCCGAACGCCAATAGCCCAAGGACCGTAAGCACAAGTCCTGCTGGCTTACTGACTTCCTCCATAAAGATACCTGGAATCGTTCCGTAATCTTCTTTGACGGTAGCGATGTAGTCTTTCGAGAGCATCTGATAAGGCTCGCCGCGAAGCTGTGGCTCAAAGTTAATTCCTGCTGCACGAACTTTCTCAACCGTGGCATCATCAACATTTAGCTTTTCTAAGAATGCTACTCGTTCCTCGAGAATAACATCTTTTGTCTTAAGCTTTGCATCCGCTGGAGGGCTACGGAACGGTGACAGTCCTGAAACGAGTAGTGCGAAAATTGGAATTGAAATCGCAGTTCCGACATAAATTTTCCAGTCATGCTTGGAATCCATGCCGTCTGGCCTACCACCTGCCCACTTCGGAAGTCCGCCACGGGAAAGAGCCAAACAGGCAATGACCGCCGATATTACCAAGCAAATGGCAACAAACACATTGATTGAAATGGCGTAGATATTGTCCGGTCGGAACACCAACATTCCGACGGCGGCCGCGAGTGCTGC
The DNA here is from genome assembly GCA_964582115.1 of uncultured Pirellulaceae bacterium. Taxonomy (GTDB): domain Bacteria; phylum Planctomycetota; class Planctomycetia; order Pirellulales; family Pirellulaceae; genus Mariniblastus. The sequence continues at coordinate 3,347 of CAZORR010000267.1, forward strand.
GGCGCCGATCAACAGTTGAGTGACAATGTTTGGCATAACGAACACAGCTAGGCCAACCAACATTCCGATCGTGGCCAAACCAAAGCCGTAATGCCAGCCAAATGTTTCACCAACGTATCCGCACAACAAAGGACTAATCGCAGCCCCTAGGTTGATACCAGTGTAAAAAATATTGAAACCATCATCTCGCTTTTTGCTACCGGCAGGGTAGAGCGAACCGACGGTCGTCGAGATATTTGGTTTGAAGAATCCGTTGCCTGCAATCAGCATCGCCAAGGCAAAAAAGAACGGCCATTCCGATTCAAACATCATTAGCAGGTGCCCACCCGCCA
>CAZORR010000268.1:0-3667 GCA_964582115.1 uncultured Pirellulaceae bacterium
CGTTCGAAATCGGCCGGTGGCATGAGATCATCTTCTTCGTCGGTCACCAAGGAGGTATACATCTCGCTTTCTTCGGGTTCGCCTTCGACTATGTGCGAGAAAGCGTCGTCTTTAACTTCGATTGGGAAGGAATCGCCATCGACGTTATGGCATTCCATACAGTGCTTTTCTAAGATCGGCTTGATTTGCGTAACAAAGTCCACTTTTTGAGCATTCACTGAAGAGGACAGTAACGTCAGTAAAAAAACGCAAACGACTACCGGCAAGAACTTAGATTTCATAGCAGACTCTTAAAATTGATTGGTTCTTCAGGCGACGATTGTCAGCTGATAAAGGAAAGAAAATTCGAAGTGAATACTCGTCGTCAATTACGACAGCTAACATAATACCCGAATTGGAACACCTACGAAACCAACGTCGGCGACTCAGAAAGTTCACGTTTAGCTTCAAAACTCAATCTGTGTATTCAATTTTGTCGCAGGCTGAGCGATGGCCAATATCGGCAGAATGAGATTTCTATGGGATAAAATTCGGGTTAATTCTGGTAAAACTAGTAAAAACTTCGCAAAAATTACTTCTGGTTGACGCATGTTTGGTTGAAATCTTCGACCGCTTTATTCGAACACATAACGCAACAATTGCCAAACTGTACTAAAATACTAAACCCAAACCCTGTCCGCTCGATAGTGTGTCCCACTAAATAGCCGCATGTCCTTGCCAACCAAATCAACCGACTTACCTACGGGGAACCTATCTGGTCTCATGCTGGGCGAGTACCAGCTTTTGCGTCGGTTGGGGCAGGGCGGCATGTCGTTCGTGTATCTGGCGCTGCAACAGTCATTGCAACGAAAAGTCGCAATTAAAGTTCTGAAATCCGAACTTGCCGAAGACGAATCTTACGTTAAGCGATTCGAACGCGAGGCCCAGGCAGCTGCCAAATTAACGCAGGGAAACATCGTTCAAATCTACGAAGTCGGGCACACCGATGGCTACCATTTCATCGCTCAAGAGTATGTCGCAGGTCGCAACTTACGCCAGTACATCGGTCGTCACGGAGCGGTAGAACCCGTAATGGCCGTCAACGTACTGCGCCAATGTTCACTAGCACTACAGGAAGCGAACGAAACGGGTGTCGTCCACCGAGACATCAAACCTGAGAACATCATGCTGTCCACCAAAGGCGAAGTAAAAATCGCCGACTTTGGTCTGGCGCGGATTATTGAACGCTCCAGCGATCAAGCGTTAACGCAAGTTGGTGTCACGATGGGGACGCCTTTGTACATGAGCCCCGAGCAAGTCGGCGGAAATGCGTTGGACCACCGCAGTGATATCTACTCGCTGGGAATCACCGCGTACCACATGCTGGCAGGGAACCCTCCCTTCGACGGCGAAAATGCGTTGGCCGTCGCCATGCAACACTTCAATTCCGAAGCCGTTTCATTACGCACGATCCGCCCGGACGTTCCCGACAAGTTGATCGACGTGATCGAAAAGATGATGTCGAAGAAACCCGAAGATCGCCATCAAAACGCCAAGGAGTTACTCAAGGCGTTGCGTAAGGTTCCTGTGGATCTTGATAGTGACTGGGACGTGATTGTTGAAAAACTCTCAATTGCCGATTCGTCGATCCTACTGTCCGACACATCAGCTTGGAGCCAAGCTCAGCTGGCAGCCACTCGACAACTCCAACAAGTCATGGCCGACAATACGCGCCCTTGGTGGCGGTCGCCGTGGCTTTGGTTCGGCACTGCATTACTGGGAGTAGGCGGGGCAATTGGCGGAACGTACGTAGCCGACACTGCGCCCTACCAATCGATCCTTGACGTCAACGATGTCAGTGCGCAGTTAATTCCTCGCAAAAAAACCGTCGAAGAACAATTCGAAGCAGCAAGATGGGCACCACTAAACCAGAAAGAAAAACACTGGTTGGCGGTGATTGAGCATTTCCCGATAGACGAAGCCAGCCCACAAAATCAGAAAAACACACTGCTTCACCATCGCTACGCCAAAGAAAGGCTGGCCGAGCTTTATCTGGCGCTGGACCGTTATTCCGATGCCATGCCGATCTTTGAAGAGTTCACCGACTACGAGGATTTAGCGGAGAAATTGCAAGTCAGCGGTTGGGCGGGCATCGCGATCGTACTGGACGCACTCCGCGCCGAAGAGTTCTCTGGAACCGATTTCATGCGTCAGCAAGACCTGAATGAAGCGATCGGCCATGTCCGATGGCGAGACGAATTGCTCAACGATTTTATGAAAGAGCGGTTTGACAAGATTCTCGAACTAAAAGACCAGGTCGATTTCCGGCCGCGGTAGTCAAGTTCGTAGCATCGGCTTTAGCCACTAAGCCCGCCTGCAAGGCGGACCCACAACCCATACAAAGCACTACTTCAGAATTTTTCGTCCCAAGCTTGGATGGTAAACCGTCCAAGGATTGTCTTTATTGGCGTCTTCTTCGATCAGCTTCATCACGTTTTGAATCCTTGCGTCCAAACTATCCAAGTAGTGAAGCGTGATTGCCTCCAAGGTCATTGGCAACTTAGGGCTACCGAACTCGTACGAACCGTGATGAGAAACGACCATGTGGCGAACGCGATCGCTCAGATCCGCAGGAAAGCTCTCGCCGGTTTGAGCTTCAACTTCCGCGATTTTTTTCTCGACAATCGAAACGCCTTGAACCAAATGCCCCAATAACTGGCCCGATTGACTGTACCCCAAATCAGCTCGATACGTTAACTCGTGTATCTTTCCAACATCATGCAGGAAAGCACCGATCAGCAGCAAATCTAAATTGACCGCAGGGTACTTTGGCCCAACCACCAAGCAGACTTCCATCAACGAAAGCACGTGCTCCAGTAAACCACCTTTATAAGCATGGTGATTCTTCACGCCTGCAGGAGCCGAACGAAATTGCTCGATAAACGCTTCATCGGTAAGAAAGCAATCGGCCAGATTCCTAAGATCGCTGCTCTCCATTCCACGGAGAATCTCGCCAACGCGGCCGATCATTTTGTCGACTTCTCCCGTGGACAACGTAATAAAATCAGACTCGTCGATGTCGGTATCGCGACAGAGTTCGATTTTTTTGGCCAACACTTGCATGTTGCCGTTGTACAGCTGAGCAGTTCCCTGAACCTTGATGTAGTCGCCATTTTGGAAGCTATCGAATTGATTTTGCTGGGCATTCCAGAGCATCGCCGTGATTGATCCCGTGCGATCGCTCAAGCGAACTTGAATGTACAGGTTGCCATTTCGGTTGGTGCGAAGCTGTTTTTCGTTGGCAATAAAAATCTGATCAACATTTTCAGTATCGGTCAGATCGGTAACGAAGCGGCGAGGCACTGGAATTTGCATAGGATTGGTCTAAGTCGGTCAAGGTTTGAGAGGTTTGTCGGGCCGAGATTGTAGGGGGCGGCTTTTAAGCTGGCAACGGACGGAATAAACTATGGCGGCTAAGTTGCACGAATGATCCGCAGGTCCAAGCCTGCGTTTTCACAATGTGGCTGTTTTTGTGGGCTGAACGCCCGTTTCCGTGACCTAGACCTCACTTGCTGTAATACTAACCCCCAGCCTAAATCCATGGCCAAAACTGCAATCACTCCAACTCGCGATCAAGACTACCCCGGTTGGTACCAACAAGTCGTTCGGTCGGCAGACCTAGCTGAAA
>CAZORR010000269.1:0-3658 GCA_964582115.1 uncultured Pirellulaceae bacterium
TATGGGCGCGCAGATATTGGTTGAAACGCTGAGTTTGTTAGTGCGGCGTTTTTTGGGCGGCGCTGACGCCGGCGCCTTCCGGCTAGTCGTTAAACTGCAGGAGACCAGCTGGAACTGCATAAGCGTGGCTGGAAACAACGTTGCCACCTGCTGTTTCACTTAGGACAGGATTCCAGTTTCGGTCACGACTGCGTCGAGTTTGACGTCGTGGCTTTGGGAATCGATTTTTTTGATGCGTTGTAATTCGTATCCCAGCCCAACCATCAGTGGACGACGGTCGGCAGTGGCGATGTTATTGAGAAAAGCGAAGGTTCGATCGTAGTAGCCGCCGCCGACGCCCAGTCGATTTCGCTGTCCATCAAACGCAACCAGCGGAGTGATCACAAGATCCAGTTCGGTGGGGGCAATCGAAGTCTCTGAAGCGTCTGGTTCATTGATGTGGAAGCTGTTTTCGGTAACTTTCGTTTCGCGTGTCCATGCTTCAAACCTCAGCGGTTCGGACTTGTCTACGATGACGGGAACGAAGATCTGTTTGCCGTCGACAATGGCTCGGTCCATTAGCGGCAGTGGATCGGCTTCGCCGTTGAAAGGAAGGTAAGCCGCAATTCGTTTCGCGTTTTTGTACCAGTCGAGCTCAACCACTAATTCGACAAACTTTGCGGCGGCTTGCTTGGCGTAGGGTATTGGAACCGCTTGCCGAGACTCTCGGATTGCTTGCCGGATTTCTTTTGGGCTTTGGTTGGGGCGTTTTTTCAAGTTTGCGAGTCTGTTGGTTTAATGAACGGAGCCTGCCCATGAACTTATTCGGCGTCGTAGTATTTCTTGATCAGTTGCTTGAGCATTCGAGACCGCAAGATATTGCCGTGCGACTGATTAAGGTTTTCCAGTTCGTAGTTTTCGATTGCTTCATCATATAGCTTTTGAGATTCAAAAGATCGGGCCAATAAGTAGGTGACGGCATCATTCCAGCGGCCGTTATCGTCGACCGGATCGTCGGAGCTATTGGCTTTTAGGTCTTCTAGCCATCCGCGAATTCCACCTTCGTTGGAATTGTCAAACAGAGATTGAGCCATGAATAGTTTCGCGTCGATGCGGATTAATCGCATCTGCGACTGCACGCTGGCCAGCATGTTGGCAAAGGCTTGGCTGTTTTGGTTTTCTTGGCGAATGCCATGCAATCGCTGCATGTCGGCGTCGGAACTTAAGTTGCCGATATCGTCATCGGAAAACATCTGTCGTTTCCAGCCTTGTAAAGCGTTTAGGCTCCGTTCGTCTTCAACCACCTTGAACTTGCCTTTGAAGAACCGTCCGCGTGCGGTGCGGTAGGGACGGAAGCCATTCACGTAGGCCTCAGTTCGGTAGTACCAACCCAGTCGGGCTTGGTCTTCACTGGAGTCTCGTTTTACTGCGGTGCGGATCACGCTGCGGTATTGATGAGTTTTGAAGGCGATGTCCCACGGCACAAAAGACACACCATCAATTTCTTGCAGGCGGGATTTTGCTTGATCCAAGCTATAAGAAACCAACATTCGGTTACTTGCGGGTGCGGTTTGCGAGGACGCTGTTTGGTCGTCATCGGATTGTTTTGACGCTTTTGAATTCAACTTTCGGATTTCAATGTCGAGATCGCCTTGAAGGGCTTTCATGCGTTTTGAAACCGAATCCGGCGATGCGTACATCAGGGCGGTGAGTGATTTTAAGTCGTCGGGACGGACCCAGTACTTGGTGTTTTCAGCAAGTGACTCGTCAGTTGACAGGTCCAATTCGGTGAGGAGTTCAGGGTTTTTTTGAAGCATGGTCAGCGTAGCGACCGAGCCTGTTTTTTGGCCCGGGATGGGCAAGCCGAGTTTTGTATCGAACAAATAGTATTCGTCGTCAATCTGTACGGCGACAGCCCAAGGTTTGGTGGATTCGCCGGTAGCAAGCATGACGGAATCAATTCCCAGTTGATTCAACATCAACATCATCAACTTGGCTCGTTCCACATAATCACCGCGACCAAAGAGCATCGTTTGCCACGGGTACCGTTGGTAACCCAAGCCGGGGACGCCTGCTGCAGCGCCTTCCTTGTCAGGGTCGAAGGTGACATCTTCGATCTCCGATTCGTCCAATGGCGCGTCTGATTCGAGATTGACGTTCCGGCAGATCCAATCAAAGATTTTCATCGAGTTGGCAAAACGTTGGGCTTGATTGTCGTCGAGTCCGTTTAGTTTTTTGAAAATTTCGTCGACGGGTTTGTCGAGTTCGCTCACGTTCATGTCGTCGGCAGCTAGCCGGTACAATTCGAACGGTTGGTATCGCTGGCTTGCCGCCATACGATTGTTTACCAGCGAAATCCAATAACTTTGTTGTAAGTAGTAGGAGTCAGTGTTTAAGAAGTTCAGTTCGCCCAAGCGTTCGGAAACCGCGAGCTCTGAATATTCCTCGACCAGTGGTGCAAAGGTCGCATCGGCATTCCACGAAGAGTCCACTAGGTTGTCTTTGGAATAGCTGACCCAGCGGTTGAGTCCGTTAGTCACTCCATCGATGAACTCGGCTTGCTCAAATCGAACTTCGCTTTTGACAAAATTGATGGATCGTGACAGATCGTCAACTTTTGATTTAGTGATATCGGTAGCCACGTAATCGACGAACGAATCTTCGCGTGTGCAACCCGCCATCAGGGTTAGTAAACAAACGAGTGACGTGATAGCGACCGGCTTCACAGCTGTTGGGAAAAAACTCACTTTGACTACCTACTTAAATCAGCTGATTGCAATTTTGATTTTTTGTAATTGTTTCAATAACGATTCGATGTTATCCAGGGGCACCATGTTGGGCCCGTCACTGGGAGAGGAATCGGGGTCGGGATGGGTTTCCAGAAAAACCGCATCGCAACCGATGGCCACTGCGGCACAAGCCAGCGGTTGAACCATCTCGCGATTTCCTCCAGTTTTGCCTCCAGCGGCACTCGGTTGCTGCACGCTGTGCGTGGCATCGAATACGACTGGGCAGCCAAGTTCCGCCATTTGCGGTAACGCTTTCATGTCATTGACCAATCGGCCGTAACCAAAAAACGTGCCTCGTTCGGTTAGCAACACATCGTTGCAGCCCGAGCCTTCTAGTTTACCAACAACGTGGGCCATGTCCCATGGAGCCATGAATTGGCCTTTTTTTACGTTGACGGCTTTACCCGTATTGGCCGCAGCCACTAACAAATCGGTCTGCCGAGCCAAAAAGGCTGGGATTTGCAATAAGTCACAGACTTGAGCGACGGGAGCCGCTTGGTCAGGCATATGGATGTCGGTCGTTACTGGGATCTGAAATTGCTGACGGATCTCGTCCAGTACTTTCAAGCCATCGTCAATCCCTACCCCTCGGTACGAATCCAAACTCGTTCGGTTCGCTTTATCAAACGAAGCTTTAAAAATTATTGCCAGATTCAGCTTCTGGCCGATGGATACCAGTTTTTCCGCGATTTCCATCGTGATATCTCGGTCCTGAATCACACAGGGACCGGCGATGATGGTCAGCGGCTGAGAGGCACCGATGGCGAGATTTTGGATTTTTACGACGGAGTTTGGCACGCGAGAACTCGGGAAATACGGTTGAATTTTCCCGAGATTTTATCGCCACGCCGCCGGTGCTGCCAGTGCCAGTTATTGTCAGTGGTTTAGGG
>CAZORR010000270.1:0-3622 GCA_964582115.1 uncultured Pirellulaceae bacterium
CAGCGATGAGCATTAGCCCTGAAATACTAGCGATCGAAAAAGAAGCCGAACAACTCAAGAACGACGAGAAGTTCACCGAAGCAATCGCCAAATACCAAGAAGCCCTGGCCCTTGACGAAACCTTCGTTCGCGGCCACTTGGCATTGTCGGTTTTGTTTCACAAAACCGAACAACACGCCGAATCCGTCAAGCACGGCGAACGCGCTTACCAGCTCGAACCCGACGACGCCTTCAACGCCGCCGCGCTCAGCGTGACTTACCAACGAGCCTTCGAAGGTACGCGAGATCCGATCTACATCGAAAAAGCCGAAAGCGTCAACACGAACCTGCGCTAAGCAACTTACTCACGCAAACAATATCAAGACAACCAAACAGGGCTCGCCGAGTACATTGGCGAGCCTTGTTTATTCACGAATCACTCTTGGTCACATGTCTGTTTGACATGGCGTTTCGAAACGCCCGTATCATGAGCCGCCTGTGCGACCGCGGCAGCAACTGCCTGGGCAACACGACGATCGAAAACGCTCGGGATGATGTAATCCGAGCACAACTCATTCGGCTGGATGATATCCGCGATCGCTTTCGCAGCAGCCAGCTTCATCGTTTCATTGATGTCTGTCGCGCGGACATCCAAAACTCCACGGAACAGTCCGGGAAAACACAACACGTTATTAATCTGGTTCGGGTAATCCGAACGCCCTGTCGCCATCACCGCCACATGCTCGTCGGCCAATTCCGGTTTGATTTCTGGGTCGGGATTCGCCATCGCAAACACGATCGGATCGGCCGCCATGCTTTTGATGTTTTCAACCGACAACACGTTTGGCGCTGACACGCCGACGAACACGTCCGCATTTTTGATGACGTCTGACAACGTTCCAGATGCTTTGTCTGGGTTCGTGCTACCGGCAAGATGATCTTTCACCTCGTTCATACGTTCGGTTCGACCAGCAAAAATGGCCCCCGTGCTATCGCAAACGATAATTTGTTTGGCCCCTGCCAAACCCAGCAAACCTGCGATCGCCGCTCCCGCCGCACCGGCTCCGTTAATGACAATCTTAATATCACCGATCTTCTTGCCCACCAACTCCAATGACTTGGTCAGTCCAGCCAACGTAACGATTGCCGTTCCATGTTGATCGTCATGAAAAACAGGAATCGCCATCTCCGCGTTCAACCGCCGTTCGATTTCAATGCACCGTGGTGAGGAAATGTCTTCTAGGTTGATACCGCCAAAGGTTGGTTCGAGACGCTTCACGGTTTCGATGATTTCTTCAACGTCTTGGGTTGCCAAGCAAATTGGAAACGCATCCACGCCACCAAAGTCTTTGAACAACATCGCCTTGCCTTCCATCACGGGCATGCCAGCTTCGGGACCAATATTCCCCAGTCCAAGCACCGCCGAACCATCACTGACTACGGCCACTGTGTTGCGCCGGATCGTTAATGAAAACGATGAATCCACATCTTCTTTAATCGCGTTACAAACCCGCGCCACTCCAGGCGTATAAACCGATGACAGGTCATCACGCGTCTTTACCGGCGTCCGCGAATTGACTTCGATCTTGCCGCCCAGATGCAACAGGAAAACTCTGTCGGACACCGACTTGACGGTAAGACCGTCGATCGCCTTGAGTTGCCCAACGATTTTTTGGACGTGATCTACGCCGGAGGCTCGAACCGAAATGTCTCGTGTGATACTGCCGTCTTTCGAATTAACAATGTCCACCGCACCGATCATTCCGTCCGCTTCACCGATCGCAGTAGTGATTCGGCCCAACATACCACGTGCATTGGCGTAGCTTAATCGAATGGTAGACGTGTAAGAAAGTGATTGGTCCATCGTGCAAGTCCGCTTTTTATCTACTGGTGAAAAACTGCAAAGCTGAACAAGGATCCCTCGAATCCTCGGGTTCAGCAAGCGGTCAATTTCGCAGACACGGCTATCGGACGCAAGACAACTAAACAGATGTTCTTCCGGCCTTTTACGTGCCTCCCAAAATATTCCCGGCACTTAATCAAATGAGTGGATGCCATGCTTCACGGCTTTGACGGTAAGAGTTCAACTAAGTGCTGGCATGCTTACACGTCCGATCTGATTTCTTGCGAGTCCCGTGAGCATGTTTTTTGAAGAGGCTTTCTAAAATTAAGCCTTTCTGATCGCGTAAACATAGCACCCTCGCTGCCAAAGCAAATCGATGCTCATCAGGCACTATCCGCACCCCTAAAAACCCGGTTTCTATCGATTTCGATAACGCTGACTGCCCTGCAAGAGGATTCTCTTTTCTCGCGGGGTCAAGCTGTCTTGGCCTGATTCAGATATCTTCTTGAGGACATCGTCCAATTGTTCGTCGAACCGCAGATCGGCTCTGGTCCTCTCGGCGTGCTCATTTCTTGCTTCTGGCTCTCGGTCTATCTCGTAATCGTCGTTTTCCGAGTATACCCGTAGATTGGATTTTTTTATCCGCGCATTAGTTCCAACACTGCCGGCCAACTGGGCGACTCCATTCCAATACGGCAGTAACCTCCAGTCGTTCCTGTAGTACAAATACCCAAACAGCAAACCGCCCAGATGAGCCGCATGACCGATGCCGGTGTTCATTGCCGTCCCTGAAAGAGCGAGCAAGACTGGGTGCAAGTCATAGATCACGTAAAACAAAAGTAGATAGCGAATCTGAATCGGGAACAAAAAGTAAACACGAATCGTGTGATGCGGGTTCCACATGGCGAAAACACAAATCACCGCCATCACGGCCCCCGACGCACCGATCCCTCCATGGCGTTCACCGGTAAACAATTCGAGCCCGATAAACGCCAAACTGGCAACAACGGCGCTACCTAGGTAAAAGCAAAGAAACTCTTTCGAACCATAAGTCGCCTCAACAAACTGCCCAAACCAAAACAAAAGCAGCATATTGAAACCGATATGCCAAATGCTAAACCGATCGTGACAAAATGCGTTCGTGATCAGTCGCCAAACCTGACCGCTCCGGATCACTTTATCGGTATCAAGCTTGAGCCATTCCTGGACAACCGAGATCGCTGGCATTACACCAATATATCGCTCCACATCAAAAGTCTCTTGAGGCCGCGCCACGGGATCACCATCGGCATCATCAAGCACTTTTTCACCATAGAGCTCTTGGTCCGCTTGAATCTGTTCGATCTGCGGCGCAAAGTCCGCCACCGTGGCCGGCCGTGTGAAGAAAATTTGAGCGATGAAGACAGCGATGGTAACGATCAATATCTTCTTACACATCGGCGCACCAGCCATGAAGTCGCCTTTGCCACCGCTGGTGTAGGAACCATCGCGAGTATAATCGCGGTTTTCAAATCCCATTTGAGTCAATCAAAAAACAATCAACGAATCCGTCTTACTATTGGAACCTACATCGGAAGCAAAGTGAAGGATTTTTGTTTGCTTTCTAGTCCACATTTCGTTTTGGATTCGGTGTAGCTGGACTTGCTAAAGCGAACTCCTCGATTATTGAGTCAATTTTCGCCTGAGTGTTAAACACTTTATATCAACCTTTTCTCGGCACGCACAACAAACAACTGCCGCCTCGTAAACCTTGCATCCTCCTTGGGCCAACATTCCTATTGCCCAAGGAGGACAACCTAG
>CAZORR010000271.1:0-3577 GCA_964582115.1 uncultured Pirellulaceae bacterium
CATTAACAATTCATACGGGTTAGCCGAGGATACATGTCCACTGCATTACGCCGACTAGCCAATCCGAACTGAAGATTCGACTGCCATAGAAACAAAAAATCCCCGCCAGAAGTGGTGGGGATGCTATTGAAATCGATAAGCACCACGGATGTAAAACAACGAGTCTCGCACTCCGCGCGATTGCTCTGCTTCACCCAAAGAAACCAACCAAAATATAAGCTCGCCGCACAAGCAAGTGCATTTCTCTAATACTGTTTGCGACTTTGGTTACTAGTTTGCTTGGCCGTCCGGTTGCCCAGAGGTGACAACGACCAAGCTCGATAAACATGCCGACCGAGGCTTGCTTTTTCGATTACCACGCGATTTTCAATTCGTGTTTTCAAATTTTCTAGCGGCAAGTCTGGTGCAACCAGCAACGATTCTGGCGTTTGAGATAAAAATTCAACTGCAGCGAGAACGTCTTGTTCCTCGAAGTGAACCACATTGCGGCCGAATGCCATTTCAACCGCGTGTGCGTCCCTGCTAAAAAATACGATCGTCGCATTTGATGCGACTTCCTGATTCAGTATTTTGGCAGCCAGCAAATCTGATCGCTGCTTCGCAATCGAAGGCAGTATCTGCTGAGTAACCATTACTACAAAAACGCAAGCTACACAGGCTAGACCGTAACCAAATTTTCGTTGACGGCGGCGCAGTAATCTCTGCTTGACCGACGTCAGCATCGCAACACTTCCCAGCAACGAAACCGCCACCATTGTCGCCGCAATCTTCCAAGAACAATCAAACCAAACTACGCCGACCACCACAATGGCCAGGTTCCAAGCTGGCAATTCCCATGGTGCTCGACGTGTAAGCCTTTGCAGAAAGGACTGCCGTTGATTAGCGACAGCAATTAGTTTTTGATCCACCATGCAGCCTATCAATAAAGATAGCAGCGGGAAAACCGGCATCGCGGAGGTTGGCAGTTTATCACCTAATAAGGTGATAAATGCAAAAATCCAAACAACCGCCAGTGCCAAATACCCCACTTCTCGCGAGCGAACATCGATTTGATCAGCTCGATTTGCGATCGCAAACTGAATCACTGACGGGAGCAAATAGGACACCGGGAACATGAAAACAAAAATGCCCAGCAAGTAGTAATAGAGCGGTTGTGAGTGACCAAGGCCTGCGGCAACGCGATCGACGTTAGATTGCCAAAACGGCAAAAAAACAAAATGGAAGCCGATGTCAGAAAACTCTACACAGGCAAACCACGGGATCGCCACCAATAGCATTGGCAATGCGAACCATGCCAGACGGCTCGGGGCCGTTTTCTTTTGTTCGCTGCGACCTAGCCAACTGGCAAGTAACAACGGAGGTCCACACAGAGCCAAAACCACGGGCCCCTTAACGATTAACCCCAATCCCGCTGCCAAACCAGCCAACGCCCATTTACTTCGGCTAAACCCACGGCGAACCGATAGAAATCCAATCAAAAACGTAATGGTTGTCGCCGTTGTCAGGGACGCATCGACGGTCGTGCAGCGACTGAACACCACGAATCCAATTGACATAACCAGAAACGCACTCGCCAAAACCGCAGGGCGAAAACCAACCAAACGACGGCCGAGCGTAAACGTGACGACCACCGTTAGCATCGAAGCCAAAGCAATTGGAAACCGCGTCGCCCAAGGCGACACGCCGAAGATTCGATAGCTGGTTGCAATCGCCCAAGTCGATAGACGTGGCGATTCCCAATCACCGCTTTCGATCAATGTTAACGCCAAATGTGCACTGCGAGTTTCACTGGATTCAAACAAAGGATAATTCAAATTGCCGAACAACATCCAGGCCGCGGCCCCAAACACAGCCAGCACCGCCATGTGACGTGTGGTTTTCTTTGGTTTAGTGGAATCAATTTGGCAACTGTATCTGGGAAACATCAAACGGTTGAACCAAAACCGAACCGCTCGCTTCCATGCCCCGCGAATAGGCCGTGTTGAAGTCTGAGGGCTCAACACATTAGGTGCATGCGATATCGATTCTACTGGACGACAGCCATGCTGATTTGCTAACGCTAAAATACCAATGATGTCCATTTGCGGATCACCACTTAGTCGCCTCATGTAGTGATGCGACTGAGTTGCCGAAAAAATAATCGCACCAGGAGTGAACTCATTCTTGCGCGTACGCAAGAACAAGAAGACAAACATCGAATACAGCCACATCCAAATTCGACGCTTGCGATTTTTAGCCCGCGAAACTTGAAAGACTGCCCGAGTCGAGCCGTCGGGAGCGCTGAGCAAATCCAACCATTGCGATGTCGAAAGCTGGACTGAATGATCAAGAATTACCACGCGTTGGTATTTGGTTGAATCGAGTGCTTCAGCGATCGTCGAATATACTTTTGGTGTCGGTTGGTAAGTCATCAACTGCGGTCGACGGCCAGCATTGGGATCGACCAAGCGAACTTCGGCTCTACATTTGACTCTTCCCAGGCCACGGACTGCCGACCAGACTTGATCATTCAAATCGAGTTGCGGACCTGCGACAACGATCAAGCTAATTGACTCGATTGCCGACTCCGTAAATTCAATTGATTCCATCAGCTCAGCCCTGCTCAACTCTTGAGTATCGTGCGAAATACCAGCTGAGTCTGGCAAGTTGTATGACGCGGGCCAAGATCGGTTTTAACTATCAATAGAAAAATGCTGGCGAACAGCGTTCAAATTGCTTATGGAAAGCCGTTGTGCTTGGATTGGTGTCCGGGGTGTCCAGTGATCTAAATAACCTACAATTAATTAAATATGGATGAATTAACCCTAAAAACCCTTAATAAAGCCGCAATCCACTAGTGTTTTTAGGCACTCACTTATTAGTGTGCTGGTTAGAACTAATTAAGCCCTACAATGTATTGGTAGGTGGCAATTTGCGACGATAACATCTTTATGTTGACCACCAACGCACTATTTTAATATCTTTGTGCCCGTCGACTAATCACGAATCAGCCAAGCTTCCAAATATCGTCTGCTGATCGCCTAAATCGAACCAACTGAAAATTTGGAGAAACACCCTATGTCATCGAAGCTATCCCGTTCTAACAAGGGTTTTACCCTTGTTGAATTACTCGTTGTTATCGCAATCATCGGCATCTTGATTGGTATGCTCCTGCCAGCCGTTCAAGCCGTTCGTGAACAAGCTCGTCGCGTATCTTGCTTAAACAAAATCAGAAATATTGCCTTGGCTTGCGTGAGTTACGAAAGTTCCAACCAACAGTTTCCTGCGGCAGTCTCTAATCGAACAGAGAGCTATTTAGTTCGGATCTTACCGTTTCTTGAACAAAACGCACTCTACGATCAATTCCGCGCCACCTCCGGTGACGATGCAGCTAAAGACTCACTGTCATTAGAAGCAATAGACACTTTTCGTTGTGATTCTACCTCTCGTGATGACTTTGAGCGCTCCGCCCCCCTTACGGGATTCACGGCTCACTATGCAGGCTCAGCAGGCCCTACCTCCAGCAGTCCCTCAGACACGTTCGGAACAACTGAGTTTTCCTTCCCTGGTGGTAGTGACGGAGAAGTCGGACTGAAAG
>CAZORR010000272.1:0-3576 GCA_964582115.1 uncultured Pirellulaceae bacterium
ATTCATCCATCGATTGGACGTCAAACAATTGACCCAATTCGTCTTCGATGCTTTGATCTTCAAGAGAGTGAATGAGGTTACGATTTACCATAGCTTATGAGCTCTTCTGCGGTGATGGGTGACTGACGCCCAAAGCAGAGTTGGTTGCATGCGAATGACGCATGGCAGTGAAAAAAATATAACTGATCAACTTCGACCGGGTAGAAAGGCAGTTTCACTGCCAATACCAGTCTTCAGATGGTCCGAAGAGTGATCACGATGCGGTAAAAGTAACAAAAACAGCCCCGTATCGTCAAGTAGCGTTTTCTTAATCGAAGCAAACGGACTTGAAATAAGTCGATACGGATATTCCTTGGGTGCACTTTTCCCCAAGGCCTATTTCGTCGTTGAAGCAGGCCAAGGTTAGCCAAACCTGTCGTTGACACGGGAATTTCAGCGGGTCGTTGGAAAATCCCTCGAATATCGGTGTTTTGGTTGGGTAGATTGCGAAAGTTTGGCTTCATTGCGTGTTTGATAGCAACGACTAAAATCTAGCTGCCGACGGAGGGACATCGAATCCCACACTCTCGGCGCCCATTATGGTTGTTGCCTCAGCCCTCGTAAAAGCCATGCGTCCCTGCAATCAATGTCGAAAACCGGTCAAAAACGCCGCGCAGCTTTGCGACGAGTGCATCGAGTACAACGCCGAACATGGAATTGAGGCCAAAGCAAGTGTTTCTCTCACGCCAGTCGACACAAACGATTTGGCCCCTGTGCCTTACGACTCAACTGTTAACGTGATGTTGTTGTCAACCGGATTTTGTTTCGGATTGATGGGGCTGCTGATTGGCTGCCTATGCGGGAGCATAGCCTACGCGTTTGTTGGCTTGGGAATCGGCTGGCTGATTGCTCTCATGATGGTTCCGGCTTTCCGCTAAAAAAACGAGTATCGAGTGCCGACTAGTAAGTTGCCCAGATGACGCAGTTTGTTGGGTACTTGGCAGTCGCGTCCAAAATTGCTAGCCTATCGATTGCGAATGGGTGTACCTTGACCAGACTTAGGCCGATAGCGAGCCAATAACTTAAAAGGGATCCGAAATGTTAGTGCTAAGCCGAAAAGTTGGCGAGCGAATTTGGATTGGCGATGAAATTGCGATTACCGTAGTCCGCTTGACTAGCGGCGGTGTAAGAATTGGTATCGAAGCTCCCAACGAACTTGCCGTTGTACGTGAAGAATTAAAGCAAAAAATCGAAGCCGCCGAACAATCGCTCAACGAATCTCCCATCCTGGCAGTGGAACAAACCTCAAGCGACCTGCCCGATCCAAAGAAGAGTAGTTCGTAGTAATGCCTTTAGGCTTGTCTCCCGGCTTTAGCCGGTGACATTCGCTTTAACCCCGAATGGGTACTAGGTTGTCGTCCATGGTGTAAGCCAGGGGCTACATCATGTCGTCACTATCGTGGCTTAAGAAAATCTAAGGTGAACGCTTCAGATAGGATCAGTTTAAACTCGGCTCTGATAGGCCATGAAGTATCAATCACAATCTACATATTCCTATCTAGCGATATCTGCCAACTAGATATTTATCTACTTGCGAGGACTCGGCAACTGATTTAATCAGCTCGTTTCTCACCACGAGCAGTTTGCGAATGTGACGAGTCACAAACAGCATCTCGGCGACGCGACCGATCAGCCCCAGCGGCGACGAGTATTCAAACGTATCTCGCATGCGAGTGCCAGACGATGTTTGCTCAAAGTAATGATCGTGGTCGAAGTGCTTGAAAATCCCACGCTGCATGGTATCGCGAAAGAAATTTGGTCGATCGTATTCGCTGATAACAACAGTCAGTTGTTGACGAATCAAGAAGTGAGTTGCCTCCCAGGTTACGGTATCGCCGAGTTCTAGCAGGCCCGACGTTTTTCCACCGACAGCTCGTTCGTTTGTTTGAGCGGTCGATTCGACATGAAGATCGACGCAGCGACAAAGGTCAAAAACGGTTTCGACGGGTGCATGTATATTCGTTTCAAGAGTGATTGTGGGCATTGGAATCGTCGATCGAGATAGCGGCTGCGTTCACTGCTTCGAAGCGTTTTGGAAAACATGCGCAAGCACAGGCTAAAGCGAATCAAATTTTCATGTGGTGTGCTTGCCAAAGGTAGGTATCCAGCAAGAAACGTGTTTCCGATATTCTAAGTACGAATTACCGAACCGCCGCACCATATCACCTTCCTCGACGGGGCGGACAACCAAATGCCACACCAGAGCACCTAGTAGCGAATATATCAAGATTGATGCGGATTGGAAAATCAATGCGAGCGCCAGTCCCTGCCCAATTCCAGCAACCGCCATTGGATTGCGAACATAACGGTACGGGCCCGTAACCACTAATCGATTGGTTTGGTCAAGTGGAAGCGGAGTCCCTTCGCCGTCTCGAACCATTATGTATGCGCTGGCTAAACCGAGTGCGCTGCAACAAGCGAAACCAATTGAACCCAAGTAGGACGAAAGCCCAAGGCTGGGGATCGTCAGGGTTTCAAAGGCATCCAAGAGAATAAAAGGAATGACAACCAGCGACAGTGTCCAAACGCAAACAATTTGAATCAACGTTTTAACAAGGTTGCAGGTGAAGCTCGCAGCTGCATTACGAAACAGCGATTGGTTGAAACAAAGAAAAAGATTGTAGCCCAACCCCAGTAGCATTGCCGCGGTTGGCAAGTAGCCGCTGCCAGTAAGAAACGTTGCATTCACACAGTAGAGGGCAGCGTATCCAAACGCCCCAAGGATAACATAGTCCAGCATGCATAGTTTTCGGTATGCACGAACTGTCGACAAAGCTGCAATCAAAATCACATCTGGAGCAACAAATGCCCAAAACGCAATAGACGGTATTTCGTCATATTGAAACTTAGCAAAGAATGCCTGATTGGTTGCAAGACCCACCCACCAAATGCAGATCAATGCGGCTTGAAGCAGGTAAGCAGTTTCTTTCATGAGTGATTTCTTAGACCGAATAACTCCGACGATATCGAACTACAACCGAAGGCCCAACCATGGGCTTTAAAGTCGTACAGACGGGCGACTGATTCGAGAAATACTTTCGGTCGTTTTAGCAAGACCTGCAGTTCACCCTTGGAGTTTGGAGCGACGTCGTTCTGCTGCGTCTCGCATCCGGCAAGAACCAGCAATATTCGAATCATGGAATTGTCCCGGTTACATCCGCGATGGCCCATTCGCAGCAAACAAACTAAGAGCTTATCCCACAACCTTTTCGAGCGACGCATTTTTCTACTTTATCGCGAGGTATTGGGATAAGCACTAAACATAAAAACCGACGTCAAATGCTTATTTGTTGAACAGAGCACTTGAACATCGGCTACGTTCCTACGTCACTACTCGATGTCAAATGCTTATTTGTTATACCGCGTTGTTACCCAGTTTAATCGCAAAGCATTTCGGAAGGTGAGCAGAAAGTGTATCACGAAAACGTTCTGTCACCAATGTTTGGGGTAAATGAAGACGCCGCAAATTGGTTAGGCGGCAAAGGTACGGCACGCACTCTCCGGTTATCTGCGTGCCGGCCAAGTACAAACCTAATA
>CAZORR010000273.1:0-1331 GCA_964582115.1 uncultured Pirellulaceae bacterium
GCCGCGGCTTCGTCTTTGGAGAGTCGTTTGGCTTGCCACGCCTTTTGGAAAACGCGGTTTCTTTTGGGGAAACTGTTTGGTATTGCGACGCTTGTTGGATTCGGTAAGAAGCGGTGTCGTAAAATTTACCTGTCGTCCGCGGCAGTTGAATCGAGATTCCATGCGGCGCGATCATTAAGCTTGCATAGTGCAACGAAGCAAAGTGTCACAATGCAGAAGTTCAAGGCGAACCCGCCAACAGACAGATAGTTTGCCACTTCACCGTGCCAAGCTAATCCTGCATGCCTTGCCGGTACCACTTGCCCAATCACATTGATGACGGGTGCGAGGGCCAACGTTGCTCCGATGACCACCATCCATCTCAGTGGCAGAACGTCGCTCCTACTGCCCAGCCACTGTCGCTCTCGAAATGCGATGACGAAAGCGACACTCCAGGCGATAGCCATCAATGAAATTATCGTGACCGCGGATTCCGATCCTCCGAAACCGCCATAGGCCATGGCTGCCCCGGTTGTGGTGCCAATGACAGAAACGATGCGCTCGATCGCCCCAATGCCAATATAGCCCGCCAGCATCCAAAACACCCGCTGCTTCCACCTCACGTTCAAATTATTTTTGGCATACTCTCTCTGCAACGTGAGAGGATGCCCCATACGGTTTGCCGCCAACATAAACGCTTCTTGCGCGGTGAGCCCTTTCTCGCGCAGTGCGGCGATTGATTCACGTAAATGCGATTCGAGTTCTGTTAGTTCTTCGGAACTGATAACTCCATTGCTGACAATCGCCTGTTTCCAATGCGTAATCTCATTTTCTAGTTCGTACATGTTTTGGCTCCCCAAAATGTTCCTAGCGTATTGTGAACCGTCAGCCACTGTTTCCGCTCGGCTGCCATAGATCGTTTGCCGGCTGCACTGAGTCGGTAGTATTTTCGCTTTCGCCCGTTGTCCCCAATTTTCCATGACGAGACGATCAATTTTTCTTTCTCCATCCGGTGCAACACTGGATACAACATCCCTTCCGACCACTCCAGTTGTCCGTCAGATCGAGCGCGTATTTCCCGGATGATCTCGTATCCGTAACTCTCTCCGTTCGACAGCACTCCCAAAACCAAAGGTCTAGTTGATGCTGCAATAAGCTCTTTCGAGACCATGATACTCTCCATGATAGGATATTGCATAACATTGCTAGGTATAATACATTGAGCATCTAGGTATTGTCAACTAGGAATTTAGCGAGGGAGAATTGTTTTGTTCAAGGGCCGCCGTGAACACGGCTTTTTGGCAAGGTGATTTCTTTTTGGTAGACTGTTTTTGTGTTGCGACGTTTGTTGG
>CAZORR010000273.1:1431-3571 GCA_964582115.1 uncultured Pirellulaceae bacterium
GGCAAAGACTAATGCAGCTTGAAATTGTTAACGGTGATTTGCTGGATCAAGATGTTGACGTGATCGTGAACGCTTGGAATCGCAATATCATCCCTTGGTGGCTGTTGCTGCCGCAGGGCGTTTCGGGTGCAATCAAGAAACGTGGCGGCTATGGTCCGTTTCGCGAATTGGCGAAGCTCGGCCCGATACCGCTTGGTGGTGCTGTCATAACGGGGGCTGGAAAGCTGCCTTTTAAGTCGATCATTCATGTTGCCGGCATCAGCATGTGGTGGCGTTCATCGGAACAGTCCATTCGCGATTCGGTTCGCAATGCGATATCGCTTGCCGCCGAACACAACTTTCAGTCGATCGCGATGCCGCTGATCGGCGCGGGGACCGGTGGCGGTTCATCTGAAGATGTCCTTGCGATGATCGAAAGCGAACTCGCAATTTGTGATTTTGACGGCTTGGTACGCATCGTTCGTTTCCAACGTTAGAGTCAAGCTATGGCTCGTCCTGCATTTAGCGACGCTTTGGGAATATGGATTCTTTTGGTAAACTAGATGGCGTTGGCACTTGTTGGCTTCGATGAGAAACGGTGTCGAAAAAATTATTCTGTTGTCGGGCTGCAAGTTAATTAATGTCAAATCGTAAACCAATGGACCGTTCTGTCGTTCGTAAGTCTTCACTGCAAGATCAGAATGACCGTGGTATCATTTATGATGCGACACCGTCCGAAAGAATGGGAATGGTGTGGCAGTTGACGATTGACGCTTGGACATTCATGGACGCGACTAGTGCTAAATCCGAATTTCAGAGACATGTTGGTCGCGTTGAACGACGCGGAAGCTGACTACCTTGTTGTTGGTGCGTATGCGATGGCGGCGCATGGGTGTCCTCGCGCTACCGGCGACATCGATTTTTGGATTCGTGCGACACTAGAAAATGCAGAACGCGTTTGGAGCGCGCTTTCGGTATTCGGCGCTCCAATTTTTCAAATATCAGTCGGTGAACTATCTACCCCCGATGTTGTTTTCCAGATCGGCGTTCCGCCGCAACGGATTGACATCATGACTTCAGTATCAGGTGTAGAATTTGACGAGGCTTGGCCTAGCCGCTTTGTAGTAGATCTGGATGGCATACAGGCAAGCGTGATTGGTCGCGAACAGTTGCTGAAAAACAAAATCGCCTCAGGCCGTCCCAAGGATATTGTAGACGTTGAAATACTTCGCCTAGATTTCGAGTAGTCTCGCGCAAGTGGTCGGCAATCTGTTTATTGAGAGTCCCTTGCATAATACTGAAATAAATTGTTGCTATAGTGATCGAGAAAGAAAGAACCACGGATAAACGCAGGTGGACACGGATGGGGAACAAGTTTTTAGGCCGTGTCTGTCAGGGCGAGTCGTGGTAGCATTGCCACTAAGTTCTAGGAAGAACCTTTTTGTTAGACGGACCAGATGAATCCACATCGATCTCGATTTCGTTTCGGTATTCGGTCACTTCTGGTTACCGTGTTTGTCGTGGCCATTTTTTCTGCGTTTCCGTGGTTACTTTATCTGGCGGTTTGGTACGTTTGGGTTACCGGTCCGCTACTAGGGTGCTTCGCATTCATAATTGTTCGTAGCATGGATCGTCGTGAGTCGCAGGATTTCGGTTGGCCGACAACAACCAATTGGTTTGTGCTGACGCTCAGTTTGGTCCTGCTACTACTGAGCTGGTTTGCCCGGCACCGATGGGTTTATGCCTTCGACGACCCAAAGTGGCCACGGCCGTTTCCTTACCCGGACGAATTCCTTATCGCTGCTCACGATTGGCTGAACCAATTGAATCCAGTTTTTGCGGGGAAGATAAAGTTCGAAGGAGACTACTACACGGTGCTGTTGATCATGAACGTGATCGTGATGATTGCATTTATTCTGTTCGGTGCGATCGCTGGGTATGTGTTTCGAAATGGAGGCCTCGTTGCCGCATGGCGCAGCGTAGTGCAAAGATCTTCGCCGTAAACGCACGGGCGTTACTCTGCTTAGCTTTCTTTGAGGACTAGCAATAACTACGGCGATACTCTGTGTTTTTAATCTTCCTTTGAATTCTAAGAAGTCTCGAATATTCCACGCTCTCTCGGTGGCGATTGGCCTCCCCTGCCCTTGTCCAATCTTCTCTC
>CAZORR010000274.1:0-3538 GCA_964582115.1 uncultured Pirellulaceae bacterium
CTCAAACTGATGTCAACCATGACGTCAGTTTGTTTTTTTAGATGGCTCGGGAGCGGTCGTTTTTCCATGTACGATACAATCATCATCGGTGCGGGAATGTCGGGTCTAGCAGCCGGCATTCGGTTGGCACATTACGACCAAAAAGTTTGCATCCTCGAACGCCACTACACCATCGGCGGGCTCAATTCATTCTATCGTGTCAACGGGCGCGACTACGATGTTGGCCTGCATGCGGTGACCAACTTCACCGCCAAGGGCGCGAAGAAGGGACCGCTGGCTAGGATCTTGCGGCAGTTGCGTTTTAAGTGGGAAGACTTTGCACTGGCCCCTCAAAAAGGGTCGCGGATCGTTTTCCCCGAAACTCAACTTCGGTTCGATAACGACATTGAACTGCTTCGATCAGAAATCAGCCAAACGTTCCCCAATCACATCGACGAATTTGATAACTTAATCGCGAAGATTTCGGACTACGACGAACTCGACCAAGAAGCCTTTGAAATCTCTGGCCGTAAAGTCCTCGAAGAAACCATCAGCGAACCCTTACTGATCGAGATGCTGTTTTGTCCGTTGATGTGGTACGGAAACGCGGCCGAACACGACATGGCTTGGGGACAGTTCTGCATCATGTTCCGCAGCATCTTTTGCGAAGGCTTTGCTCGGCCTTTCAAAGGCGTACGTTTGATTCTTAAAAACTTAGTCAAACGTTTTCGTGGGCTCGGCGGTGAGCTTAAACTTCGTCACGGCGTGAAGACAATCCATACCGACGGCGACCATGCGGTTTCTGTCGAACTGGACAACGGTGACACCATCGAAGGCAAACGAATCTTGTCGTCCGCTGGGCGTCTCGAAACGCTGCGGATGTGCAGCGACACCAGCGAACCCGATCCGCGTCAAGCCGGCCAATTGACGTTTATCGAGTCGATTTCGATCTTGGACCGAGAGCCTTCGAAGCTGGGCAATGACGATACGATCGTTTTTTACAACGATTCAAACAAATTCCATTGGGAAAAACCAGCAGACGAACTGTGCGACACTCGCACTGGCGTTGTTTGCTCGCCCAACAACTACGAGTACTCCGACGACGCTGGCCAACTACCCGACGGAGTGATTCGAATCACGACCATCGCTGATTTTGATCGTTGGAATGCGCTGTCGGAAGAACAATACAAACTTGAAAAACTACGCTGGTACGACAAGAGCGTTGCGGCCAGTGTTAAGTACACGCCGGATTTCCGGCCGTACGTAATCGATACCGATCTATTTACGCCAACCACGATCAGTCGCTTTACTTGGCACGACAACGGCGCGGTCTATGGGGCCCCGGATAAAGTGCTCGACGGCAAAACCCATTTGGACAACCTGTTCTTGTGCGGCACCGATCAAGGGTTTGTGGGGATCATTGGCGCGATGATGAGTGGCATTTCGATGGCGAACATGCATTGTTTGCGAGCCTAAAGGCATCTTTCCCGTAGCTGGGAATCAACAGACTTTGGATTGCAGCTGCGATAGGCCTTAACTCTAGGGAGCCCAGCTACGATTTTCGATGCACTAGTACGCGCACCTCGGTTTTTTTATACTGTCGACTCAAATACAAAGCACCCATCGAGCCTCGAACTTACTTCCCACGCCGTTGAATCGATTGTTTTCTAATGCCAGACCAACCTTCTTTGAATCCTCCTTTTTTTGCTGGTGTCGATGTTGGCGGCACGAACATAAAGATTGGGATCGTTGACGATAACGGCACCATCGTTGCCGACACAAAGTTCCCTACCAAAGCCGATGACTCGCCTGACATTGCGGTCGAACAAGCCAAACGTGAACTCACCGATCTGCTGACCGGACAAGGACTCGACTGGGGGCAAGTAGCAGCAGTTGGTGTTGGCACTCCTGGGCCGTTGGACATCAAAGCTGGCAAGCTACTAACGCCCAATAATTTGCCGGGCTGGCACAACTATCCAATCAAAGAAAAGCTCGGTCAAGCCACTGGTAAACCGGTCACCTTTGCTAACGATGCCAACGCAGCGGCTTATGGCGAATACTGGGTTGGTGGCGGACAGGCATTCTCAAGCATGATCCTGCTAACGCTAGGGACTGGTGTTGGTGGCGGCATCATCATCAATGACGATTCAATCGACGGCGAACACAGCCACGGCGCAGAAATCGGCCACTTGCAAATCGACACGTCAGAAAATGCTCGGGTGTGTAGCTGTGGAATCAAGGGGCACCTAGAAGCCTACGCCAGTGCAACGGCCTTGGTTGATCGAACCCAAGAAGCTCTGTCGACACCCGCCGGCGTGGATTCGTGTCTTCGCAAACAAACCAGCGAAACATCACCGCTTTCTGCATTGATGATTTCCGACGCCGCCGCTGCAGGCGACGAATTTGCTCTACAATTGGTCATGGAAACCGCCGATTACACCGCCCGCGGCATCGCGGACTTGGCTCACATCATTGATCCTGCCGCCTTTATTTTGGGTGGTGGCATGAATTTTGGCGGGAATCATTCGCCATTGGGCCAGAAGTTTCTCGAACGGATCATTTTATCGGCACGGAAAATCGTTTTTCCCGTTTTAGCCGAGCGAATGGTGGTTAAGTTTGCCGAACTTGGCTCAGAAGCCGGATTTGTTGGCGCTGCTGGAATGGCAAGGACTGAATACAATAGCCGAGCTTGAAACCAAGTCTGCAAAACCTCAGAGTAAATCGAATCCGGCATGGCCAAAATTAACCCGCAAAACATTCGCAACTTTTGTATCATTGCGCACATCGACCACGGCAAAAGTACGCTTGCCGACCGACTGCTTGAGCATACCGGTACTGTTCAAAAACGTGAAATGCAAGAACAGTTGCTCGACGACATGGAACTCGAGCGACAGCGAGGCATCACGATCAAAGCGCGTGCTGTTGCGATGCGAATCAAACATCGTGACCAAGAGTACGAATTGAATTTGATCGACACGCCGGGGCACGTGGATTTCCAATACGAAGTTTCGCGATCGCTGATGTGTTGCGAAGGCGCATTGCTGTTAGCCGACGCCTTCCAAGGCGTCGAAGCTCAAACCGTCGCGACAGGGTATGCCGCAATCGAACACGATTTGGACATCGTGCCGGTGATCAACAAAATCGACCTGCAGTACCAACGCGCCGACGAAGTGGCTCAGGAGATGGAGCAGGTGATCGGTGTCGACGCCGAGTCTTGTGTTCGCGTTAGCGCAAAAACTGGTTTGAACATTGACGATTTATTGGACGCGATCATTGATCGGATCAAACCGCCTACCGGTTCGGCTCAAGACAAACTCCAAGCAATGGTGTTTGATTCCCACTACGATGAATACCGCGGAGCGATCACGTACGTCCGGGTGATGAACGGCAAGATTAAAAAAGGCGATAAGATTCAGTTCGTTCGCGCTGGCTCCGAACATGAAGTCATCGAGATGGGCCAGTTCACGCCCAAACAAACGCCTTGTGAATCGCTTGAAGCCGGTCAAGTTGGTTACCTTGTTTGTAACATCAAATCGCTCGAGGACGTCAAGATTGGCGA
>CAZORR010000275.1:0-3493 GCA_964582115.1 uncultured Pirellulaceae bacterium
CTCCGCACGCTTTCGATTCGGAGAATCGAGCGACAATGACCGTGAGCGGTTACGACATTTTTTACGTGGCTTGTTCGTAGCAATGCCTTTAGGCTTTCCTCAGCTTTTTTCGGCTTTTCTTTCCGAAGCGAACTCGCTAACCCTCCGAAAAACAGATGCTAAAAACCGTTTCGTTGACGTAATGAACCCCCAAGCCAATTAACGGCCACGCTCTCTGGATAAGTTGTTACTGCTGTTGCGACCATTCGCGTTGTCGTAGTTTCAGCTTCGCCCAGTAGGGGTGCTGTACGTCGGCGCGACGGTTCACATCGTCCAGTAACGTCTTGTTTGAAGGTGTTACAATGTCTTTGAAGGAGCCGCGTCCTCGGATTTCGATTCGTTTTTTGAAATCAACGTATTCGGGACTCAACCAAAGCGTTGACTCGCGGCCGATACTGGTGTTTGCCGGTTCGATCCGAAAAACGTTATCGCGTTGAATTTCACCAGACATTTTTAAGATCTTGTTGAACTTTTCTAAGCCGTAGAGCGCCGGATCGTAAACCATTCGTTCTGGCACGTCGTCCATTTCAAAAAACCAAAAGTACGAATCCCCGCGCCGCATGACTTTGCATTCGAATGAAAATCCTTTGCCCTCAGGCCACTGTCGTTTTTGGGCTTCCATCCATTTTATTGCTGATGGAATTTCTTCGACGAAGTGAGTTCCGAGTTGGCCTTTGTATTCGACGACGGTCAAGTTGATGAACCGCTCAAATTTTGACTTGAGCCACTTTGTGGCGTTCTTTTCGATCCCGCGTTTGGTTACGTAGTCTTTTTCGCCAGTAACCACATACACGGGCAAACCGACGTGCCGGTTGTCTGCGTAATGGTCTAGGTATTTGTCGAAGGTGCCCGAAAAGCCAATTACACCAGCCCAGTGCTCCGGGTGCGACATGCCAATATCATAGGCTGCATTAGCGCCTTCGAAATGACCGGACAAAAAGACCCTGTTTGCGTCGATGGAGAACCGCCGCAAGGCTTCTCGAAGTCCCTCGGTAACGATAAAGTGCTCTCGGGCTGAGTAACCGTATGATCGTTGGCCTCGTTTACGATATTCAATCGACACCGCAATCAAACCTTCACGAGAGGCCTGGCCGTTGCGAACAGCTGAATTGATTTGTTGGGAGAGTCGTTCGTTGTAGCTACCACACCAAAGGTTTAGGTTGTGTTCGAGGGTTTGACTGCCACCGGGAAGTGAAATGATGGCGGGGTATTTACGAAGGGGATCGTATTCGGTGGGCAGGTGAGCAAGACAGCGGTAAGTTTGAGTGCCCGGATTGGCGACGGTGCCCGGAACACTGACGGTAAACGCGATTGGTTTTCGGCCGTTGTACTGGCTTAAATCTTCGCCAGCCACGGGTTTGCTTTGCTTCAACAGCGAATCGATATAGGCCGGTTGGCCTGCTTCGAGCTTCTCCAGTTCGGTAAGGATTGCTTTCTTGCGTTCAGCGGTGACATCGTCAGCAAGGTACTCGAGGGTAAGGCTTTTGACGGGATAGAGGGACTCAGCGATCGCCATGTTTTCGATCGCGTTATTACTGCCGAGTAACCAACCACTGATGGCGAGCGACAATTTTCGAATGTTGGGAATTGTATTGTCGTCCGCTTTGAGGAAGTAACCGTCTAGTCGTGGAAGACTGGATTCGCTCAGGTCGGCTTGGAGTTCCTGCTGGAAACGTTCGATGACAAGGCGTTGTGCTGGAGGAGAGTCCTTTATCGTGGCGACTAAGTCTTGGATTTGTTGTCGCACGTTGTCGAACTTGGTTTGTTGTTTGTCGGCAACTTGTTTTAGGTCTTCAAACTTGGCTTGAATGGTTCGTGAAAAACTTTCGCTATCTGCGACTTTTGCATAAGCGGCAGCCAGTTGAGTTTGACCCAGGCTGAGTCGTTTATCAATGTCCGACAAAATTTGACGGCCTTCAAGTTGTCGAAGTTCAATTCGCAGTGCTTCGATGCGGTCTTTTTCTTTCGGGAATCGATTTTTGATCAACAACAATTCTTCTCTGGCTTTCGTGTAGTTTCGAGTTTGCCGGAAGAAATCAACGATATCGAACATGTCGTTCACGTTGTTCGGGTCGGCGCGACGAACCAGTAGGCCTCTTAAAACGTCGGGGTCGATGAGGCTAGTTGCGACTGCCATTCGCCATTGCTTTATGTTCTTGCCGCCGCCGACTAATACGTTCACGATGCAATATCGTGGCGTGATTTTTGTAATGCCTTGAACGAAGCGATGACGATTTCCTTTGGCATCGCGGATCCAAAAATCTCGGTGACCAAACTCGTTGAAGTTTCCTAATCTGACTAGCTGGCCGACCGTCCCTTCGGAGCCATTGTATTTTCGTTGAACAATGTCGAATTCGATTTCGTTTCGTTGAGATTCACCGTCTGCCCTGCCGATGGAGTCCTGCCCAATAAATGCCCTGCGAAGACCATCGTCGATCACGACAACCAAATTTCCAGAACCGTAAGCGGAAGGTGCTTTGTATCCGACGCTGTATTGTTCAATCGAAAAAAGCTCGCCTTCATGCTGGAGGCCATTCTTTGTCGTGACGACGACTTGTTGGCCGTGGACGGCCAGCGGTATGGCGATGTTTGATAGGACGGCGATCAACAATGCCAGTGTCAATGCAACTGGTTTGATCAATAAAGTTGGGCTGCCGGTCTGACGGGTAAGCTTAAACTGCCGAGGTTCTCTGGTTCGCGTGATCATAGTAAGCGGTTTTGTTGACGTTGGTTTTGCCCCGTTGTCGAACTCATTATAGCGCCCTTGTTGAAAAGGTCGATGCTGTTTAAGCCGGCACGGGAGTTGTGGTTTGTTGGTGATCGCGATCGGGCGATTAGAGATGCGAAGCTTTAAAGGTTTGACTCAATATGTCGTTTCGACGTTATGAGGGTGTCGCTTTAAAAACATGATTCTAAAGGTTATAGCCGTTGATAATCATCGAAAAAGTTGGTGATTAGGCGAATGTTGGAAGGTCTTTTAGTTTAAGATTTGCGGCATAATGAATCGAACGGACAAAACTTTGAATTCGGCCCAAGAATCCGACCCAGTGTCAACAGGCGGCGAGCAACAAGTTGGTTGGCTGGCGTACCGATGGCCGATCATGGTTGCGTGCTTGTTGTCGATTGGTTGGTGTCTGTCTTATGCCGCATTTCGAAACCAGTTAAACAACGACTGGATGCAGCAAAACGGCGGCGGTGTGCCTTATACCGTGTTTTGGATTTTGTTGGCGGCGGTTTTCTGGCCCAGTAAACGATTGGCGCTGCGAATCTGTGTTGTGGCCGTGCTGGTGATTTGTGGATTAGAGTTTTTTCAGCTGTACAATCCAGAGCCATTGAGAACCTTTCGTCGGACTCGTTTTGGCGCCGCTTTGCTGGGCAGTACGTTTGTGTGGCACGATATCCCGCCGTATTTTATTGGCGGTTTGATCGGTTGGCTGTTACTGAAGTTGTTAGG
>CAZORR010000276.1:0-3482 GCA_964582115.1 uncultured Pirellulaceae bacterium
AGTTCATCGACCCAGATTCTCAGGTCGTTTTCGTATTCGGTCGAAAGATCGTTTTTGATCAACTGTCGATGGAACGCAGCCGCACCGAATTCAATCAAGTTTGCGGTGTCGGCGTCCGCGAAACGGGTTTGTGGATCGGGATCGACCAGCCCTGACAGAAACGACATCAAAAGTTCATTGTCGGCCAGCTCTTGCGGGACAAATTCGTCTAAGCGATCTTTGATCGTTCGTTTTGCATCAACCAGCTCTTTGTAGTCATTCAAGCCAGCAAAGACCGGCTTCCCAGCCAACAACTCCAACAACACGAACCCCAGACTCGCCAAATCACTACGAGGGGTAACCTCGCTGCCCTCCAGCACTTCCAGCGCCGCGTAGGTCGGCGTGCAAGTACGTTTTTGAGGTGGATCGGCCATATCGAAAGCAGAACCGATATCGATAATCTTCGAATGCCCGGTTCGCTTGAGCATGATATTGCCTGGCTTAATATCGCTGTGAACAATATTTTGGCGGTGCATCGCCGCCAGTGCCTCCAAGCACTCTCGTACAATCGCAACCGCGAACCCAGATCGAAAACGTGGCTGCGTTGGCCCTTCGGTGATCAACACATCATTGATGTAATCCCAACGTTCGGTCGTAAAATGCGGCTTCAGATTTGATAGCAAATCTGGCTTGAGCAAACGGCGCAGGTCAAAGCCTTCCACCCACTCCATCACCATCATCCGAATTCGGTCACGATCTAGAAAGTTTTCTACAACGAGCAGGTTTTCGTGTTGAATTTGAGCCACCGTCGCGGCTACTCGGCCGATCCTGGCCATGTCCGAATCGTAGTGAACCGGCGTCGCGTATCGCTCAGGTGAAAACACTTTCAAAGCCACCGGCAACGTGAATCCATCTGAACCACGACGTTCGGTCAAGTAAACTACGCCTTGTCCCCCGGCACCGATCTTTGTCAGCAACCGCAAGTGCGACGTCCAGCTGTGTCGCTTTTCACGCAGGATTCGTTCGTAGCGTACAATCAGTTCGCGGCACCGGCCCGTACTAGCCGCTTCACCGGGAACGGCCTGCGTTACCGTTGGCTCCACGATGATGCCTTCGCTCTCAATAAAACGAGTCTCCTCATCAAAATTAACGGAGGCTATCTCGAAATCATCGTCGGAAGTGTTGTTGTCAGGCAATCGATGTCTCACGAGCAAAGGTAAGCGGCAAAGGCAGAGCTACTGAAAGATATTCATCTTCCACAGCCAAACGACTTCAACCAATATCAAATCAGTTTGACTCGGTGATCGGGATGCGGAAAGCCCAATTCCTTATTCACTTGATTCAATAAGGTCAATTTCTGTTCAAATTTCGGCACATTCTCCAGGAAAAGGTCCACCGTCGTCGGCACTCGCAAGGGAGACTGCGCACCGACATGAGGAGAGATCATCACATTTTCCATTTCCCACAATTCGGAGTCGACCGGCAATGGTTCCGGGTCAACCACGTCGAACCCTACGCAACTTAGCTGCCCACGGTTCAAACTGTCCACCATCGCCCGCGTATCAACCACGCTTCCTCGGCCTACATTGATCAAGTAAGCCCCTTTTTTCATCGCCGACAATTGCTCGCGACCGATCAATTGCTCATTCATTTCCGAACGCGGCAATGTAACGATAACGACATCCGCCGCAGGCAGCAGGGAATCCATTTCGCTTGCATCATGCACCGCATCCACTACGCCCTCGGCAACCAAATCACGACCAGATTCTGGATAGAAGTCAGTCGCCGATATCGAATCGGTCAACGGTCGCAAAACACGCGCGATGCGTTGCCCATTACCACCAAAACCTAGAATCAAAACTCGCTTGCCATACAAATTATCCGTTGGTCGGCGGATGAACTCACGTTTCGTTTGAGCTTTAAAAAACAAATTCGTGCGGCGGATCAACCCCATCAGCAACGCCAATGTTTGCTCGGACACCTGCCTGGCAAACAAACCCGAGCATCCACTAACCAAAATATCCGATGCGATCACTTCGGGCGTCAAGCAATGGTCCAAGCCCGCTGCTGAAGACTGAATCCATACCAATTTACCCGCTTCGACCACCGCAGGCCAATCGACCGGCACCTTTGCATGCCCAAAAAACACGTCGGCCTTGAATAAATCTTCTGCGATCCGATCCTGGTCCGACGCAATGATCTCAAAACGCCCCTCCAGCTGAGATCGCATTTTTTGCACGAGGTCCTCAGAAACGGGAAAGCAAGTTACAATCGTTTGAGGCATTGGCTAGTCAAACTCTGATTCGAAAGGCTGGATTTACATTGAGCGCTGCGGGGCTCAGAATTTACCATCCCAGTCGCCTACAAGGAACCGTTAATTCACTCGCTTGCGATTTCGAATTACAAAGCGATAATTCACCCCTGTAAAAGACTCTCTTGGACAAAAACACCTTGCCACTGCACAGACTCCAACCCATCATCTTTGCAACGGCTAAACCAAAAGAATTGCTACCGTGACTGCTGAACCAATCTCGATCGCCGACGCTCAATCACAAGTCGACCAATGGATCCAATCGATTGGTGTTCGCTACTTCTCCGAACTCACCAACCTCGCTCAACTGGTCGAAGAAGTCGGCGAACTTGCTCGTGTGATCTCGCGAACTTACGGCGACCAGAGCTTTAAAGCATCCGAAGGCAATCCTGAACTTGCCGATGAAATGGCCGATGTGCTGTTCGTTTTAATCTGCTTGGCCAACCAAACCGGCGTTGACCTAACGACCGCGTTCCAAAAAAACCTTGTGAAAAAGACCACTCGTGACAAAGATCGCCACCAAAACAACCCCAAACTCAAGTAAGATCTTGGCCGATTTATCTCCCAACCACCCACATCAATAGAATTCGTTTTCGAGGAACTCGAGTCCATCATGAGCATTACAGTCATGCGTAAGGTCGCGTTTTGTGCCGGCCATCGATTGCTCAACCACGAAGGCAAGTGCGCCAACTTGCACGGCCATAACTACTTAGTCGAATTTCACATCACGGCCAACGAAGTGGATGACTTAGGTCGAGTCGTAGACTTCGCGGACATTAAACGATTGTTCAAAGGTTGGATCGATGATCATTGGGACCATGGAATGATCTTGTGGGACGCCGATGAAAATGCACTGGCTGCGGTCGAACAAGTTCGACCGAACAAGATTTACCGCTTGCCTTACAATCCAACCGCGGAAAATTTAGCTCGTTACTTGTTAACCCAGATCGGGCCGCAGTTAATTTCAACCATTCGTGGGTATGACTTGATCGTTTCCAAAGTCGTCGTCTGGGAGACTGAAAATTCATTTGCAGAAGTCACCGCTGACATCAGCCAATATCAATCCGACGCTTTGTTGAACCAAGTCAACGGACACAAGCAAGATTAAACGTTTTTTTTCGACGTGTTCATGAAGACCATTGGACGCGGGCGAGTGCATTTCTTCGGACCAATCGTCACCGGTCTCGCCCGA
>CAZORR010000277.1:0-3480 GCA_964582115.1 uncultured Pirellulaceae bacterium
GGCCCTTCCTTTTCAAAATTTAGAGCATTACTCCAATGGGAATTCTAGATATCTTCGAAGCGATCTTACAACCACCAACTCAAGGTGGTGCTAGTGGCCGACCATCATCTGGCAACCGTGGTGGAACGTCTTCTCGTGGCGTGCGACTGCCGTCACTCGAGCCATTGCCAAAACCGGGAAGTGGTGGTGTGGGCGATGTGATGCACTCGGTTGTGCAAATCGTAGCAATGCGAGAAGGGTTCATGGGCGGCATGACGAGTGCTTGGACGGGTTCGGGCACGATCGTTCACCCACAAGGAATTATTTTAACCAACTGTCATGTTGCGAAACCGCGAGCGATGGGAATGTCATCGCCGCCAGCGGACCGTTTGGGAATTTCGATCACCGAAGCGTCCGACCGTGCTCCGGCACTCAGCTACTTCGCGCAAGTGGTCGCCTACAACGCGGATTTGGATCTGGCGGTAATACGAATCACTCACGATGTAAAAGGCCGCCCGATCAAACGTCTGCAACTGCCATGCGTCACGTTGGGCGATTCAGACGACATGGAACTGGGCGATAAAATTTCAATCTTCGGTTACCCAGGCATTGGCGGCGAGACCGTGACGTTTACATCAGGAAACGTAGCGGGTTTTTCATCTGAAAAAGGTGTCCGCCAACAACGGGCTTGGATCAAAACCGATGCGACGATCGCTGGAGGAAACAGTGGTGGCACAGCAGTCAACCAAAACGGTCGCTTGATCGGCATCCCGACTCAAGCTGCAGCGGGAGCCGGTGTAACTCCAGTGGATGCTCGACCCGTTTTGGATACCAACAAAGATGGCCGCATTGACCAACGTGATACTCCGATGGCCGTTGGCGGATTTATCAATGGTTTGCGTCCGGTGAATTTAGCGATCGACCTACTGGAGAAAGCAGGCATGCGAATCGCCAAAGATCGAGTCGCACAAGACGACATCCCCGAACAAAAACCGTCGCCGATTCGCGGTTTCGATTTTGATCGAATACTTGAGAGGCCTGAGTTTTCGAACTTGCTGTTTTCCACTCAAATCAGCCGCGATGGACGGCCAATTCATCCAACTCATGTGATTCCCTCAGGCGTCGGTGAAGTTTACGCGTCGTTCGATTTTGACAACTGCCGAAACGGGATGATCTGGAGTGCGGTTTGGACGACCGAAGGCCAGGCCATCATCGAACAAAACGACAAATGGGACGACGGCGAGTCGGGACGTAAGACGGTTAAACTAACCAATCGACGTGGTGTGCCAAACGGCGAGTACAAATTAGTACTTGGAATCGGCGGGGAAGTGGCGATGGAAGGCCATGTGGTTGTTGGGAATCGTGTCGACGAATCAGACAGCGAAATCCGAGGCCGAGTTGTCGATAGCCGCACGGGGCGACCGGTCGGCGGAGCGCTTGTTATTGCGCTTAAACCCACGACAAGGATGCGGTCGTTTTTGAAGGGTCGCGACGAGAGCGATGTTCAGTCTTCTACCGAAACAAATTCAAATGGCGACTTTATATTGCCGGATCAGTTACCCAAAGGCATGGCTTACGGGCTGGTCGTGGCGGCGCGAGGCTACGATCCGTTGACGGTCGAAGGGGCCCTGCGAGTTGGACCGGGAGCGCCCGAACAAGCCGATATCGGAGAGATTGAACTGATACCGGCTTAAGTTCAGGGCAACCAAAGACCTTTAAGCGATCAAGTAATCCACGAAATTTGTTAACCGATTTCGTTTTCCAATAGCGATGATCGATTGCTTGTTAGACAT
Organism: uncultured Pirellulaceae bacterium; assembly: GCA_964582115.1. Lineage (GTDB taxonomy): Bacteria > Planctomycetota > Planctomycetia > Pirellulales > Pirellulaceae > Mariniblastus. Next base: position 1,773 of record CAZORR010000277.1, read on the forward strand.
GATTTTTTTGAGCGACTAGCGTCGCTGTTAACACAAAACGGAACCACCATGAGTATTCGATTTCCATCGGACGACAATCCAGGAATGTCTAGCCCGCAAGCACCACGCAAACGTGGCGGGGGTAGCTTTATGTTCATGTTAATCCTTGGCGTGATTGCCTTCATGGTGGTACGAAGCATGAACACCGCTGGCCCGACACCTCCGATGGAAGGTGGTACCACCAGTTACCCTGACTTGCAAAAGCAACCAACACAACGGGTAGACACGAGTGATTGGTTTGACCAAAGCCGACCAAGCACTACATCGCAAAAGCAACCGCAGTCATCCAGTAACTCCGGCTTCGGCATGGAAGACGTAATGACAACGCCAAACGAGCGAACCTCGCGGCCATCGACAGCCCCAAACGCAGAAGCGGTCACGAAGCAGCCAGTCAGAAAAGGTGATTGGTCTTTCGATTCAAACATCGAAACGACTCCTCAACCCTCCGCCCCTAAAAAACAAACCAATAGCGACTGGGGCTTTGAACAAGTCGACCAGTAATCTGACCAAACTAAATTATCCGTAGCTGAAGTCATCAAACTTCAGGATTCCAAAATTGTGGTCAATCCGGCTACGATCAATTCTTTCCCAGTTCGTGGTGGATGAAGCGGCGAATCTTTGCAACGATGCTCAGCTTCAAAGCTCATTGACGCATCCACACCATTTGATCCTAAACATCGCAACCAAATAAATTATGGCCAACAAATTACCACCGGAAGTTCAAGCGATCCTTAACGCTTCGGATGCTGGCTTTTACGCAACCACCGTTCAATTACTTAAACCCTATTTAGAAAACAATCCCGATAGCCAACGAGGCTGGATCGACTACGGACACGCGCTCGGCAATCTGGCTCGATATCGTGAAGCCGAAGCGGCCTACCAACGGGCGATTGAGCTTACTGAGGAAGCCGACCGCGATTCAATCTACGGGGAACTTGGCAATCTGTTTCGCAATGAAGGCAACTACCCGATAGCCGCCGACTGGTACCGAAAACAAATCGATGCCAATCCCCAAGATGCGACCGGACATGTGTTTCTCGGTAGTCTTGAATTAAAACGAGGCGACTTCGCAGCTGCGATTGAGATCTTGCAAGAGGGGTTGCAGTGCGAGACGTTTTGCTTGGAAGAGCTCCACTTCGCGTTGGGCAACGCCTACCGCGCACTCGACGAATTCACGCTGGCCAAAGTTCACTACGACAAAGCCATCGCAGCTGACCCAAAATACGACGCTGCCAAAACAGCGTTGAAGGATGTTAAAAACGCGTTGAGCGAGCAACAGAAAGCGAACTCATAGGCCGTAGGACGGGCCTCTTGTCCGTCAACGTGTAGCATGGGCACGCTACTGGCGACATCGATGTCGACGCTGGCGGCACGGTTAACTTCCGCGGAAACGAGTTCTTCATCAATGGCGCTGCCATCGCTGGTTTGACGGCGGGAGGACCCCCAGTCGCGATCGCTGTCGCTGATCGAGGCGTGCTAACTGGAACTCTGCTGGATAACTCACTGATCGCGTTTATCCGCGTCCATCCGTGGTTACATTGCTACAAAATTTCGGCAAGAAATAAAAAAATTAGAATTTCAGAGAACCTCGCAGCGGTGTTTGCATCTTATTGCATGTCCGTGATGTCGCCCGGACATAAAATTGGCCTGCCCGAGTACGGGCTGCCAA
>CAZORR010000278.1:0-3466 GCA_964582115.1 uncultured Pirellulaceae bacterium
CGAATCGTAAACCCAATCAGGAGCCATCGTATCACGTTGTTCTGATTTGTTTGTTGTTCAATCACGAGTAACGTCAGGGGTGGCTGGGGAAGACGCGATGCCGAATTCTAACTGTGGTTTGTTAGAATCGCTTTTGAATTTGAACATTGCGTAGCTACCGTACAACACTACGAAATACGTCGTCAGGAGAAGGAAACTCCAGTCCCAAAGTGCCAGCGAAATGAGCGCACTTAGCGGGCAAAATGCCAAATGCACGCTCAGGAAGTACCACCAGCGTTTTCGCTCAGGAAGCTCCAAGCGACCCTTCGCCTCTAAATAAGTAATGAAGCGAGTGAACGTGAAAAAAACGGCGCCCGCCAGCAAGCACATTGTAAATTTACTGGGAGGTATCCATATAAAGATTGGGGCTACAAATCGCATGAGTGACATTTGAAAAAAAGTCACCAAGCGAATGGCTGTTTCACTAATGGTGTTATGCAGGACGATCACGGTGCCGAGGCAGGCGTAAAAGGTTAGCCAGCTGAGTTGCTGGTACCACCCCGTCAGCCCACTGATTGCAATGATGGTGAAAACGCGAATGCCGATTACGGCTGCGGTTTCCCAGGGCGCTAACCGGTGCTTTAGTCGTAGACGAGGGTTGGTTTCACCGCGTGTGCCAAGCGTGTCATTGTATAAGTAACCAAGTTCATAAAAAGCGATAAAGCAGATGTATGAAATTGGCAGCTTCCAAAAAGCCGACAGTGCGTCGTTCGGCGACGCCAATGCGATCAGAATAAGCGCAGGGATCCAAGCAGTCGCGGCATTGTGAATCAAATTCCTCAGGCCACGAATCCGCGTGTGAAGCGCGTAGCCAAAGGGGACAAATACTAGCAACTTGGCATCAATGAGCTTATTCCACATTGATAAACTCCGTCGCCACTCGCTTTAATTCTTCCGCTGGAGGCTTGTGATGAACAACTATTCTTCGGTTGGCTCGCCGCAGCAATTCTACATCCGAGCGGTTGTCGGTACAGACGGTGATGTTTGCGTTGGGGGTTTCCAGTAGTTCCTGAACAGCGATGTGCTTTTTCCCAGTGAGGCTTTCTGTGAGCCGTCCTTTGCAAACACCGTTTTCGATTGCCAATTTTGACGCGACCGATTCGCAAGCAAAACGTTCGGCAATCGCCTGGATTACTATATCCAAGCTATTTGAAACCAAAACCACTTGGTCACCAGATCGTTGTGCCGCCGCCAACAAGGAATGTGTTTCTGGGATTGTTTGATTGGAAAATAAATCGCTTGCGTAGTCTTCAGCTGCTTGGCGTAACTCGGATTCGGGATAGCCTGCAAGTGTCGAGATTAAAATGTCACGCGGTGCGTCGTGCTTTGTTAACTTGCTGTAGATCAACGCGGCATATCGAACCGGCGACAGGCGATTGCGGATGGCCTGTACTAATAGACGCTGTCTCAAACTGCCTCGCCGACGCTGTAAATGGCTGATGAATCCCGCCGTCGTGTTCGCCGTGAACAACGTATGACATACGTCGAAAATTGTGATGTTTGCGTTGTTGGGGTTTTGATTCATTCGAAGGAACGATAAATCTCGTCATAGCGGTCGATCACGTAGCTGATGTCCACTGAAGGCTTGGCTCGTGCGGCCAGCTGCTTTCTGTCGATTTGACCAAAATCCAAAACCAGCTCGGCGGCATTTAAAAGGTCTTGCTGGTCAAAGCTTGGGACGACAACACCGCCAGAAAGTTGTGCCAAAATTTGTTCGGTGTCGCCAATTTTTGGATTGATGATTGTGGGTAATCCACAGGCCAAGTATTCTCCAAACTTGGTTGGCGAAACACCTAAGCTACTGTAGGTCGGAGTGATGAAGCAGATACCAGCATCAGCGGCAGCGCAATAGTCTGGGATGTCTTCACGCTTGGAACTGGCAAGCAGGATATCATTGGGATCGAAATCAAATCCGTGATCCTGGGCGAATTTCAAGAGTTCGCCATGATCGTGTTGGCCGAGGAACAAGAATTTGCAATCAGATTTTCGCTGCAGCATCGCTTGGAAAAACGCAAACATCTCTTTCAGCAAATAAACCGAACCCAGCGACCCCATGTACATCAGCAGGAACGTATCCGAGGCAACACCAAGTTGCTCGCGAACGTGCTGCCGCCGATTGGAGGCACGAGGATAGAAAGATTGCGTATCAACACTGCACGGACAAACGGAAATCGGCGCACCACGATAACTGTCCCAAGATTTAATTTCCGTTTTGCAAACGTCCGTTAAACTGACAATCCAATCGGCCTGCGAGATAAAATTGGCCTCTCGCTTTTTCCATCGCTGGTACAACTGCCGATAAAGCGGATTCGATGATCGCCAACGCCCGCCTTCGCGTCGTTGGTCTGGCCAGAGGCCCCGCATGTCAAATACGAATGGCGTGCCATATTTGTGCTTTACTTGGCAACCACCCAGCGAAGGCACGTAGCTGCGGCAATGAACCAAATCGAACCGATGGGTGCCAGCTAGTTGGACCGCCGAACTCATTAAGTTCTTCGAATCGCGAATTTTGGAAAGTAACGGAGGAAAACTGGTGAACGTTTGCGGATGGAAAGTAATTCCTGCGTTGGCGGCAGTATGCTTGAGTTGGTCGAAAACCACAGTGTTCTTGCTTTTTTCAAACGATACCACGTGCAACTGGTGGCCTCGTTGAGCTGTCGCTTGCAGATAGGGTAGCACTTGGGCTTGGCCGATGTGATCCGCGAGGCCGTTATAGGTAAGGTAAAGTACTTTTGCCATCGTGTCGTCTTGATGCGGCTAGCTTAAACCTGCGCGGACTCCGTCCATCTGGGTGACAAAATCACCTCTTTAAATAACCCCGCGGAGATGGTGTCAAAGCGGATTGCTTATCGAAGCAATCCCAGTACCTTCGACATCCATCCTAAAAGCTTGCAAGTTATAGCAATTAAACCAACCAGATAGCTCTGCGAATCAAGGAAGTAGACGCAAAGCGGGCATTATGGCAGTAAACGATCGATGTGGAAAGTTGGCATGATTACGCCAGTTGCAGTGAATACCAAAGGGAAATTCGACTGAAACTAGCCATTGCCCATGCTGGCATTGTTTCGTGTTGTTAAACCTCAACTGTGCCATTCCAAATCTAGCCATAAACGGTGATAATGTAGTTGCGTAACTTGTTAAGTCGTTATCACCGTTAAAAACGGATGGGCGTAGTACTTGAATACATTTGGGAGATGTGGCGTTTAGACCACGCCACCTAATTACCTAGATTGCCTAGGCGGTACGACTGACATCAAAATTGGAACGTCTACCGAAGATTACACTAAAAACGATTACCCAATTGCGTAAAATGTTCTATTTTACTGGGCGGGTTTACTACAACAGTTAAATGATGCCTATATTGAAAATGCCATGTCCGATACTCCTCAACGTTGCTGAAACACTACAATGACGTTACTCCCACCAT
>CAZORR010000279.1:0-3407 GCA_964582115.1 uncultured Pirellulaceae bacterium
TATTCTTTTCGGTGAATTCCCGCGGCGACGCATTATGCTTGATCGCGTGCTCTTCGGCTGGCAATCCGAACGCATCAAACCCCATCGGATGCAAAACGGTCTTTCCATTCATCCGAGCATGACGCGAAACGATGTCCGTTGCGGTGTAGCCTTCGGGGTGACCAACGTGAAGCCCTTCACCACTGGGGTAAGGAAACATGTCCAATGCGTACAGTTTCGGACCAGTCGCATTCACATTCGTCGCAAAGGTTTTGTTTTCGTCCCAGTATCGTTGCCAACGAGGTTCGATTTCTGCCGGGTTATATTTGGGCACTGTTGTGTCCTTATGGTAAATCGAGCCACCATACGAAAAAAAACGCGAAAGAAAACGTTCTTGGAGCGGCCCATGTTAGTCGGTCTAAATTTTTCAAGACGACATCCTAACAAATTCGCTTTGATTCGGTTAGGACTGATTTAGAGCCTTCTACCTCAAATAAGGTTCGACTTCCAGCAAGCTGTCGCCTGATTACAGGGTAGGAGTATTAAGCATCTTTGATTAGAATCTCGTCCGACTTGAGTCTGGTTTTAGCAAATCCAACGCCAGTGAAAGTCAAATTTCAGAACTAAAAGTCGCTCATTTTCTGGGTGACGTTTCAATAAGGCGTTTGCGGTGATTCGAAGACATTCTCGGCTGCGATTGGTAGAACAAGAGCGAAACCTAATGCGAGCGGCTTGCCGTTTCAATGCTCAGCTGATGGATTTCCTTCGCCCCCATGTGCTACCAGGAACCAAAACGGCAGACCTGGATCGCATGATTCATGAGTACACACTGGATCACGGGCACGTTCCAGCCTGCTTGGGCTACCCCGGCGAAAAAGGCGCTTTCCCCAAAAGCTGCTGCATTAGCATCAACGATGTGATCTGCCACGGCATCCCCGGCCCCTACGAACTAAAACCCGGCGACATTGTAAACGTTGACATCACGTCGATCGTCGACGGGTGGCACGGTGACCAGTCAGAAACATTTATGATTGGCGACGCCGCTGACATTGATGATTTATCGCGAGCGGTAACGCAATGTGCGTTCGATTGTTTGTACTTGTCAATCAAAGCGATTGAGCCCGGTTGCCGTGTGTCGGTGATTGGTGAAACGATCGTTGACCATGTTCGTAAAACGTACGGCGACTTCGGAATCGTGGAACAGTACGTTGGCCACGGAATCGGCGCCGCTTTCCATCAAGCCCCAAACATTCCGCACGTCCCCAGCACACAGGCTCACCGCGATCGATTGCATCCTGGCATTTGCTTTACGATCGAACCGATGATCAACGGTGGTACTCTCAAATCCGACATCGACAGCCGCGACGGCTGGACCGTGCGAACAAAAGACGGCAAACCTTCGGCTCAATTCGAACATACGATTTTGATGACTGAAGACGGCCCCGAAATAATGACGCTAACCAAAGATGGACCGCAGTACGGGCACCAGTTTTAATGGGTCGCATCTGGGTTTGTTGTGGGGCTTGCAAGACTTTCAGCTGTTTTGTTGGGCGAGTGGGTGCCGTGCTTCACGGCTTTGAGGGGTAAGAGTATCAACTGAGTGTTGGCATGCTTCCGCGTCCGATGCTGTTTTGGGAAAGTCTCGTGAGCATGTTTTTGGGTGGCTTTTTAGAATTGACCCATTTCTGATCGCGTAAACATCGCACCACCGGCACCACCCAACAGCAACTAATCTTTAACCGCGTCGAAGTGCCCACCCCAGCCCAGTTTCTCTCGCAGTGTGCCGTAGTAGCTATTCCCTTCAACTTGGATCAACTCAAAAACCGCTTTCGCTCGCGAAATGCGAACTCGGTGCTTCTCCGTCAGCTTTGATATTTGCTGACCATCCAAAACAACACAAGTCGATTCGTTAGGCTTGGCGGCAACAATTTCGTAAACCCGATCCGCCGTATCGACCACCGGACGCACCGTCAACGTATGCGGTGAAATCGGACTGATCACCACCGCCTGAAGGTCCTTACGCAAAATCGGACCACCTGCCGACAAGTTATGAGCGGTCGAACCAATCGGCGTGCTGACAATCAATCCGTCGCACAAATAGCTCGTCGCCAACTGGCCGTCGATTGAAAGATCAATCTGCTGGATCGTAAACGGAGGCCCACCCAGAATCGCAAGCTCGTTCAAACCAATCAAATCGTGAGTCTTTTCTTCGCCCTTAAAAACTTGACAATGAAGCATTAAATGTTGAGTCAGCCGAAAATCGCCAGCGACATAACTGGCCAGTGCCGCGTCTAATTTTTCCGGGCTAACATCGGCTAAAAAACCAAGCTTGCCAAGATTCACCCCCAGCACAGGAACTTGATGATTACACATCTGCTTCGCCGCTCGTAGCACCGACCCGTCACCGCCCAAAACGATCGCCAAATCAGGCTTTGAAGCCAACGAACTAAAATTGGTTTTGTAAGCGAAGTCTTCGGCAACGATCTCGCAATGCGCTTCAATGATCGGTCGCAATCGATCAACCTGAGTCAAAACCTTCGGTCGCCGGTCACCAGACCCCAACAAGATGGCTTTCGGTTGGTTACTCGATGAATTCATATTGGCAGTCAGTTGAAATTCGCACGTAAAAGTTGGCCAGAGGAAAGCAAATCTGGCCGCTCAGGTTTTCAGTTTGGAGAGTTTTGGTAACACGAACTCTCGGTCGCAACGCCACGACAGACTTCGGCAATTCCCGCCGCATCAAGCTTCATCGCGGCCAAAACTTCTGGGCGACTCTGGTGCTGCACGTACTCGTCAGGGATACCGATACGAGTAACCTTTCGCGTGTCCAACCCCATCTCATTAGCCGATTCTAGCAACGCGCTTCCAAACCCGCCCATCAGCATCGCCTCTTCGACCGTCACGACAAAACCGGTGTCTTCGATCGCGTTACGAATCATTTCCGTATCGATCGGTTTTACAAACCTTGCGTTAACGACTCGGCAATTCAACCCTTCTTCGGCCAGCGTTTCCGCCGCATCCAAAGCCGCTTGCAACGTCGTACCGCAAGCAATAATCGTACCGTCGTATCCCTCGCGGAGCTGTTCAGATTTTCCCAGCTCGATCGGTTGCAATTCACGTCGAATTTCCGCAGCGTTGGTTTTTGGGTAACGCAAGCTACAAGCAACATCGTGTGACAAACTAAAGTCCAACATCGCGCCGATGTCGTTAGCATCGCCCGGAGCCATCACCACCATGTTCGGGAACAAACGCAAATACCCATAGTCAAACGTACCATGGTGAGTCGGCCCGTCGTTGGCGGTCAAACCAGCTCGGTCGAGCATAAACGTAACGGGCAACTTTTGCAGACAAACCTCTTGAAAGATTTGGTCAAAGCTACGCTGCAAAAACGTACTGTAAATATCAACGATCGGTCGCAAACCAACTTT
>CAZORR010000280.1:0-3393 GCA_964582115.1 uncultured Pirellulaceae bacterium
GTTATTTGATTGCCACGAATTTCCAGCCGTTCCAAACGAACAAGTTTTGCTAGTTGGGCAACTGAAGCGTCGGTAACGTCTCCCGACCAGATATCAAGTTCTTCAAGGTTGTTCAATTTTGCCAACTGTGCGACCATCTGATCGTCCGCGTTTAAGTATCTCAAGGAACGAAGATTCTTCATGCTTTGCAAGGAGGCAAGAGAATCCGGAGTCGGTCCGACGATATCGAGATGAAGTTTCTCTAACTTGGTTAACGGTTCAAGGCTCACCAAACCCGCTGAAGCGAACGTATTCAAGAATTCAAGGTCTTTAAGTTGAGTCAGCCCGTACAAATTGGGCATCGATCGGTCAGTCAGCAAGACCGCTTCGATCACGTGCTCACCCTTGCCATCATTTCGAAGTCGTTCGGCCAGTTGCTGCTCGACTGTTGTTAGTTCTCCCAGCCAACGTTGGCGATCTTCGGATGTCTCGTCCAAAACAGTAAACATGGCACTCAACGTTTCAAGATTGGTCAACTTACCGATCGTTTTCAATTGTTGCGGAAGCAGTTGTCCGTTTACTATTGTCAATGATTTTAGCGAAGTTAGCTTGCCAATTTCTTGAAACGCAGGTACTCGCAAATCGGAGGCTACGAAGCTCAACGTTTGCAGTCCTTCAAACCGCCCAACGATACGCAACGCTTCTGGGGACGCTCGCCACACATCGAGTCCGATCAGACGTTTGGACTGACCGTTACTTGTTGGTCGATAGGTTGTAAAAACGGTCGCGCCTTGTTGCTCAAGTTGTTTAACGAGCGGTTCCGTTTCTTCGAGACCGAGCACTACGCCGACCACTCCATCTGCTGGCTTTGTACTTTCCGCTTTAGCACTCCACAAAACCGGACCGATCAAGAGCATCGCAAACCCAACAACCAACAACACTCCGCCGCGCGTCAAACGAAGCGGTTCCCGCAATGGCTCGCCAAACAATCGTGCCACGCGGTGCCGCAACTCCGAAGGAGACCGTCCACTGGCAGCCAAAGCGGCGACCTCGCCGTCCCGCTCTGACGATCCTCGCGCCAAGTCAACAACGCGAAGCAGTGTTTCCGCATAATGCAAACGAATTCCCTGGTCGCTGGTCGCCAGTTCGGCCGAACTGCACGCAATTTCATCGCAGCAATATTCTCGCTGTTTGCTAATTTGGCGACTCAAAACCCAGAGCGCCGGGTTGAAGAACAAAACAGTTTCCGCCAGCCGTTGAAGCAAGTTAACCCACATGTCGTGGCGACGCACATGAGCCAATTCATGAGCTAGAATCAATTCTAATTCACTCATTGTCAAGCCCGTGATCGCGGAGGCCGGCAACAAAATGGACGGACGAATCAGCCCGACGACTTTGGGCATCACGATTTTTTCAGCCAATCGAAGAGCTGGCATCGCATCCATCGACCACGCCTTGCATAGCCGCTGCACGATTTGAAACGCTGTACCGTCGTTTAGTCGCTGGCCGCACTGAGCTAACCGATTGGTGCGGGCGACTGAAATGACCAAGCGAGTCAACATCACTACCACACCGACCAAATACGCTGCCACGCCCCACACCGAAATTGATGCCCAAGGAATATCAGCTTGGCCAAATCGCTTACTGCCCACGGGCAACGGATCGATTGCGGTGCTGTCATTCGAGCTATCCGAAATAGAAAAGCTCGCCGTCGATTGAGCAACTGACGATTCGCCCTCGCCCGAATCCGAAACCAAGGAGTCATCCAAGATGGAGATTTCTGGAACGCCATTGACTGGAGCCAACTGTGCCGCTGGCGAATCAATACGACCGTTGGTTGACGCATCGCCGATGATCAAGAAAGTGATCGGCATGGCAATCAGAGCGACCACCAAGGCGGTCACGTTGGTCCAATAGCTCCATTCAACTTTTCGGTTTCGCGCAAATTGGAACAGGCTATCTAACAAACGGGCCACGCCAACCAACAGGGCGACCTGCCAAACAGAATGCAACAGCGTCACGCAAATTCGCACGCCTTGCCCCGAGTCTAACCATTCAATCATTGTTTTTTCTCCTTGGCTTTACGAGCGATCAGTTTGCGGATTTCGGCCAGTTCGTCCGCGTCGACATCGTTGGTATCCAGCAAGTTCATCACCATCGCTGGTAACGAACCATCAAACGCTCGCAGAAGCAGATCCCCCGTCATACCGCCTGTCACGCGATTTTTTTTAACCTTAGGAGAAAACAAAAACGACTTGCCATCCTTTTTGCGTTTCAAAAAACCCTTGTCGAACATGATATTGAGCATCGTGATCACGGTGCTATGAGCCGACTTACGACCGGCCTGTGATTCCAGCCGAGCCCGGACTTCGCGGACGGGTAAGGGAGACTCCTCCCACAGAATCTTGAGAATCTCCAATTCCAATTCAGTTGGATGCATAGAACTCGATCGCGACATCAAACACTCCCACAGGCAACGACTATCATCTAATTCTTTAAACGATCATATCGGCAGAATGCGGCATGTCAACACAAATCATCTAATAAATTAGATGTTTAATTGTGGGTGCCCTCAAGTGTTCTGCAGCCGCTTGCCCTAGATTCGAACACAACGCTCCTGAGTCCAGGAACGTTGTGTTCTTAAAACTCTCGTCAAGCGCATCAACAATGGACTTGCGAATCAGATATTAATTACTTGCGCCGACGTCGCGTACTTGCCGCGACCAATGCCCACGCCGCAAAGATGGACATTGAAGTTGGCGCAGGGACAACCCCAGGAACCGCTGGAGCGAACTCGACGTTATCAATTGAAAACCCTTCGAACCCTACTCCACGAAACCCTATTGTTGTAAACTCGGTGTCAGAGGTAAAACCAAAGAAGCGAACCTCGGTAAAAGGTGTTGAGGCAGGTGTGAGCGTTTCACCAGCCCTTTGTTGAGAATCATTGTTTTGCAAAACAATACACTTCTACAAGTGAATTGAACTCTAACCGCTGCAAAGCGCGCTTGCTTTTCCAAAAGTGACATTTAATAGAAATATAGAATGACCAACTGGAGGCATGGCTATCAAGCGTGATTGACGTTGCTTTATCATGCTTGGCACCGCCAGCGTAGACGGCGATCGCCCAGACACCAGAGAGGTCGGAGCGGCAATTATATCGATGGAATATTCGGAATATTTCGGAAACCCTGCATTATCGACGTGATTCTAGATGACACGAATGTATCTACGTTATGGATGATTCAGACGCGAGCTCCAACGACTCGACAGTTTCGCCATCTGTGACACTTTAAATAATTCAATACCAGCGCGTTTCAAGCTAGAATCGTGATTTGTTGAAAGCTCCAATTTGCCTCTCCGTTTTATCTAATATCGAAATTTGGAACTCGCATGACCAATCGAAAGCCGTGGATC
>CAZORR010000281.1:0-3366 GCA_964582115.1 uncultured Pirellulaceae bacterium
GAGCCGTCGTTGTTTTCAGTGCGCGTGAGGGTGTGGAAGCTCAATCCGAGACCGTCTGGCGACAAGCCGACAAGTACGGCGTGCCACGAATGGCGTTCATCAACAAGCTCGACCGCGAAGGGGCCGAATTCGAACGGGTATTCGAAGAAATCAAAGCTCGCCTGGGGGCCAACCCCGTCGCCATTCAAATGCCTGTCGGCGAAGGCCCAGCCCACGTCAACAATCCATTCAGAGGCGTTGTCGACCTGATCAAAATGCGCTACGTCACCTACGCCGACGAAGGTCGCGAGCAAAAAGAAGCTCCGATTCCCGAAGAGGTCCAAGACGAAGCGGAATTCGCACGCGAGCAAATGCTGGAAGCGTTGTATAACTACAGCGACGAAATGGCGGAACTGGCATTCGAAGAAAAACCAATCCCCAACGAGCTAATTCGTCAGGTCATCCGCGAAGCCACCTTGGCTCGGCACATTCAACCAGTCGTCTGTGGTTCAGCCTTACACGGCATGGGCGTACAAGGCGTTTTGGACAGCGTCAAATACTACCTGCCCAGTCCGCTCGATCGCCCACCTGTGGTTGGAACCGTACCGACGAAGAACCCGGACAAACCTGCCAAATCGGAGTCTCGTAAACCGGATCCGAAAGAGCCGTTCTGTGGTTTGGTTTTCAAAATTCTTCCTGCCAAAACGGGCGACTTATATTGGGTCCGCATCTACAGCGGAACGCTCAAAGGCAACTCGCGCGTTTACTGCCCCTCCAAAGACAAGAAAGAAAACGCGGCTCAACTTTGGCAAATCCACGCAACCAAAAAAGACCGCGACGGACAAGTCGATGAAGTTGGTTGCGGTGAAATCGTCGGCGTGATTGGTCCTCGCTTTGCGGTTACCGGCGACACGCTGTGCGAACAAAAAGCACCGATCCTGTTAGAGCAAATTGAATTCCCTGAAACCGTCATCGAGATGGCGATCGAACCCGAATCAACGGGCGAACGAACCAAGCTGGCCGACGTGCTAGAATTGTTGAAGCGGCAAGATCCAACTTTCAAAGCCAACGAAAACGAAGATACCGGTCAAACCTTGATCGCCGGCATGGGCGAGCTACACTTGGAAGTTATCAAGAATCGTTTGCTTCGTGATTTCAACTTGGACGTGAAAGTTCACAAGCCGCGGGTATCTTATCGCGAAACCGTCAGCCAAGCGGCCGAAGTGATGGGGGAATGCCATCGGTTGGTTAATGGTCAACAGCTGTTTGCCAAGATCAAAATCCGCATGGAACCCGATGACAAGATAGAATCCGGCGTCGCCGTGCGTAGTCGCCTACCCGTCGATTCGATGCCGATGGAGATGGTTCAATCGGTTAAAGATGAAATCAAAGCTCGCGGTGAAAGCGGCGGAGCGATTGGAAGTTTCCCGCTGACTAAAATTCGCGTCACATTGTTGGACGCCGAAGCGACCGAAGAGTCAACACCGATGGCATTTTCGATCGCCGCGGGCGAAGCCTTCGAAGCCGCGCTCAAGAAAGCCGCGCCTCAACTGTTGGAACCGGTAATGAAGTTAACCGTGACCACCCCTGAAGAGTACTACGGCGAATTCGTTGGCGACTTGGCTCAGCGCCGCGCTCAGATCGTCAGTACCGACACCCACTTAGCAACCACCACCATCGTCGCCAACGCTCCGCTAGCCGAGCTGTTCGGATACTCCAGTGCAATGCGGTCGTTATCGCAGGGCAGGGCAGGCAGTTCGATGGAGCCACTGGCATACGCACCCGCCCCACAAGACGTCGCCGATGGCTTTGCGATTTAATCGCCCGGCGGCTAAGAGCAAGGGGGAGGAATCTGGCCAAACTCTCCCCAAACCGAAGTAAAAACGTTCCGCTACGTCAGTTTAGCGCACATTCCGCGTTTGGATTGCGTTGGCTTTACGGTCTATGTTCTAAATCCAAGAACGACTAGCAAATCGTTTATAATTTACCGATCTTAATAAACAGTAGTTGGGTTTAAACTACTGACCATCATCACGCGGCATGGTTTGAATTTTTGTATCGACTTGGCCGCTGATCCGTTTTTGAAGCCAATGCCATTACGGCTTCAGAGAATGTACTGACTGACCCAATGGCTATTTTCCTTCAGGAGTTAAAAGCATGTCCGAGCCTATCGATCGTTTTAAATTCGCTATGGATCAGCGTCGAAAATTCATGAAAGAAATGGCAGCCTTAACGGGCTTGGCCATGATTAGCAGCGCTGAATTGGTTCGCGCCACTCCAGTGTCAATTGTCGGTGACCAGGCAAACCCGGGTATGAACTGGGGATCGATCAAAGGCCGTCTGCTGTACGACGGTGACGTTCCTGAACAAAAAGAGGTTGACCTAGAAAAAATCCAATTGTCTCCCAAGGATTTGGAATGGTTCCGTTCGCTCGGCCCCATCCTGCACGAAGACTGGGTTGTAGACAAAAAAGAAAAAGGGGTCCGCTGGGTTTACGTTTGGTTGATCCCCGAAGACGTGTTTGTCGACGGCAAGCGAAACCGCAAGGCCAAGCAAACGCTAGAGGTTCACAAAGAGCTGATGGATATCCCCGTTGACAAAAAAATCGTCCACGTCGATCAAAACCCGCAAGGCTACGTGCCTCATGCCGTTGCCATGCGAGAAGGCATGAGCTTGAACATGCGTAACAAAGGCCCCGTACCTCACGTGTTTAAGTTCAGCGGTTTTGCCAACGAAGAATTTGCGAAAGCCATGCCACCGCAAAAAGAGATTTTGATCGAAGGATTGAAAACGGAGCGTGGGGCCAATCAAATCAGCTGCCCGCCTCATCCTTGGGAAAAAATGTGGCTACGCATATTCAACCATCCGTACTACGCGGTCACCGATAAGGACGGAAACTTTGAAATCAAAAACGCTCCTGCTGGGAAGTGTCGCATGGTTGTCTGGCAAGAATCGCTTGGTTTCAAAGGCGAAGGCCGAAGCGCTAGGTATGGAGAGATTATTGAGATCGAGGGTGGCGCGATGAAAGACTTGGGCGAGATCAAAATCAAAGCCAAGGTCGTCGCGGGCTAGCGAAGCCCCGAACTCTAACAGGAAATCCTGTACTGTATTTTAAAACAGTCGGCGGAAGCTTTTGGCAACCGCCGACTTTAAAGGCGGTTGAAAGCTCCGTTGAAAAGAACTACTCAATCACCTTGGTAACAACACCCGAACCTACCGTCCGGTTGCCTTCACGGATCGCAAAACGCGAACCTTCTTCGCATGCCACGGGCCTTTGCAGGCTCACCGACAAACGAACGCCATCGCCTGGTGTTGCCATGTCGGCATCCAGAACTTCGACTCGGCCTGTCACATCAGTCGTGCCAAAGAAAAACTGAGGCTGATAGC
>CAZORR010000282.1:0-3340 GCA_964582115.1 uncultured Pirellulaceae bacterium
CTTCTGCTACGTTCACATCAACCGATGGCAACATTGTCTTGGCTGCCGCGCCAAACCAAACGATCGATGTCCAAGGCCAAGCAACCTTCAGCGCAAATGAAATCGAAATTGGGCTCGACGGAGAAGCCGCTGGCAGTGCGCTGGCGACGAATGTTAATTTCGGAAGCACTTCACTGAACGCTTCGCGAGCGGTTCTGGTAGAAGACGACGCGACACTGTTCTCTGGCAACTCAAACGTCACGGACCTGTTCGTTTCATCCGCACAAGAAATCGGCAATGCCACCGGAGCTTCCCTGGCTTCCACCGACGCTCAGCTCAATTCAGCAACGAATATCGTTCTAGGCAATCAAACCGGAGACTCAATCTCACTAGATCAAGTAAGTTTAATTGCAGACAATGCTCACTTGGAAGTCGACAGTGATTTAGTTATCAACGGTACTCAACCAACCGCCGCCAACTCACAACCGATCGCAACCGGCACTGCCATTGATCAGAATTTATTCGTAATTGCCGATGGCAGCGTAGAGCAAACCCAAGGCGATTTACTGGCGCAACAGATCGGCATAGAGGCAACTGAGTACGTTCATCTGACCAGCATCGCAGCGGCCAACCAAGCGATTGCAATTTCAGCGGGAGGTTCGCGACTTCTAACAGACCCGACTCTCGAATTCAACTTAGACTCACTAGCCGCAGTACAAAACGGGGAAGTCGATTCAAATCGCCCGCAAGCAATTTCGATTGCGCACCGTGGTGACGTGAACGTTACAAATGTCACCTCAGTTACCGGCATTGATTCTTTAACGGGTTTTAATTCAACCGATGGCAGTATCAGTGTATTCGCCGACCAGACGATTTCACTGCAACAAGACATCACGGCCTTCTCACCGGTCGCAGACCCTCAAGTCACACTCTACTCTGCAGCCGGCGACGCAACAAACCCAGGCGTCTTCTTCGACGGTGGCCAAGCTTCTGTCACGGGCCCAACAAACGTTGGAGTCGTCAACAGCAATCAAGTGTTCGCAAACTTCTTTGATGACGATGGATTCCTGTTCGAGGATACGACGCAAATCTTGATACTGAACACCGACGGATCCGTCAGCCAAGACATCGTCATTGAGTACGGACAACTAGGTGAAGTCGGGTTCCGAATTGGTGTTATTTTTGATTCTCAAAATCAACCATCAGCCCCCATTGAGCCGCTGAACCTATTTACGCCATCCAACACCGTCGACTCAGAAGCCTTTGAAGACGACATCTTCCAACAGAACACAGTAATCCGAGCGTTAATCGGTGGCAACGAAGGCGGACGCGAGACAATTTCTCAAGTAGACGACTTTTCGGCCCAAGCGGTGATCACTCACTTCGACAATCCGAACGTCTTCACAGACATCATTATTCGCAACGATCAAGATATCAACCTATTCAGCGGACCACTGGCGACCGTCGACAACTCGTTGAACGAAACGACACAACAGATTTTATCCATCTTCGATCTTCCCCGAGGCGCCGCGCCGGACTTGCCTATAATCAATCCTATTAATTCAATCGAAGTGAGACCCACATTCGATTTGCCTTTTGATTCGCCGCCGCCAATTGACCAATCGGACAGCATATTCGATCGAGAAGTTGCTCCTTTTGAAAACGGTGAACTCCGCTGGGTTCAAGCGGAAATTCCAGTCGACGAAATAGAAGTGATGGGAGATGAGGTCGTTCTCAAACAACCATCCAAGCTATACCCTGCCGTTGATGATTTCAACGAACAAGTGTTTGAAAACGTCGGCGAAAATGAAACCGACCGCATCATCGACCAAATCGAACGGTCGCCAGCGGCGGAACCTGGATACTGGTATCGAGTCTTTAAAGCCTATGACAACCGTGGTGACGAATTATTCTTTTACCACTACAAAACTGGAGAAATCGATGACCTACCTTCCGATCCGTCGACGGGTAACGAGGAACCCGAAAAAGCAACTCCAGACAATATTGACGATACAATCTTCGACCGCGATGAATTAGAATCAGAGAACGGAAGCGAGGCGGGCAGGAACGATTCATCAAACCACACCACCATCACACCTGATACAAACAATCATTCGCGTCCAGTCGTCGCCAACGATATTTTAATGGGACTACTACAACGCGACGCCCAACAAACCGCTCCAACAATGGAGCATAACTCACCAACTAATACCGACTCACCCGACGACGATTCAACGCTCACTCAAGTCACGGTTGCCGAAAGCTACGACCATTTGTCGAGACTTAAACGCAAGCTCAAACGATATTTATAATCGTGCCCGAGCGACTACTCCAAAAAATCCTTGAAACCAAGGTAAACGCTTTTCGCTTATGAAGTCCTGCCCCAAATGTAATTGCGAACTCTCCGAAAAAGCGCCAAAAGTATGCGCGGCGTGCGGATTCGAATTCGTCCTCCCCGATTCACCAACTCTTCGCGATACGCACACCACCAGAGTTCCCTCCGACGACCTGCCTGATCCATCGGCCCCCACCCTAACCGACGAACATGCGTCTGGTTCTGATTTGACGATCAAGCAAGTCCCCCAAGACGACGACCTGGACGTTGCCCCAACACTCAAAGTTGGACACAAACTGCCTCCAGCAGCCAGCACCGACCAAACGTTATTGATCGATCCAATGCAAACCATGAGTCGGCCGTTGGACGACAAACTTGATAATGCGACGGCATCACTCCCCGCAACTATCAAACCACCCAACGTAATCGGTCCACAATCAAAAACGATTATTGGGCAGCGCGAACCAACAATCGTCAACCCACAAGCGGCCCTTGATGCCGCCGAAGCCTACTCGCAAGGCCTAAACTCGCTAATCCCTCCTCGCACGATCGTACACAAGGAAGAGGTCGCCGACCAATCCGATTACCAGATTCAAAAACGAATTGGATCCGGCGCCTACGGCGTGGTGTTTCAAGCCAAACAAGTTCCTCTTGAACGTTCGGTCGCAATCAAACTGCTACAGACCTCCGACGATCATGAAGATCGTCAACAGACGATTAAAAACGAGTTTCTACGCGAGGCTCAGTTCACCGGGCGCTTGGAGCATCCAAACATTGTACCGATTCACGACATTGGCTTGACGGTCAGTCCTAAAGGGGCCGTCAATCCGTTTTATGTCATGAAAGAAATTCGTGGCCAGTCTTGGTTACAGACAATTCGAAAAAACTCACTCAAAGACAATCTTGAGATTTTCAAAAACGTCGTCAACGCGATCGGCTTTGCACACGCTCAGAACATTTTGCATTGCGATCTAAAACCCGAAAACGTCATGCTAGGCGAATTCGGCGAGGTCTTGGTGGTGGACT
>CAZORR010000283.1:0-3333 GCA_964582115.1 uncultured Pirellulaceae bacterium
GAAGTTTGCTTAGGTGATGGATGCATATGGCTCGTGTTTTTTGCGTCGAGCTTTGAGTTTTGTTTTGTTTGAAGCGGACGGAGTTGATTGATGCATAAACATGAAACGTTCGCAGAATTTTGGCCGTATTACCTTCAAGAACATAGCCAAGCATCGACGCGCGGGTGGCACTACTTTGGCACTCTGTTGGCAATCTTAGTCCTAGTGTTGATTATCATTTCGCAAAAATGGATGCTTCTGCCGCTGGCTTTGGTTTGTGGTTATTTGTTTTCTTGGTTGAGCCATTGTTGGGTAGAGTGCAACAAGCCTGCGACATTCACGTATCCACTTTGGTCGATCATGGCCGATTTTAAAATGTTGTTGTATTTCCTGACCGGGAAAATGGGCCGGGAGCTCGAACGAGTAGGGGTGAGTGCAGACATCGACCAACGCTAACGTCGGTCGCTTGTTAATTCACTCATGAAGCGAGTTACGATCCATTAAGTTTTTGGATGATTCCAAAACACAAGGCCAGCCAGAATGGCCGGCTTCTTGTTAGGTGTTTTAGGCGGTTGACTCATGGCACGCCCCTCTCATCGGTCTTTCTAGTTGGGCATCAATGCGCCGATGGGCACGTCTTTGAATTATTGGCATTGATCTGAATGAAATGGTGCCATTCGGGCGGGACATCGTCTTCGTGGTAAATTGCTTCCGTTGGGCACTCGGGAACACAAGCTCCGCAATCGATACAGACTTCGGGGTCAATGTAAACCATCTGTTCGTCTTCGTGAAAGCAATCGACTGGGCACACTGTTACGCAAGCTTTATCTTTGCAACCGATACAAGGTTTCGTTACAACCATCGACATAATTGATCTCCGTGTAAGGTAGGATGGAATTAAAACAGCTGAATCTTGCATGGTTTGGGTGTTAGTCCGTAAAACGCTGCTTCATTCAAAATCTGCTAGTTAGGTAATGCGATCATGGTTTTGAAACCGGACACAAATTCTGGAAAAGAATATAAAACCCGGCAGGGATTGGCGAATCAAACTGATGGCACGCTATTACGGGAATGGAAATCCGGTAGCGAGCATGCGGCTGAAATCCTAGTGCAGCGATACTCGATTCGTTTAGTGGCCTTGGCTGCGGGGAAATTAGCTGGACGCTGGCGGTCGAAAATTGATCCTTCTGATACGGTCCAGTCGGCACTTGGAAGTTTTTTTAATGCGGCCCGAAACAGCAAAGTCCAAATTAGCGAAAGCGCAGTGCTGTGGGGATTGCTGGCAACATTTGTACGGCGAAAAGTTGCCAGAGCGATCGAACGCCAAGCAGCCATCAAGCGTGGTAGTGAACACGCTCAGGTTTCTTCAGGTAGTCTGGACTGGTTGCCGGCTAAAGATGATTTTTCAGCAAACGCTTCCGAGGCTGACCTTTTGCTGGATCGTCTTTTTGTGGAACTAAATGCGGACTTGGTCGCGGTTGTTGAACGCTTGCTGTGGGGCCAGACGCAGCGTGAAATCGGAAAGGCCCTGCAAATCGATGAGCGTACCGTTCGTCGACGACTTCAGGAAATAAAACGGCGGCTGGCAAAGCGTCCTTTAAACGATGACGATTGCCAGAATGATTTGGTGATAGGCGATGTCGCGAACGATTTAGCTGCGGTTGGAATGCCGATTATGAAATACAACGAGTTTGTGTTGAGCAAATTGGTAGGCAGTGGAGCCTTTGGCAAAGTCTACCGAGCTGCTATGCAATGTGATGGTCAGATCGTGGCAGTAAAGTTTCTTCGCAAATCGTTTTGGCAGAACGAAACGATTAAACGAACGTTTCTGCAGGAATTGCGTTTGGCAGCAAAGGTTTCTCACCCACATGTGCTTAAATTCCGTGGCATTGGCCAATCACCTCAAGGTGGTATTTATTTGGTCAGCGATTGGATTGCTGGCGGGCCAATCAGTGGTTTGAGGGAGACGCCACTACGAAAATTTGCTGATTGGATGTTGCAAATTTGCTTGGCACTAGAGGCGATGCATTCGGCCGGAGTGATTCATGGCGACTTGACTCCGCAAAACGTTTTGGTGGACGCCAACGACCAAATTAAGATCACCGATTTTGGGTTTTCAAGAATGTCTCGACCTGAAGAAAACCCAGAGCCCTCAATTACTGGTGGGACAATTGGTTTTGCAGCGCCGGAACAAATTGATGATGCATTCGGGCAAGTTGACCAATGGACCGATGTGTATGCTGTGGGCGGTTTAGTTCATTGGTACCTGACCGGGCGTCCTCCAAACCTACAACCGTTCGGCCAACATCCGCTTGCACAGACACTCGGGTTAGAAAGATCAACCAGCGAGTGTATTGTGAATTCTGATGGGGATGACACCGAACCGATTGTAAAAGTGCTGCGGAAGATTGTCTCGGAAGCACTCGTGCCGGTGCCGGTTGACCGGCCCAGAAATATTGGGCTAATTCGAACGTGGCTTGAAGCGGCGATTAAGCCCTGAACCGTGTATGATTGCAGGGTTGTTTTTACCGCGTTGAAATCGCCACGACGTTTGAGCGTCGTGATGTGAAGTTTAAGCCTATTCGACGGGTTTTAAGGCAATGGCAGTAATCTTGACCACGCCCTTCTTCACGATTGATTTGCAAGACAATTGGAATTCAACTTTTCCTGTAGGAAGGTCGAGTGAACCGGCGTTGATTTTTTTCCAAGCCTTCGGCCCACCGGTTGCTGCAATCTTAAAGACGTGATTCGCGTCGCCGGCCGACAGCACGAATTCAGCTTCTGAATCTAGCTTGTGAGCGGCCAGTTCGATTTGTACTTCGTACTTGCCGGCCGTTTCCACCTGAAGCGGGAATGTTGCTTTGGAATTCGCTTTCCACGAATCGATGTTGGAGCGACTAAACATTTCGTTGTCGTGATACTTCGCGTTTTTCACGGTTGCATCAGTGGGTTCTAAAGTGAACGATCCATCGGTTGCCGCATGGATCCGGAATGGCGCAACCGTGGGAGTTTGGTTGAAGTCCAATGCGATAACGGTCGCTGCGGGATGCACTGGTTTAGTTGGTAAGCCGGTCATCTGAATGCCGCCGCGAACTTGGGAGAGTTGTTTTGTTTCAACGGCAGGTCCACCCAAGACTGAGCCTTTGACTGGTGCGATGTTAAGGCCCGGTAGGAACAGTTCGCCGTTTTCAGGCCATTTGAAAACGTGAAGGTACAAGCGGTAACTGTTGTCGCCTGTCGCTTTTGCTGTGGCGCGACCCCAAGGAAGCCGAGTAAACGGGCTGGCTTGTGTACCGTAAATCGCTTCTCCATTGATCTGCATCCAATCGCCGATCGCCGTGAAACGCTCGACCG
>CAZORR010000284.1:0-3311 GCA_964582115.1 uncultured Pirellulaceae bacterium
TAGCCTGCCATGCGAGTGATTCGGTTTACCATTTCGACAGGTTCGACCATTTCTTCTTCGAAGCGGTACTGCATCACATACGCGTCCTCGACGGTGTCGTCGTAGTAATCACGAAGTACGCTGATGGCGCGGAAGTCGAGGTTCTTGAAGAACATCTGTGCGGCCAAGTTCGTTTCGCGAATCTCGAGACCGATTCGGTTGCGACCGCGACGGGATAGTTTGCCGACTAGTTTGTTGACCATCTGTTGGCCTACTCCTCGCCGTCGAATGTCTGGACGAACCGAGAAATTCAATACGTGCAGTTGCTCTTTGTGCAGTTCATAAACCATGAACCCAACCACCCGTTCGTCATATTCGGCGACCATGCCGATGCAGTTTCGTTGACGCAGGCAGCGCAAGAAGTCTTCTTCCAGCCAAGGGAATTCGAAGCTTGCTTGTTCGATATCTAGCACTTCTGCCATGTCACGACGAATCATCCAACGAATGTGTACGTTGATATCAAAATCCAATTCATGGTTCATTTGTTGACATCCTTTGTCGATTCTGGCCAACTTCATGTGAGCCAGTATGATTTATTACCTATCGCTGATCCCTGTTAACAGTTATCGGCGGATGGGTACGGTAGCAGATCAAATTTTGGAGGCCAAGATTGAATTTTTGAAAGGTTCGTGAAGGTCTTTAGTACCGGCGGGTTTTGACGCTAGCAATTTTCAAATCAGGCGAAGTATTGCCTTAAATGAAGATTGATAATTCTCTCAAAAAAAAGCAATTCTCTTTCAGGCGGGTATCAGTGGCAAATCGTTGGTTGGTCGATTGAAGTATTTGCAGGCGAGACTAGAGTATGGTCTTTTGAATCGAGTCAGCATCGTTGCTGATATGCTGAGTGCTGACGCTCTGAGGAAATTCCGTGAAATTGATCGCTGCCTGCGCTTTCGGACTTGAAGCGATTGTTAAACGTGAACTGATCGCGTTGGGCTATGAAGCCCGTGTGCTGACGCCTGGGCGAATTGGTTTTGAAGGTGACTGGGCAGCCGTTTGCGAGACCAATATTTGGTTGCGAACGGCGGACCGAGTTTTGCTGGAAGTTCAACGTTTCGACGCTCCGGATTTTGATGCGCTGTTTGAAACCGTCAAAGCGTTTGATTGGAGCCAGTACATTCCAGCCGATGGGCAGTTCCCGGTTATTGGTCGGTCACGATTGTCGCAACTGACCAGTGTGCCTGCGGTCCAGCGGACGGTAAAAAAAGCGTTGGTTGAAAGCCTGCGAAATTTTCACAAAACAGAAACGCTTGTTGAATCGGGGGCGACGTATAAAGTCGAGGTCGCGTTGCTTAAAGACGAGGCCGTTTTAACGCTCGACACGACCGGGCCAAGTCTACATAAACGCGGCTATCGAAAGTTGACAGCGCCTGCGCCGCTAAAAGAAACATTGGCAGCGGCACTGGTTAACTTAAGCGTTTGGAATGCGAGTCGAGTATTATCGGATCCTTTTTGTGGTTCGGGAACGATCGCGATTGAAGCGGCTTTGCAAGCACGCAATATTGCTCCGGGGCTCAAGCGGGCTTTTGCCAGTAGTGATTGGCCGGTGATTCACCAGCGGATATGGGAAGATGCTCGGAAGCATGCGAAGGCCCAACGAAAACTTGATTTGCCGTTGAATATTTTGGCGTCGGATCGAGATCCAGATGTGCTGAGTCTGGCTCAGTATCATGCGAGGCAAGCGGGAGTTTCGGATGCGATTCGGTTTGCGGAACAGCCGTTTGATCAGTTTGTTAGTGATCAAGAGTACGGATGCATCGTGACCAACCCGCCGTATGGCGAGCGATTGGAAGAACAAGATCGCTTGATTGGTTTGTACGAGAGCTTTCCAGAGGTTTTACAGCGGCTGCCGACTTGGTCTTTGTTTTTGATCACGAATATGCCTCGTTTCGAACGTATCGTCCAAAAGCAGGCCACTCGACGTCGGAAACTTTTCAATGGCCGAATCGAGTGTTGTTACTATCAATTTTTGGGGCCGAAGCCACCGAGTATGATTCGTCAGCGTCCTGCGGAGTCGGGTGTGGCTGAGTCAGAAGTTGTGGTTCAGCCGCCGGTTTCGGTAGACGTTGAAGAGGAATCGTCGGAAGCATTGATTTCAGAGGCGGTGGCTACCGGTTCCGTATCGCCACCGCAAGAAACACGACAGACCAAAATCCCGGTCGAGATCATTGAATCTCCTACGGCAACTCCGATCGCACCGCCCGTGGATCTAGTTGAGCGTGATTCGAAAGCACCGCCGTCAGTCGATTCACCGAAAGTTGCTCCGCCTGCCAAGTCAGCGATTCAACCTGTTTTTGGTTCGATCAATGATAAGGACCGTGAGCAAGCGGAGTTGTTTAAGAACCGGTTGGTTAAGCGAGCCCGGCATTTGCGACGATGGCCGACCAAACGCGGTATCAGTTGTTTTCGTTTGTACGAGCGAGATATTCCTGAGATCCCGTTGGTGGTTGATCGATACGAAAACTATTTGCACATTACCGAATACGAACGGCCTCACGATCGAGATCTTGCAAGGCATCGAGCTTGGCTGGACTTGATGCGGGAAACGGCATCCAAGTCATTGGCAGTGCCGCTTGAAAACACATTTCTGAAGCAACGACGCAAAGGCGATAGTACTGGTCAGTACCACAAACTTGACGACGCAGGTCGACGCGTCGTGGTTCATGAAGGTGGATTGAAGTTTTTGGTGAACTTCTCAGACTACGTGGACACCGGTTTGTTTTTGGACCATCGGGTGGCACGTAAAATGGTGATGGACGAAGCCGATGGCAAACGGATGTTGAACTTGTTCGCCTACACTGGCGCGTTTTCGGTTTATGCTGCTGTCGGCGGCGCGCAGTCGACAACGACCGTTGATCTGTCACGAACGTACTTGGATTGGGCCGGTGAAAACTTTCGAATCAATGGCTTGGAGTCTCGGCAGCATCAGTTTGTCGCCGGCGACACGATCGAGTTCTTGGAAACCGCCGCTCGACAACGAAAACAATATGACTTGGTGGTTTGCGACCCGCCAACGTACTCAAATAGTAAACGCACTGAAAACGATTGGGATGTTCAGCAGGGATACGTTTCGATTTTTGAACAATTGAAAAAGATCGTTGCTCCACAGGGAGTCGTTTATTTTTCGACGAACTTCAGGCGGTTTAAATTTGATGAAGATTTCATTAGATCGTTAGGTTTTGATTTTCGTGAAATTAGCAAAACGACCGTTCCAGAAGACTTTCGCAATCGCCGAATTCACCGTTGTTGGCGGTTGGTGCGGGGGTAGATTG
>CAZORR010000285.1:0-3186 GCA_964582115.1 uncultured Pirellulaceae bacterium
ATGTTCTTGTGAGATTTTAATGGCTGTTGATGATTTGGCGTAGTGGATAATCTTGGCACAAAAGATTCCAAGAGAAAGTTAACGCAAAGACGCGAAGGCGCAAGGACGCAAAGAGCGGTTGCGAATGACTCTTTGCGTTAATTTTTATGCTGTGTTTGCAGCTATCTAGAATAGGTACTACGTCATCCACTACATCTGGCGATTGTCAACAAACCGTTTACCTTTGGCTTCAAACCGTGGTAACGTTTGATCGGCAACCTGTTCGACGTCGACACGAAAGCCGAGTTTGTTTTGCAAGGCCATTCGGATCGGATCGATATTGTCGGTTGTGGATTCCACTTCAATTTTTAATTGATCCATTGCACCTTGTTTAAACGCGGTTGTTCGAAATTCAACTACCTGTTCAAACGAACGCAGGATTTGCTCGATCGAAGCTGGGAAAACGTTGACCCCGCGGATGATCATCATGTCATCAACTCGCCCCAATACGCCGCCTGCAAGTTTTACGAATCGACAGGCGTGCCCGTGATCCAAAACCGGACGTACCAGATCGCCAGTACGATAGCGGACAACGGGGCTGCCAATGCGTCCCAAGCAAGTCAGCACCAATTCGAAAGTCCCCTGCCCTGCTGCTTGCGTGGCTGAAAGCGAATCGAACGCTTCAGCGCCACCGGTATTTGAATCGGTGCTCGAATCATTGACGGGGATAAATTCGGCAATGAACTCCGCTTCGTTAACAAAAATTCCTTGGTCGTCGGTATCACCACTAGGAGCGGCGAATCCCCAAGGTCCGACTTCTGAAGCGCCGCAGTGATCAATCACCGAGGCATCCCAAGCGGATTCGATTTTGGCTTTGGTTGCCGGGATCGATCCGCCCGGTTCGCCGGCCACGACGATGCGGTTGACCGAGCGGGCATGGTCGGCCAAGCAAATGCCATTTTCAGCGGCCACTTGAGCCAAATGAATCGCGTAGCTGGGCGTGCAAAAAATTACCGTAGCGGCAGTTGATTGGATTAGTTCCAGCCGAGCCAAACTGGTCATTGCGCCAGTTGGAATCACCATCGCTCCTCGTTCAGCCACGGCGTCGAAGGCACTCCAGAACCCGATGAAGGGACCGAAACTAAACGCCATCAGCACACGGTCGTCTCGCTTTAGATCTGCCGAATCTAGCACGTACGACCAGGCCTCCATCCACCAATTCCAGTCGTTTTGAGTATCCAGCACAATCATCGGGCGGCCGCTGGTGCCACTGGTTCGATGAAAACGCGTGTAGGCGTCTGGGGCAAAGGTGAGGTTGTTTGCAAATCCAGCGGGATCGGTTTGGTTGATTAAATCTTGTTTGCAGGTGAAAGGGAATTTGGCCAGTTGCGACAGGTCGTCGAGTTCTGAAAGTTTGCTGGAGACGCTGGCAGTGGATAGTTTGTCGCGGTAAAATTGATTTGCCGGGAGGATACGTGCAAGTAATTCGTTGATCCGATTCAATTGGTGGCTACGTAAGTCGGCCCTAGGCAACGCTTGCATTTGTAAACGCTGGGCGGTAGTGGTCCGTTTATATTGAAACTCGGTCATGGTATGTCTCCCCCTGTTCGTCCAGCCCGGCTAAACTTGTGCTTTCCGAAAAAACCGATTTCTAGAGTAATTTGAAATAACGATATGAAAACCAGCAAATACATTTGGATGAATGGCGAGATGATTCCTTGGGAAAACGCTACCGTCCATGTTATGTCACATGCCTTGCATTATGGATCCAGTGTATTTGAAGGAGTGCGAGCTTACGATACGCCTAACGGCCCGTGTATTTTTCGGCTGGATGCCCACACCAAGCGACTGTTCGAATCCGCCAAGCTATATCGGTACAAGGTACCTTACTCTGCCGATGAAATTTCACAGGGCTGTAAAGATTCGATTGCAAAAAACGGTTTGACCAATGCTTACATCCGGCCACTGGTTTTTCTTGGTGCTGGTTCATTGGGAGTGGTGCCCAAGGAGGATGTGCCAACCAACGTGATGATTGCCGCCATGGAGTGGGGAGCTTATCTGGGGGAAGAAGGCCTGAAAAACGGGATCGACGTTTGCGTTTCTTCGTGGAGTCGAACTAATAGCTCGGAGATGCCAATTTTGGCAAAAGCGGGTGGTCACTACTTGAATGCTCAGCAGATCGGCGGGGAGGCTCGACGGCACGGCTATGCGGAAGCGATTTCGGTTTCGTCGCGAGGCAGTGTTAGTGAGGGTTCGGCTGAAAACGTATTCATCGTCCGCGATGGAAAGATCTTTACGCCTCCACTGGCGGCGTCGATTTTGGGTGGTATCACTCGCGACTCGGTGGTTAAGTTGGCGGCGGATTTAGGCCATGAAGTGATTGAACAAGAGTTCCCACGTGATCTGTTGTATTTGGCCGACGAGCTTTTCTTGACCGGAACCGCAGCGGAGGTGACTCCGGTGCGTAGTGTCGACGGCATTGAAGTGGGTAGCGGAACGCGAGGCCCAGTTACTGCGGCGTTGCAAGAAGCGTTCTTCGGGTTGTTCGATGGGAAGACAGAGGACAAGTACAACTGGCTTTCGCCGGTGACTTCGTAGTTAGCGGTGGTTGGTTAAGTAGAAGCGTGCAAGTGTATTCTTTTAAAAAGTGGATGCACTTGCTTGCGTTGCGAGCTTGTACTTGCTATGAGCTTGTAATTTTGGTGGATTCAAAATTTAGAAGGTGAGGCAACGAACGCTTTTGTCTGCCACTCGATTCCCGCAAGGCCTAGAAAACAAGAGGCTTCCAGAAAACAGATTACTGGAAGCCTATGTTTAGTTTTTTTGGGGGTTAAACCGCAGCGGTTTTTGGTTAAACCGCTTCGTTGCCACGTTCACCAGTTCGGATGCGAACCACGTCAGACAAGTCGGTGATGAAAATCTTTCCATCTCCCATTTGGCCTGTTTGAGCTTTGCCGATGATCTTTTCGACAACTTCGTTTGCTCGGTCGGCGGGAACGACAACCTCGATTTTAACTTTAGGGACAAAATCAATCGCGTATTCGTTACCGCGATACATTTCCGTGTGTCCCTTCTGACGTCCGTAGCCTTTGACTTCGGTGATCGTCATGCCTTCGACACCGACTTCTGTAAGCGAAGTTTTGATGTCGTCTAGTTTAAAGTGACGGATGATTGCTTCGATTTTTTTCATTCAAGCGGTTCCTTTAA
>CAZORR010000286.1:0-3178 GCA_964582115.1 uncultured Pirellulaceae bacterium
GTTTTTGATCGGTGGGCTGTTGTTAGGACTGAGCTTGTGGCCGATCGTGATGTGGTTGACGACGGTCTGGCATGATTTGTATGCGGTGGTTGCTGGCGTGGAAGCAAGGGATGCGTGGAATGATCAATTGGTGGAGCTGACCAAGGGGATGGCTGAAAAGATCCAGTCGGTGCCCTGGTGGACGATCGGCCTGTGCTTGGCGTTTGCGCCGGCGGTTTGTGAGGAGTTTTTCTTTCGTGGGATGTTGCAGCGATCGTTGTTGAAGAACTGGTCGCCGTGGAAGGCGATCTTGCTTTCGGCGGTTGTGTTTGGTGGCTTTCATACGATTAGCAATAGCGTTGTCGCGATCGACCGCTTGATTCCGACCACCTTGGTTGGTTTGGTTTTAGGCTATCTCGCTTATAAATCAGATTCGATTTTGCCGGGGATGATTTTGCACGCCGTTCACAATGCCTGCGTCAGCTACTTGGCTTATTTTCAACCGCAACTTGTGAAGCAGTCGTGGTTTCCTGAAGATGAGACGCTGCCATTGATGTGGGTAGGGGTAGCTGGGCTGGTGGCAGTTGCGAGTCTGGCTGCGATGGTTTGGTGCAGGCCTTCAGCTGGCGATCGAGTGCCCGAGGTTGATTCGGTTGGCGGCTAGGTGGGGCGGCAAAGTTGGCTGTTTCAGTTGGCTTCTTAAACCTATTACCCGCTAATTTATATGCGGTACCCCTACATGTTACTGGCAGTGTGGTAAGAGGTGCGTTTTATAACGATATCTCCGGTGCCATCCGTTAGTCGAAAATGGTAAGTCTAGAATTGCGTGTAGCTAATGGCTACTAGTGACGATTCAGTCTTTTAGGAATGAGATTGGGCGTTTTATCTTTTTGCCGTAAATTACTTGGATGGGATGAGTATATTTTTTAAGTCGTTTCTTGTGGGTACTGGTGCGCTATTCGCGACGGTATTCATGATATTGATTGTGGTTCCACTCTTCGGAGATGTGTATCAGGCATCAATGTTTGTCAACGGTGTCATCGGTTGTTATTCGATTGGAAGCCCTGTTTCGTACTATTGCATGAGGCAAACGGAAAAGTACAAGGCGGCGTTGAAACGAGAAGAGGACCTCCATTTTGAACTCCAAAGCACTCATGATCAGTTGAAAATACGATCAAGACTTGACATGATGACCGGTCTGCTGAATCGTGAGACCTTCTTAGCCGAGATGGAAGAAGCGAAGAGTAAATATCCCGATCGAACTTCTTCGGTGATTCTGTTAGATGTCGATCATTTTAAACGCATTAATGATACGTGGGGGCATCACGCTGGCGATGAAGCTTTAGTTCAGATTGGGGCTTCTATACTCGCTGTTTTTGGTTCAGATTCTCTGGCCGGGCGAATTGGAGGCGAGGAGTTTGCCATTTTTCTGCCGTGTGACGATGGGACGGAGGCAGTTGTTTTGGGCGAAGCGATTCGCGTTGAGGTTGAACGGATCCCTTTCTTACCGGTACCGAGTTGTAGAGAAAACTTGTCGCTTAGTGTCGGTGTCGCCTGTGCGAGCAACGTCATCGATACGACAGTTCTTTTAAAACGGGCTGACTCGATGCTGTATCAGGCCAAAGCGGATGGGCGTAATCGCGTTTGTGTTAACCCGACGCTTCAACTTCCACTCAGTAAAGAGAAGACGCCACTGCGGGTCGAGCGACGCACCGTCTCTAGCTAATCAAGTTCACTAAGACGACTTGTTACCTTTTTTTAGGCCGGCCCTCTCAAGTAGCGATTTCTTGAAAAAATCATCCACGACTTCTTCTTGTGGCGGCGTGCCGTAAGCGCCGTTGGTCGTTGGATCGTAGTCGACTTCGAACCTGTGTTTGGCGA
Organism: uncultured Pirellulaceae bacterium; assembly: GCA_964582115.1. Lineage (GTDB taxonomy): Bacteria > Planctomycetota > Planctomycetia > Pirellulales > Pirellulaceae > Mariniblastus. The sequence goes on from CAZORR010000286.1 coordinate 1,861, forward strand.
TGGAAACTTCGCAATTCGGGTCAACTCGTTTGCGAACGCCTGGGAGGACTCGTTTGCCGTCGACCTTGATGCCATTTCGTGACTTTAGGTCGCGCACGAACCAGTATCCGTTGTCAATCTCGAACAGGCAGTGGTATGAAGACACATTGCCGAAATTTAAGATGATATCGCAGCCTTCTCGCCGACCGACTCGTAGCCTTTTTTTCAGCATCGGGATGGGATCGCCGCCGCCGACGGGTACAAGTTCACCAAACATATAAAAATGGCCTTAAGTAAGTATTGAACTTCGTAGGATAAAATGCAAACTAGCCGCAAAATAACATCCTCAACGTAACATTATACTGCTACGTTATGTGAAGAGTTGTTCATAAGCTAAGTAGAAATCTACTCTGCACTCTACATTTCGTCAAACAAATTGCAAATTGCCGTGCCTGAGAATTCGCTTCCGATCGTTAAAGATTCGCCGCAAGACCCGCAGGCGGTACTGCCGCTTTCCGAATACCCGGATAAGTCGGTTGCTTACCCTCATGATCGCAGTCAGTTTGACTGGGAGGGGCATGGTCTGCACTATTTCAGTTACAGTTATTATTTGAGACAGATATTTGGGTACCGCGTCCAGCGAGTAAGCGTGGATGCGGGGTTCACTTGTCCGAATGTTGATGGGACGGTTGCCGTTGGTGGTTGCACGTTTTGTGACAATCGAAGTTTCAGTCCGAGTCGTCGTTTGCCTCGACAAGACATTTTGGCTCAGATTGACGAAGGTATTTTTCGGATCAAACGGCGTTACAAATGTAAACACTTCATGGCGTATTTTCAGCCGGCGACCAATACGTACGCTCCTGTCGAAACGCTGAAGAAGCTCTACGAGAAAGCAATCTCGCATCCCGAGGTCATGTCGTTGGCGATTGGGACGCGTCAAGACTGCGTGCCGGACGATGTGTTGGAATTACTTGAGGCTTTTGCGGCCAAGATTCCTTTGACGGTCGAGTACGGTTTGCAAACGATTCATAACAAGTCGCTTGATTGGATGAACCGCGGTCATTATCACGATTCGTTTATTGACGCGATGGAGCGAAGCGTCGATCGCGGTTTTGAGTTGTGTGCTCACATTATGCTTGGGCTGCCAGGAGAGAGCCATGACGATATGATGGCTACTGCTCAAGCGGTAGCCGAGTCAGATTTGGACGCGGTTAAAATTCACAATTTGTACGCGGTTGACAACACGCCGCTGGCGGATCAAGTTCGCAGCGGCGAGGTGAAGTTAATGGAGCGAGACGAATACATCAACACGCTGGTTGATTTCTTGGAGCGTTTGCCA
>CAZORR010000287.1:0-3121 GCA_964582115.1 uncultured Pirellulaceae bacterium
CGAAATCAATGATCCGATAGCCGCCGCCAAAAGGAACCGCTGGTTTGGCTCGATCACGAGTTAGCGGTTCTAAGCGTGATCCCTTGCCGCCAGCTAATACGACCGCCATCACATCGTTCATCGTGGACTCCGAATTGAAAGTAGAGCAAGCTTAAGTTTGCGTTATCTTGTTGTATTTGGTTTACTATTTGCTTTCAATCATAGTGATATTTTCATATCAATGCTGCATCAGTTTTGCTACATTGAATTTAGTTGGCAAGAGAGCTTAAACTAGCATTTTCTGCTTAAACATCCGACTATTACTGTTATCGGTCTCGTGAGAACGCACTTGGTTGGGGCTGCGGTCGATTTGATAGTTCGCCAATAATAACGTTTGTTGGATGTTCATTTAGCATGCCTGCACGCCAAATACTCAAGGTTACTTCTGAGCCTACTGGTGCTCCTTCGGCAAGGCGAAATATTTCTCGATAGTCTTGGATCGGTGCTCCTTGCCAGCTCCGCAAGATATCACCCGGGCGAATGCCGGCGCGGTAGGCGGGAGAGCCATTCGTAACTTCAAGGACAAATGCTCCTTGCTGATCTGGTGAGTTCAGCATGTGAGCTCGTTTTTCTGTCACTTCGCCCGGTATCAAACCGAGGTAGCCACGACTAACCTTTTGCTCAGCAACCAACTGTTCAAAAACAAATTTAGCGGTTGAACTTGGTACCGCGAAGCTAATGCCTTGAAATGTTTTGCCAAAAATCGATGTGTTGATGCCGATGACTTTGCCTTGAATGTCAACCAACGGGCCACCGCTGTTGCCCGGGTTCACTGCCGCATCGGTTTGCAGCAAAGTTTGTTTGTTGTGATAGGCATCGCCACGTCGGTTTTTGCCGCTGAGGATCCCTGACGTGACTGTTTGAGAGAATTCGTAGGGGCTGCCAATTGCCCACACGATCGATCCAACTTCGATTGCGTCGCTGTCACCCCAAGTCGCCGGGATTAAATTGTTTGCTTCGATCTTTAGAACGGCCAAATCGCTTTCGTTGTCCACGCCGATCAACCTGGCTGTGGCACGTCGTCGGTCGTAGAGTTCGACTTGGAACTTGTGCGAGTCTTTGATCACATGAGCGTTGGACATGATGTAACCATCAGCAGACAAAATCACTCCCGAACCAAAGCCGACTTCGTTTGATTTGAATGCTTTTACGCTGACAACACTTGGTCGGATACGCTGTGCTACCATTTGGTAAGCCATTGACACCTCGGTCAATGGAGCTTGGTCCAGTTGTTCAACCGCATGTTCGTATTCGCCTCTGGCTTTTCCAACGGCTGCCGCATAGTAGTACTCTTCGACCAGTCGAGGGCCAACCAGCCAAGCGACGGCAATCGTCAGCATCATTGTCAAGAAAAAGAAGTGCGTTCCCCAGTTGCTTGACGGTGCTGGCTGCTGGTCATGCGAACGAACTGGTTTGGGTGATTCGACTGGGGGAGTGGTGTTGTCGATTCTTGGTTGGACAGAAACCGATGGCGGTCGTAGCGATGTCGGACGAGATTGGATCTGGGACGCAGCGGTGTTCGAGGTTAGCGAAGCCGGAACATTGGACGCTTGATTGGTAGCTGCTGGTGAGGCCAGTGGATTTTGTGGCCGCAGTGAGTCTTGCTGCCGTCGCTGCGGGCTTGCTGGGTTGTCAGGTTGAGAGTCTTGATCAAAAGACATGGGTATCTGTGCTGTAAAATGTTGTCTCAGTTGACCCTTTTGCCGGGATCTACTAATTCGTTGGAACGCTGGTTGGATTATAAGCAGTTTTGTATTTGTTTTTCGCTATCATTTTTCACCGCGGTGGAATCGAAAATGCAGCCGATTTTCAATTCCCGCCCGCAAATGGAACCATGTAGGACAAGTTGTCACCGGTTAACGTTAAAAATGCCGGTATTGCTGTTTGAATTGCAGGGCCAATGGAGGATAAACAAGATTGCGATTCGAAGATAGATCGAGGCTCCTGGCAAAATTGCGGGTGCGAAATAATTTTTGATGCTTGAGACACTTATGATTTTTAACGTAAGCACCGACTACTTTCGCGGACCTGTTGATTTGCTGTTGTTTCTGGTGCGGCGGCATGAGATTGAAGTTTCGGACGTGGCTTTGGCGGGAATCACGCATAAGTACCTTGAGTACTTGGATGTGTTAAAAGAGATTTCGATCGATGCGGTGGGGGACTTCATCGAAGTCGCTAGCATCCTAGTCGAACTAAAAGCCCGCGCCGTACTGCCTCGCAACGAACACGAAAATGAAGAAGAGATTACATACACCGACCCACGCGAAGGGTTGGTCGTTCGGTTGTTGACCTTCAAGCGATTCAAAGACGCTAGTCTGTTGTTGCAAGATCATGCAACCAGTTGGCAAAACCGCTACGCGCGAATCGCCAACGACGCGCCGACGCAAAAAGTTGACATGGCTGATCAACCAATTCATGAAGTGGAGCTATGGGATTTGGTGAGTGCTTTTGGCCGACTGTTGCGAGACAATCGTCCGGTGCAAGAAGCAAGCATCAAGTACGACGAAACGCCAATCCATGTTTATATGCAACGGATTCACTCACGGATTTTGCGTCAAAAATCGGTTTCGTTTAATGAGTTGTTTGAACCAGGGATGCACAAGTCGGCGATGATCGGCGTGTTTTTGGCGGTGCTTGAGTTGACGCGGCATCACAACGTGCTCGCCAGCCAAGATAATCTCTACAGCGAAATCATGATCGTCCCGAGTGATGGTTTCTCGCAGGATCTGGATGTTTCCAATATCGACGACTACAACCCTCACGATACTCAGCTTCCGGCAGGCGATCCGGGGTCGATGGTTGAGTAAGAACCGGCGAACGGGTTTAGCCCTTTCCGCTGTGGACGTTGCCGTAGTTCATTGACTCAATCCTGACGTTTGGCGACATCAGCTACTTAAATTTCGCTGGTGGAAATAAAAAAGCAGGGCGAGCCCGAAATGGCACACCCTGCTTTCAAAATTCATGTCAACACTTTGAGCATTGCAAGCCTTGCTTGCCGTGCGTGTTATCTCGCGCCGCTACCGGCTGGAGCTTTCGCGCCGCTTCCAGCTGCAGGCTTTGCACCACTGCCGGCTGGAGCTTG
>CAZORR010000288.1:0-3118 GCA_964582115.1 uncultured Pirellulaceae bacterium
GCACATTAATTTTCTTTTCTTGTTAGGCAGGAAGCTAATACGTTATCGTCATGCATCTAAAAAATGTCCAGTGCAAACGACCTATGCCGCTTGAGCCGGTGCCGCCTTTTGATTCGATGCGACCGGAAGAATCATAATAGATCGCCAAGTTAGGCTCGCCAAAGAGCCTTCGGCCATTAAAATAGACTTCCGTGGACGCCAAAGACACTTTGCTTTCGACGGATCATAATAGGCTAACCACATCACATTGGCACTGGTTTAAATGGACAAGCAACCCTCTCAATCGAATTCGGACCAGCCTAGCTCCTCCACTTCCAAACCCTCAAAGCCAACAAACATTGAAAATCCTTCGATTTCAGACACCCTTGGCCAGCCTGTGATCCGAGCAGAAATTATCGCTATCGGTGATGAACTTTCAAGCGGCGTTCGCTTGGACACTAATTCTCAGTGGATCAGCCAACGTTTGGATCAATTGGGGATTCAAACCGCTTTCCATTCGACCGTTGGCGACGATCTGGAAGACATGCTGGCTGCGTTTGAAACTGCTGCTGGCCGAGTTGATTTGATTTTCACCACCGGCGGGCTCGGCCCGACGGCGGATGATTTGACTCGAAACGTCATTGCCCAACTGGGTCGTGTTGATCTAGAACTAAACCAAAGTGTATTGCAGCATATCAAATCCATGTACCAAACACGTGGCCGCGAAATGCCTCCCAACAATGAAGTGCAGGCTTGGTTTCCGGCAGGAGCAAGCATCATTGACAACCCCGAAGGCACCGCACCAGGGATTGAATTCGCCGGCACTCAAACCGTCGCTGGCAAATCAACCAACTATCAGATGTTCTCGTTTCCAGGCGTGCCCGCGGAATTAAAACAAATGTGGCACGGCAGCGTACAACGACGTTTGGCCGAACTGTACTCAATCGACACCACCATTGTTCACCATACGATTCATTGCTTCGGATCTGGTGAAAGTGCAATCGAGATGCAACTGCCCGATTTGATCCAGCGAGGGCGAGACCCGTTGGTCGGAATCACCGCTAGTGCAGCGACGATTTCATTGCGGATTGCAACACGTGGAACGAACCAGCAAGAGTGCTTGACAAAAATGCAGCCCACGATCGATATCATTCGCGAGCGATTGGGCGACCTTGTCTTTGGCGAAAACGGCCAGACGCTCGAACAAGCTGTTGCGCAAAAGCTGGCGGATCAGCAACAGACCATCAGCGTATTTGACTGGGGACTCGGTGGCGACGTTGCGCGGCGTTTGATTGCCAGTGAACCGGCGGGCTGTTTGTGTGCCAGCCGAACTTACGCGAAACAGCTGACGGCTAACCATTCGGACGACGACTTTGTCATTGCCGATCGCATGCAACAAATACTACACGACCATAGCTGGCATGAGGGAGCCGACGTAGTTTTGGTGGTCGGACCGATTGATCGGAACGACGCTACCATCGCCAGCGGTGAGTCTTATTTTGACGTCATGATTGGCTGGCAAGACCAAGGGCACTGGCAAACTCAAAGCCAGCAGCTTCGGTACAGTGGCCACTCCGCTTGGCGAGAACTACGAGCGGTCAAAGATGTCCTGAACTTCGTCCGGCTCCATTCGACTTAAATCTCAATCGCCTTCCCATCGTTTTTAAAAAATTTCTTCATGATTTAATGCGGTATTTATTAGGAATTTTCAAGACTTTTGCTAACTAGCCGAACAATCTGATTCGCCTCCTTGGGTGAGGGTTGGATATTATTAGTGTGCCTCTTTCTTTCTCTATGGAAACACGAACCATGCTTCTTGAACAACACGACAAACCAATTCACCAATCGTCAACGGCCCGTCGGCATTGGCTTCGATTGTCTGTGGTTGTGTTGGGACTGATCGTCATTTGGTCAATGCAAATCGGCGCACCGACAACCCCCAGTCTTCAAGTGGCAGTGAATGACTCTCAGTCCACGATGAATCATTCATTGATGAGCCATTCTCGGCCCATTGCTTCGCAAACGGTTGCCCTAGCAACGCCGCAGTTAGATCTACTCGACTCTGACCTGCTTCAATCCCCATTATCAAACACCGACCAATCAAAAATCGAAGCAATCACTGCCAGTGAGTGGCTGGGGCCGCTGGCTCCGATCGCTGTGTCACCGTTCTTCGGTATTACTTGCTTAACCGCGCTGTCTCAATTCGGCGGCGACTACTTGCCGGCGAACTCATTCATTAGCAACAACGCGGTTTTACAAAACCCGTACGTCCTGTGGTTGTTCGGTACGCTGACTTTGCTTACGTCCTTGCCCCGTTTGACGAAAGTCAGCAAGCCGTTTGCTCAAGCGATGGACATGCTAGAAACCTACGGCGCGATCATCACGATCATCATTTTACGATTTGCCTCGACCATCCCCGTCAGCCAACCGCTGGACCCCATCGAGACTGCGATGGTGGTTCAAATGGGCTGGATGTCATTCCCTGTAGACGTACTGTTTAGCTTGGCCGCGATCGTCAACATCATTGTCATCAACAGCGTTAAGTTCTTCTTTGAGATGCTCGTGTGGCTCGTGCCGTTTCCGTTTGTCGATGCCTTGTTAGAAATCGCCAATAAAGGAATCTGCGCAGGGTTGATGGCCGTTTACGCTTACAACCCCTTGGTCGCGACGATTCTGAACTTGGTTATCTTTTTGGCTTGCTTGTACGTTTTCAATTGGACGACGCGCCGAGTGACTTACTGGCGAACGATGGTGACCGATCCGATGCTAGCGTTGATCTGGCCAGGGTATTCGACGTGGCGCGGAAATCGTTTGAACGGTTTCTTGCAGAATAACCTGGAAGGCATTCCCGCCAAAGCCAGCGTTGCAATGGAAAAGACTGATTCCGGTTGGCGACTGACACAGCGACGATGGTTCTTCCCAGGTCGCGTGGTCGAATTGCCAAGTTCAAAGTACGCGTTTGAAGTTCACTCAGGCATCATGACCAATTCGATTCGCAGTCAAAAAGCGAGCGATATCGAGCAAGTTGAATTAGCGATATCTGGACGTTTCAAAAATCATTTGGACCAAATCAGCGAAGAGTTTGGTTTCCGTAAAGCAGTTACTGATCCACCCAAAACAGTGGCGATGGAACTTTGAT
>CAZORR010000289.1:0-3065 GCA_964582115.1 uncultured Pirellulaceae bacterium
TTCTTGCGACTCATTGGGGGAACCCTCCTTGGTTCTGGGGTGAGAAACAAATAGCGTCAATTTAGTCGTTTCACGCAACCCTAATCTTTATCGCCGACAAACCACTAGGGCAATTTTTTAAGGAAATAAAATATCAATAAACGGTCGAATATCGCCAAGGTTGAACACACCGTCTTCATTGATGTCTGCTTCTAACTGTTACGCGCCGGGATCGCCGGAAAAAATCAAGTCAAACAACGGAGCAATGTCGGCAAAGCTGATAACCCCGTCTTGATTGACGTCTGCTTCTAACTGGAACGGGTTGGGATCGCCGGAAAAAATCAAGCCAAACAACGGGCCGATGTCAGCAAAGGTTACAGCACCGTCCAAATTGACATCCCCCAGCAGCGTCGAAGACGCTGTAAATGCACCATTGAGAACAATGTTTCCCTCGCTGCCAGCGCTGATCGAATTGGAGGAGCGAAAACCACCTACTCGAATTTCGTAGCGAGTTCCTGAGGTCACATCGAACGTCACTTGACTTTGACTCCCGTTCACATCGTCATTTTCGTCAATCAGAATTAAGCCAGCCAAACCGCCGCCGGGTACAAATTCGAAGACATGTAGTTCCGTGTCAAAATCGCTGCCGAGTGTGTCAATGGTGATACTGCCGTTTGCGTCCGCATCCACAGACCACCAAACCGTGGAACCAGCATTCTCCAAATCTTGCTCTTGTCTTTCCGTAGTTGCGTTGAAGTTAGCGCCAGTTACAGAAAAATTCAAGTCGCCAATATCAATCTTATTGATCCAATCATCGTTGTTGGAAGTTCCAGACGCCCCAGATCCAGTAGGCCCAATCGAATCCAAGCAGTTACGCGTATTGCGATAAGCAATTAAATTTGGAACTGTGATCGCGTCGTTGAAATCGTTCGCTCCTGTAAGGGACGCGTTCATAGTGTGATTCGGGCAATCGCAATGGTCTTGGGCCCATTGGTGTCCTAGTTCATGTGCAACCACGTCGGTCATTTGGGATAGCTGGTTCAAACGTTGGGAAAGCCCAAATGCCCATCGGCGATTACAAACGACGCTAAAATACGCTATCCCGACAGTGCTGCCGGTAAGATTTCTACCGGTGAAAAGATGAGTCAAATCACCTGTTGTTGTCCCAGCTCCAGCCCCAAAGGTGTAAAAAACTCGCAATTCAGTCAGCAAATCTGATGCGCCGGATACCGTATATGGATCATTAGCAGTAGTCCTGACCACCGCTTCGGAAATGGTATGCCGAATTCCAACCTCCGACTCATATTGATCATTAACAATGTTAACAATCAACTCCATCTGAGCCAAAGTGGCGCTCGCTGAACCAAAGTTTGAAAAAAACTCAAAGTCAGCATCTAGAGACAGCTCGCAAACCTGCAAATCCATCGTCGCAAGCCCAGCAACGGCTGACGCTGTGGCAAGGTTTGGCTCAACTTCTTGCTCAGCCTCAATCACCTTCGTCACATTGCCACATTCCCCCGGTTCCGCAATTACGTCGTCTTTTGAATAAACGACATGAACTCCGGCCATCGCAGGATTATCAAGATTTCGAGCAACCGGTTCGACAAAGCAGTCTTCGCCCCCAGGAAATTTAATCCTTGCGCAGCACCCTTCTTCGGTCACACAGCCTATGACTCGGCTGCCCTTAACGCCTCTTAACGTACCGCGGATGGTGCTGACCGTTGGTGCAACTTGTTCCACCAAACCATTTTCCGTTTGAACCATCAGCCGAAATTGCTTGGACCGGTTGGAAAACAATGCGTAGTCAATCATGTAGTTCTGACCATTCATCGTAATGGCCATTTCAGATTTACTGACTTGATTAATGGTGACTAGCTCACCAGACTTCAAGCCAAACGCCGCCATGACATCCTCTTCGACCGTTTTTGGTCGGCTCCAACCAATAGCCAACACTAATGCAATCGCAAAACCCACGACTAACGAAAAACGCGTTAGTCCACTGCTAGATATTTGTTTGGCTAAATTCATCATCTTCCTTTTTTAATCCGGCAACGGTTTGAACCCCGATGGTTTTCTATTGCCATACTTTAGTTGACCAACACTTGTACCCTGAGAACAATAGAGAATTGTTGACTGTTGTTAAACCTCGTCTGTGCTTTGTTGTATGTTTTTGGTTGCTAACGAAGCACTAAAAGCTGGGACATTTTGGGGCAGCCACAGAGTTGCATGCACAATTTTAACCGATTTCCGTTTCATCGGCTGTGAGTTCAAACACAACTGCGAGGTTACCCTCCATTACACAGTAAGCTCGTTTTAAGACAGGACGCGTACGGTCAGGCTGGCGTCGGCAAGTTTTCGGCAATCGCGGGCATTCTTTCATGGCGGACAAGCTAGCAATTCTTGCGGTGGTACTGAGCTTCAGTACTGGGGCCTTAGTTTCCTCGCCTAATTCGATTTAACCCGCATACAGTGGCGCATTCAGGCAACCGTTTTTCGACAAAAATCAGACTGTCACGCCACAGCCCCAAAAGGACGATCCGAGAAACTTGCTGGATCTACCCCATAAACTGCTAACATTTTAGTTGACCTGCGACGCTGCTGCATTCGTCTTTTGGCTCTTGGTTCGCCTCCGGCGCAGCAGTACCAAGGCTTAAGCTGAGAGAATGATCGCAGACGAAGGCACGGGGGCTATGCCTAATCGCTGAGTCACAGCGTCGGAAATCGCCTGGCTATTGGGTAGCGGACCGCTGGCTTGGATAAGCTTCACAAACGAATTGTTTTCGAGAGTAACGCCTTGGGAGCAACGTAGATTAATCGCCTCAAGAAAGTCGACGTCGCCATTTTCGTCGAGAGGCTCGGTGATGCGTGTGGTTCCCCTAGCACCAGCGACAACTTCGTGAGTGGAAACGAATTCAGTGGCAATTTGTTCGATGCAGGTGTAATCGACGAAGGAAGCAATTTAATTGCAGATTGAGTTGAGGCTGGTGGTTCCCCACAAGTTCGGATGAAATTTGAACACATCCGGTGAGACGATCGTCGTGGGAGCCACGCGAAGACTCGGCTCAACACTCTGTAACTCAGCAGCC
>CAZORR010000290.1:0-3064 GCA_964582115.1 uncultured Pirellulaceae bacterium
TTCGTCGGATGCGAGAGTTCAATAATCTGACGGCGCCGCGAAGCCGAGCCGTAGGCAACCGTTCGAACCAACCGGTTTCAGGGCCTCGGTAGAACTTGAGTCCGTGTTTGGCGATTAGATCAAAGTGATGCATGTAGTGTTTCGGGAAAATGAACGACATAGGTTTGGGTAGCCCACGTTGCTCAAATAGCTTTACAAACTCGCCAAGCTCCCAATCAAACTGTTGTCGGCTTTCATCGGATCCATTGACGTACATGTGTGTTAGTGTGTGGCAACCAATTTCTTGCTGTACACCGCAGGCTGCAATCTTCTGAACGATATCTTCGGCATACCAATTCGGCTGGGATCGACAATCTCCCACGGGAATGTCGTCGTAACGAGCGTCGCTCAGCAAAGGATGACGTTTTTCGCCACCCAATAGCAAACCACCGACCATCGCCCAAGTTGCGGATATTCCGTACTGTTGGAACAGCTGTAGCATGTGATCAATGGCGTGGCGACTACCGGCCAGGTGACGACCAACTTTGCTGGCCGACGGACGGCCACGCGTCCCCCATGCGAGTTCAAAGTCCAGCGAAACAACGAAGACGCCGCGTTCTAAGGTTACTTTTTGGTAGACGGGGCTCATCGCTTAAAAAAAACGTTCGCGAATGCGACGCATATAGTACAACGGGAGTTTCAAAAACGGTTGGGGGTCGTGCAGGCTAACCACTGCTCCATGGTTCCAGGGTGAAAATGTAGTTAATAGGGGCGATAAGTTTAGGTGCTTTAAGTGGTGTCCCCAAGTCAAGAAGTCTTTGTCTTGAAAACACCAACGCACGCCAGGGATTTGTGGAGTGATTGGAGAGGGCAAACGCTGGCCAGCCAAATCGTAAAAAGCGTACTCGAACAAGTTCATGCCCGCAGCAGATATTAAATGGAACCACAGTGTCGGTCGAGGATTCACCTCGATGATTTTGTATCGTCCGTCTCGGCGGTCAAGTTTGAATTCCGTACCGCAGATTCCACGATAGTCGACCGCGTCTAGAAACTTCCAGCTGAGGTCTTCGATTTCAGGTTTATACATGCTTTTTGCATACGAAGCCGAACCAAAATCAGGCGGGTACTGCCGTGTTTTTTGACCAACGAAACAACCATCGTGTTGGCCATTTTCACCTCGGTACATTCCACCGATCCAAATGTCTTCTTCGGGGCCGGGAATTAGTTCTTGAACCATCAACCCTTCCGCATCATCACCGAACGAATCGACGATGCGTTGTAAGTCACGTTGTGAATTTGCGACCAATAGTTTGTGGCCCTTCAAGCGCTCTCGCCAGAGATGCCCAAACACAGGCTTAAGCAAAAGCGGAAACTGAAAACTCTTTGCCAGCGCAAGTATCTCCGTTGAATTTTTTGGAAATGCTGTTTTAGCCGTCGGTACGTCCGCGTCCAAACACTGTTGGTAGAAACTGGCTTTGTCGGTGACAGTCGCTGCCAAACCGTTTTCGATTGCTTGAAACGTTTTTAGTTTGCCGGCTATACGCTGGCGATGTTCGACCAACCCCAGAACCATCGCGTCGCTAGTAGGAATCACTATCGGTGGCTGAGTGTTCTGTTGAGTCGCCGTTAAAACCCGGTCAATAATTTGCTCTATGGTATCACCGACAATCGCTTGGCCACTATTGAAGCGACTGTGGAATGCGGGGCGGTCTGCATCAAAGTCAGCAATTCGTACACGAATTCCTTTTTCGCCTAAACCACGAACGACAGCCAATCCGGTTGGCGATGCGCCCATGACAACAGCAGTCGGGAGTGAGTTCCCTGGCGGCGGTGATTGCATGCTGCGGGTCATCAGAGTAGCTTTGCTTCGCGGTGAGACATTAACCGCCCACTCGCTGTGGTTGGTTGGTTGGAAAGCGGAGGTTATGCCTGGCCCGGTAAGAGGTGACGACACCGGTAGAAGCTAAGATCAAGTACACGCACAGCAATTGCATTCGCCATCGCATCAGTGGTCCACCATTGGTGGTTGCTGCGCTATATCCGAGCGTCATGACCAAAGTTGGAATGATCAGTGGTAAGAATATCTCGCGTCTTTCTTGCCACAGCGTCCAACTGCCTCTAAATGAATAGTAGGTACCTAGTGCAACTAAGAAAACCTCGGGCAAGGCCATGATCTGGCGGATCGAGCTAATTTGAGTTGGGTTGACGCTGAAAAAGAAAAAATACAACCCGACTGCAAAACTCGAAATGGTATCTACCAAGCCAGCACCGACCTCTGTCACCGAACCATTCGCAAACATCGCACCGCTGCCAACGTTCATTTTGTTGCGCACTTTATTGACGTATTGGATGTCAGTGTACTGTAGGTCCAATTCACCAACTAATTCTGGGGCAAAAATGACAACACCCACGACGGCGAATAGGAGGGTTACCATACCACTGATGACTCTTGTTCGCCCGCCTTTTGCGACCAACGCTGTTATTAAAAAACTAATAGGAATGATGATAGCTAACAAAGACGCTAGGTAGGATCGCAGGGCTGTTAGAATAAAGAAACCAACGAAAAAAGTTACCCACCAAAAAAACGTCGTGCGGCGAATGTACTGAGCGAGCCCTAAGAACAACAGAGATACTGAAAGTGCGGAAACTGAGTCGCGAACCATCAGCGCACTGTAGTAAACTTGCGTGGGGAAGAACGTTGATAAAATCAGAACGGTAAGTGCAATCTTGGTGTCGTCAGTAACGATCAACGCCGCTCGATAATGTGCCCACGGAACTAAAGCTCCTGCCAGGACGCAGCAGAGTTTAATCGCGAGCGGGTTGTAACCGATGATGTAATAAACGACGCCAATGAAGTGCTCCCAACCAAAGTCCACGAAACCCGTCACGCGAGACGGCCATGACGTGCTTCCGCCAGAAGCGTAGTACTCACCCATCTCTCGGCCGACTTTGTCGTACAGAAACGCATCCTTGGTCAGGTTCATCGAGACGTCAGCCTCGGAGAAATGAATGAGCAGCATCAACAGGAGTCGAATCGTAAACCCAATCAGGAGCCATCGTATCACGTTGTTCTGATTTGTTTGTT
>CAZORR010000291.1:0-3051 GCA_964582115.1 uncultured Pirellulaceae bacterium
CTCCGCAAAAATAGCGTTACTCTCGGTCGACACACATGAAAGACAGTGGAACAATTTTCGCGTCGGCCGTATTCATATGGATCGCAAATCAAACAAAAAGGGTTTCTACCGAATTGATAGAAACCCTGTTAATAGATTTTTCAAAGAAATAGCGACGCAACGGATTCGCTACTTGGCGGCTTTCGCGTTGGCTTTTCCTTCACGATGCCACTTCGAAAGATCAGCCATCGTAGGCATCGTGCCTTCCTTAACGGATTCCGCGAAACGCTTGAAAGCATTCGTGCGGGCTTCAGTCGCTCTCGAAAAGTTCATAGCGACTTCGACACCCCTGTCAGCATAGCTGGCAGCAGCATCTTTATCGCCGGCCATCGACTGAATAATGCTTAGGTAAGCATAGTGGTTGGGGCCAATCCGTTTGCCACCATCGTCGACGTATTCCGAATACTTGGTGGCGACGGCTTTGACGAGTTCCATCGAGTATCTATCCGGCCCGAATTTGGCAACATTTCTCGCCGTTGTTGTAAGGAAAGTAGTTTTAGATTGGCTGTTTGGCATTTCGATCAAGCCTGTTGCGACGGCCGACCAATCCTGGCGGCGCATTAGCAAATTAAGTTTCATCTGGGGGATCTGATAGTAGCCAGAATCAAGTGTTTCAAGTTCCTTGAGTTTTGCCGCCATCGCGTCTGGGGTCCCTGCTTTGCTAAATTGATTGAAAAGGGCTTCGGCTTTATGGCGGTTGTCATGAGCCGCTTTAATGATTGCAGCAGCTTTCGCAGCACCTTCATCCCCCGACAGGATCATCTCGATCAAAGAATCGGTGAGCCGTGATGCGTCGGCGCCCAATAGTAGTTTGCCATTTCTAATAACGAATGCGTGGGGAATCGATTCGACTCCCGCTGCTGTCAAATATTCAGTTTCGAAAGAGGATCCCTCGACTGCAAGTGCAATGGGATAAGACATGCCTTCGCCACGTTCTTGAACGAACTTTGTCACCAATTCCTTGTCGTTCTCCCAGCTCATGCCATGGACTCGCAGGCCTTTATCATAGTATTTTTTGTGGAGTTCGTTCACGTGTGGAATCAGCTCGATACAAGGAGGACACCATGTGGCCCAGCACTCAAATATGTAGACTTTTCCTGGTTCAAAAGCCGTCGGTCCTGCTCCTTGAATCCAGTCAGCAGCTGTGATCGCCGAAATGCTGGCTTCTGATCCCGGTGCCAGTTTGGCCATGGCTTTGGTTTTGGTTTCTTGAGCCACGCCCACTGAAACCAATAATGTGGCGGCGAGCATCAATGTCAGCCCGCGTTGTAGGTTTCGAATCGAATTCTTGCTCACCGAAAAACGCGTTAAATTTGATCGTAGATCAGCGAGGCGGAAAAAAGATTTAGCTGTCATGTCACTTGTCCATTGTTTGTTAATTGGGATCGTGAAAAGTACGACGTTGAATTTGTCTAAAGCAATCCACAGTTATAACCCAATGTAGCTCGGGTATCCACCATTGTGATTACATCAGTGGCAGATTATCCGCCAGAAATCAGGGGCACTTGCTCGCTCAGGTCGCGTAAGTCTTCGGTGATTTTGTGATTAAGTATACGAACAATACCGATTAGCTTTTCAATCGTTGGACAGCTGACAGTTGAAAAAAAACGATTCGCTTCGTTAGCTTGCAACAGTAGGATACGCTTTCAGCTTGTGGTGATCGTATTTCCAACCACCAATGAACGCCAATCAAGGCAGGCCTCGGTAAACGCGACCACTTAGAATTGTCGAAGTCGATTTCAAAACAGTAAAGCCGGACTAAAACAACTATGAATAAACGCCACTGGACGCGAATGAAAACCAGTAATGCGACACGATGTGCGTGGGGTGCCGCGTCCATGCACATTGTGTCGCATTACCTGAAAACCTGAATTTGTATTCGCGTTTATTAGCGTCCATTCGGACACTCCTCGGCGAACGCCACTGCAAGGTAATTTTAAAAACCCTCAACAACAAGAAAATGGCAGCGTGGAATTTTTCACGCAAAGGCGCGAAGGCGCAAAGATTATTAATTCATTGACTTTGCGCCTTCGCGCCTTTGCGTGAGGCTTTTTTCCAGCCTTTCTGCACACGCGGTTTCTTTCAAAGGTCAGATTGATGGCGTGCACTGAGAAGTCTCTTTATTAGCGTCCATTCGCGGTTCTTTCTCAGCCCGAATGTGGTTGGTGTTGCTAAGGAAGCGGTTCAATTTCTCTGTCTGCCATGACGCTTCGCAGTAGTTTCAGTCGCTGAGCCGGCTTGGGTGAAAGTTGCTGATGGTTTCGCCACCAGGCTTCTTCGTTTTTCAATTTATGGTCGAACTGTCGATCCTCCCGTTTAAGCACAAACGGACCAAACAGCAACGCGGATTCAAGATCAACACCGTCATAGGCCGGATCGCGTTGGGCTGGATCAACTGGACGCTCGAACGTCAAAACCGTATACGCCCGCTCGCCATCGGTCGTTTGGTCGTTTTGCAAATGAAACCCATGATCCATCGCCCATCGACGCAGGATCTCCGGTTTGTGAAATACTTGTAAGACCACTCGCGGCGGAATTCGATCCGGATGATCCGACAGGATGTCACTTATTTTCTCGGCACCAAGACCGCAGATACTCAGGCTATCGGCTTCGCCTTTTTCTAAAGCATTCAGTCCGTCGCCCAGCCGAACATCCGATGGCAAGTTCTTAAGTGCGCGAATGGAGTTCTCAAACGGAACTTGTTTGTCATCGATCGCAATCCCGAATTCAACTCGACCGCTTTGAATCAGCCAGACCAGCAAACCGCCGTGATCCGATCCGATATCGGCATGGGTTTTCGAACGAATTTGCTGAGCAACAGTCATCAATCGGGTGTCTAGTTTTTTGCCCATCGCTTAAGCCTTCGAATTTCTCGTTTCACGTAACTCTGATTCTATGCTGCTGTCGCCAAGTTAGATACAGCAGCCATCATGACCTTTGGGCTCCGCAAAAAGGGCTCGCTTTCCTGGATCGAAGGTGATAGTCGCTGCGATTATTTTGGAACGGATTCAA
>CAZORR010000292.1:0-3031 GCA_964582115.1 uncultured Pirellulaceae bacterium
AGAAGAGCGAAAAGCCATCTTTCGCAGCTGAAGAATCAAAGCCAGCCGCAGAAAAACCAGCAGCCGCGGCTGCCGCAGCAGCAACTGAAGAAGCTGCTCCTAAGTCACCTAAAGGGCTTGGCTTTGATGACTTGAAAGTCGTTGAAGGCATTGGTCCTAAATGCGAAGAAGCCCTCAAGGCTGCCGGCATTGATACTTGGAAAGCACTTGCTGATTCAACACCAGAAAAGATCACCGAGATCCTGACTGCTGCCGAAGGCAACTTTGGCGGTCAAGTTCCAACTACGTGGCCTGAACAAGCAGGCATGGCAGTAGCCGGCGATTGGGACAAACTTGAAAAGTGGCAAGATGAACTCGACGGTGGCAAGCCAGTCGACAATGCCTAAGCTCAAACGTATTGTTCGCGATTGAATTGAATCATCGCTAACGGCAAAATTTCTAAAAGCCGACGAAGCAAATCGCTTCGTTGGCTTTTTTCGTGGAGTGTTTGTAGTAATGCCTTTAGGCTTTTCTCATCGAAGAGAACTCGCTAACCCCTGCTAAACTGATACCAAAACAGTTCAGCTGACGCAACGAACCGCACTTTTTAAACCAAACTTACTCTTTTAGAATACCGTATCAACCTCGCCGAAAACTCGCGAAAGCAACCAATCATGAAAACGATAACATTCATCTGCTTGACCTTATTGTTTTTTACAAACGTTGGCACATCTCAAACTGCCGATACCGCCAAGCAACCAGACCCGATCGAAACAGAGCTCAACGCTTACTGGACCGAGGTCTCACGGAGCGTTCGCGAGGGCGACTTCGCTGGTTACTCGGCAACCTGCCATCCACTTGGCATTTTGGTATCGGGCAATAAAAAGACCAGCTATCCCTTATCCCAGGCATTAGCAAAATGGAAGCAAGGCTTTGAAGACACGCGAGCCAAGAAAATAACGGCCTCCGTTGAATTCCGAGTTTCACAGCGCTTTCACGATGCGACAACCGCCCACGAGACCGGCATCTTTCGCTACGCCACCACGACCGACGGCAAAGAAACCGTCGCCTTCATTCACTTCGAAGGCCTCCTGCAAAAGTCAGCCGGTCATTGGCAAATCATGATGGAATACCAAAAATCCACGGGCACCGAAGCCGAATGGAAAGCTCTCTCGCGGTTAGCCCAACCTCCCAAAACGTAAGGGTCTACCCGGAGTATATCGGGCAGGTTAGGCCTATAGGAGTTTAAAAGTAGAAACGCAGCGTCGTAGACGCAGAGCTCCGTAACAGACACCCCTCTGCGTCCTCCGCTCCTCTGCGTTTCAAATTTCTTCCATTGTGGGACGTTACAACCACAGGCCTAAACTCTGGCGAGCCCAACTACGGAGTATTCAAAACTGCCGCTCACTAAAAACGCGCCAACGCTTGGTCCAAATCACGAATCAAATCATCCGAGTTTTCAACGCCTGCTGCGAACCGAATCATATTGTCGCTAATCCCAAAATTGGCTCGTTCTTCCGGCGAGTAATTCCAGTAGCTCATCACCAGCGGCTGCTCGATCAACGATTCAACGCCGCCGAGACTCGGCGCGATCCGAGCGATCTTCGTCGAGTCGACGACTTTGGCGGTCGCTTTCCAATCGGCGTCCGCCAGTTCAAACGTCACCAACCCGCCGAACCCGCGCATCGTTTGCGTCGCAAGCTTGTGGTACGGATGTGACTCGAGCCCTGGGTACAACACTCGAGAGACTCTCGGATGCCCCTCGAGAAACTCCGCGATTGCTTGGCCGTTTTCGTTGTGGCGCTGCATCCGCAGACCAAACGTCTTCAATCCTCGTTCAAGCAAGTAGCAATTGTGCGGCGAGTTCACGGCGCCCATGACGCCGCGCAACGAACGAATATCTTCGATCTTTTCAGCACTGGCCATCACAACTCCGGCCAACAAATCGTTGTGACCGCCCATGTACTTGGTTGCACTGTGCATCACGTAATCGACACCGTACTCAATCGGCCGAACGTTGTAAGGCGTCGCTAACGTCGCATCAATTAGCGTTTCGATACCATGCTTGATGCCAATGGCAGCAAAACGCTCCAAATCCACGATGCTCAAATGCGGGTTGGTCGGCGACTCGCTGACCAGCATCTTGGTGTTGTTATTGATCGCGGCTTCCATCGCTTCATAATCGCCCGTTTTAACTTGACGAGTCACGATGCCAAACCGAGACAAATGCTTTTTGCAATACTCACGACTGCGATGATAACACTCGTCAAAGAAGATAATCTCGTCGCCGCTACTGAGCTTTGAATTGAAAACCCCCACCAATGCCGCCATGCCACTGGAAAACAAAACCGCTTCCTCGGCGCCCTCTAATGCCGCCAGTTTTTTCTCAACGACTTGCTCGCCTGGCACACCGTACCGACCATATTCACCGCGTTCTTCGTTGTTTTCGATAAACGAAATGATCGAATCGGTATTTTCAAACGTAAACGTCGACGCCATCACGATTGGATCGGTTATCGAATTGACGGGCTTCTGCCGATCCTCGCCGGCATGGACAGACAGCGTCGAGTAACCGCGTTTACTATCTAAGGATGAATTTTGAATCGAAGTTTCGGTGTTGTTACCTAGAGTCATTTGCATCTCGCAAACTCCATTTTTAGTAGTTGAAGCATAACCAGAATGGTTATTGGAGAAATGAACAAACGCAGGCACGCAAAATAGATCGTGGGTCGTTCAGGTTCCACCCAAGCATGGTGGAACGGTGAAGGCTCTTTAGCAGTTAAGGCTGCAAGCGGCTCAAATCCCTATGCCTCGATTCTACTGCCTTTTTAAAAGTAACGGGAGGCGATTTTAAATTTTGATGACTTTTCCATAGTTGGCTGTTTGGGGCAGATTGACTGCCCCAAAAGGCTTTGATTCGTGGTTGTTGGACACTACTTTTGCGGAGGGCGTGGCATTTCATCGGGCAAGTGGTTCCTCGTGCCAGCGGGACTGTTTCTAGCATCAGTTTTAGCAGGGGTTTAGCGAGTTTACTTCGGAGAGATAAGCCTAA
>CAZORR010000293.1:0-3025 GCA_964582115.1 uncultured Pirellulaceae bacterium
CACGACGACGTCCAAGCCGTATCAGCAAACTTCAACATCTCGGATGAGATCTTAGCTGAACTGGGTTAGTGCTTTGAGCCAATCACCCTACACGCCGCCCCGAATTCCGCCAGAGAACCAAAATAGCGATCGACCTCCGAAAGCAAGCTGGCTTCGTCGCATCGCTCACTCGATCATCGAAATCATTGTCATGGCAGTTAGTCCACTGGCCCTGATTGTTTGGGTATTTGGACTGTTCTACGGCTGGGGCAGCGACAGCCCACTAACGTTCCATTTGCTCTACGCATCATTAGTGCTCGCCCCTGCCATCGGCGCATTCATATTTGCGTTCGCCGGCCGAGCCCCCACCGCTCCAGACAGTTCTTTTGACCCCTTCAACTGGATTGGTACCGTAGGTTTGTGCATCATTGGCACCCTCGTCTTCTCGCTGTACCTATTTGCAGTATTTTCATGGCACGGGCTGATTAACTTGGACTTCTAGCGGCCGCTTTCCATCTAAAACGTAGTTGACGCGGGCAACGAGTCCTAAAACTCGGCACCTCGGCAAGGATTCGTAGCCTCATCCACTTGTACAAATTCTCGGCCAAACAGCTCCAAAACCAGGCATTTCTTCAAAAAACCATGTTTCTATAATAAACATGGAATCAAACCCGCTGCTGTCAGTACCTAAGTCACAAGCAAAGTCGGTATGCAATCGGAAACCCAACTCCAACAACAGTTCGAAGAATGTGTGCACCAATGCGCAGATTCGCTGTATCGAGTTGCGTACAGACTGACCGGCAACCGCACCCTCGCGCTCGAACTGGTTCAAGAAACCTATTTGAACGCTTGGAAGAGCCTGCAGAACCTGAAGGACTCGAACAAAATGCGATCTTGGTTATTCGCGATCATGCGAAACCAGTTCAGCAAACTCCTACACAAAGAAAAACGAACAACACCAACCATTGAACAAATCGATTCCATTTCGGCTCCTCCAGAAACAAAGGACGATACAACCGACCGAGTTCAAACGGCCTTGCAATCGCTCGACGACATCCACCGACTACCGGTACTGCTAGTTTCGCTCGAAGGCATGTCTGTCGAAGAAGCCGCTGGGATACTCGAAGTGCCCCGTGGAACCGTGCTATCGCGACTCCACCGAGGCCGAGCCAAATTGAAAGAGATACTAAGTCGAGACGACTGTCAAAGTGAAGCAAAATGAACCAAGAACCCGAAAACAAAATCACCGACCACGAACTCGATGACATGCTGCGACGGGTACAAGTCCCAGCGGATCTGAAAGATCGTTTACTCAAAATTCCACACACCGTCCAGCAGGATCAGCCACGGGTCGAATTGCCGGACACCGCGTCGCCAGAACCACAACATACCCGCTGGCTGCCTTACGTTTCAGTTGCAACACTGCTGATCATCGCCGGTATCGTGGCAACTCAGTGGCTGCCCGACGACGCCACAAACACTCCCAACGTTATTGCAACAAAACAAAACGACAACAACGAACCATTCACTCACGATCTGGCCGACCGTGAGCCAGAAGTTCAACGACTGGTAATCGAACAATCAAGAATTGAACAACTAACACAAGGTTCAGCTCGAAGCTATCTCGACCCTGAAGACGTAACTTCGATGATCATGGCACTCGCTCCTGAATACACGGTGGAACTTGGCGGATCCAAAACGGACCTTAAATCGGAAATGGCCCTGGTACAAGAAAAATTCCCTCAAAGCCGCGGCGCCGATTTAGTTCAACAAATACTCCAACGGCTCAATTAACTCTCACACAACAAAAAATTAAAAGGTGATTTCATGTCCAAAACAATCCTACCGTCACTTTGCCTGACGATCATTATTGGCCTTTCGTTTTCTACGTCCGCGTGGAGCCAATCTATCATTGAGCCTCGTCCGTTACCGCCAGCCGCGATCGCGCTGCAACAAGAAATCGCGACGAAAGAAGCCAACGCTGTAGTTTTAAGACAACAGCTCGAACAGATAAAAAAGAGCGTGCTAGAAACAGTCAAAAACCTTGAGTCCCTCGACACATGGGAAAAAGAGGTTGGAGTGTCGATCGAGTCCTTTCCTGAAATTGTCAAAAACCTGCAGTCCCAAAGGATTGACTTAGTGATCGACTTAGCTGGGCTGACCGCTAAACGAGATGCAATCCTAGCAGCGCAGAAAGAAGTCAACGGTGCGTCAGAGTCATCTACCGACCACAAAACAATTTTGGCAGATGCCTTGCTAGAAACATCTCTGGAACTGGCAGAAAAAAAGGCTCGACTGACTTCCGTTAAAACACTTTTGGCAAGCGTTTTGCCAGCTCGAAAAGAACTAGAATCGGCCAGTGTTTTAAAAACGAAATCAAAAAAAGCACTCGAACAAGAAATAAAAATCAATGGCATGCTTCAACAAGCAGCGACCGAATTGAATATGCTCAGAAAAAAATTAGATGAGTTAACAAACTAGTACACTCAGGGCGGAAGCCTAATGGTACTCAGTTTAACCCCGAATGGGGTGGCAGGTTGTAGCCACGGGTGTAAGCCCGTGGTTACGAGCCCCCATACTGAAAAGCCCTGAAAGGGCGACATGTGTTTCAATGCTGGGCAAAACCTTGGAAAATCTCATGCCGCCCCTCTCGGGGCTTTATATTCGATTTACACCAAGTCCCCAGGCTCACGCCTGGGGCTACATCATGTCGCCACTATCGTGGCTTAAAAATTCTAAAGTGAGTGTCATTAGGCGGAAGCGCTGAGAAACTGCGGGCACATAAAAATTTCGCGGTCGCGCCGGTAGTCTTTATCGGTGTAACCAGCAGGCGGTTGATCAACCTGAGCAATTACGTTGGAAGCTGTGACTGCGACTAAAAGAAAAGTCACACAAAACATCAGACGGTACATAGTGGAACCTAGCAGGTTAGGTCACAAACTTAGTGCTTATCCCAATACCTCGCGACAAAGTAGAAAAATGCGTCGCTCGGGCTGCCAAGAACCTACCGGTCGTTTTTGATCCCTTCAGAATATCAATTAAAACG
>CAZORR010000294.1:0-2990 GCA_964582115.1 uncultured Pirellulaceae bacterium
ACCCATTGTTCAAGCGTTTTATCATCTCGATCGCTTGGCGGCGACAACGGCGGCGCGATCAACAGCCCGCTGACGGGGGCTCGAACGGTCATTCGATTGAGATCTTCAAACCGTTGTCGATAGCTTTCAAACGCAGTTTTATAAGCTGCTTGAGCGGACAGCAAACCAAGTGATTGCGAACCTTCTGCACTCGCGGTACGCATCAAACTGTCACGGCGCACCAACGCCAACTCGCTTTCGGTCAATAAGCTGGCAAGCTGCACGCGAAGATCCTGACTGTACAATTCGATAATCGGTTGACCAGCTTCCACTTGGGTGTTCTCACGTGTCAACACGTTCGTCAACGTACCCGGCACATCCACATAAACATTTTCGGCATTCGCACCTTGCGTATAAAAACTGCAATACACGTAATGCGGAATCGGCACCATCATGATCCCGAAAATCAACACCGCTAATAATGCAAACGAGACAACGGCCCTAACGCGTTTCACGACACCCAACCTTCCAGGGACAGAGAAAAATTTGTACAGCCGAATCAACGGCATACCCAACAACCCATAAATCGAAGACAAAGCGATCATTTGACCGATCACTTTCAAACCGTACGGCTCGAGTACTCGATAGACAAACCAAAAAATTGAAAACGTAATCACCCAGCGATAAAGCGCTGCCGCGACGCTATAACTGGCGAACAACCACTGATGACGCTTCGGCAAAAACGGGTCCGGTCGAGATTCAATTCCCAAAAACAGACTTCCGCAAAACCGATTTAAAATCGTCGTCGCTTTGGACCGCAAGTTGGGGATCTCCAACAAATCGCTCAAGATGTAGTAGCCGTCATATCGAAGCAACGGGTTTGCGTTAAACACGATTGTGCTTACCGACGAAACAAAAACGATGTTCAGCGCCAACTGATTAACGATACCCGGCGCACTAAACCACCAGACAAACGCCGCGATTGCCGACAAGACAAGTTCGACGTACATCCCCGCAGCGGCGATCATGGCCCGCTTCCATTTGTCGTTCAGCAGCCACGAATCGCTGACATTGACGTACAAGCACGGGGTCAACACGAGCATCATCACGCCCATTTCATGACACTCGCCACCAAATCGCTTGCAGGCGATCCCGTGACCAAATTCGTGCAAGACTTTGGTACCGGCGAGCACCAGAGCCAGCCAGATCCAGTTTTTAGCGGCGAAAAATTCGTAGAACGATGGTAGTTTGTTTTGAAACGTTTCAAACTGTGCAACCACCAAACCGATTGCAGCCAGCCCTATGATTGCTACAAAGAAAAACGCCGTCCAAGTGAAAAACCAACCGAAATAGTTGTTGAGCTTTCCCAACAAAACGTCAGGGTCGAAACCGCGATAGCGAATGGCCAAAATATTGGTCATCGACTGCCAACGCTCTTTTGAACGAGTCTCTTTCGCGCGGCGCAGCAACTGCACGCCTTGTTCAGGAGCATCCGATATCAGCAGTCCACTACGAAACAGCATCCCTGCAAACTGAAACAGTTCGCCGATCGTAATTTTTTGTGGCGAAAATCGATATTCGAATTCGCGTTTGATGCGATCGGGACTGGTCTGCCCGTCAAGCATTTGCAACAACGCGTACTCTTCTACTTCGAAACGATAATACTTAAGGTTCAGCGGATCCTTGATAACCCAATAATTGCGACCTTGATAGGTCTGGCATTCGGCTTGCAGATCCTTACGAACTGCCAAACGCAAAGGCCTTCCATTGCTGGAAGACATTGCGTTTTGTTGATTAGTTTCTTGACCCACGTGCTAACGCCTGAGAGTTCATCGGAAATCAAATTTAGCGACTGCTTGAACCACCATTGCTGGCTGATCGAGCACTAGGTACGGCAGAACCCGCTCCGCGCCGTGTCGTTGAACCACCGCTGCGTGTCGCAGACCCGTCGTTATTGTCGGCTTGCTCGTTTTTCGTTTCAAAGCCGCTTTCCTTAAGCCACTTTTGCCAAGCATGTGCACTATCCTCTGAAGCCAACTCAATCGTCCGCCAATCAGGGCAGCCAAAGGTCGCATCCGTGTGACCATTGTGGTCGTTAGTTTTGATGTCGCATCCAATCAGCGTCAATGTGTTCAAAATCTTTATCGCGGCCGCTTGATCATGCAGATGAACGGTACGTGGCTGAGCCATTTGGAACATCACGGTTGGTCGCTTGGTGTTTTCTGGTGGATTCACAACAACAATTTCCAAGCCTTGGCTTTCACACCAACTGGACCACTGAGCCTGAAGCGTGTGTGTCTTGACCTTCATCGAACGCCATTCGGGACAGCGAAATTTGATGTCGATTTGATCGCCATGATTGTTTGTATCGACTTCACAGCCAATTCGTTTCAATGTTGCGACCGTTTGATCCGCTTCGTCACTTGATGCGGTGTGAACGGTCTGCCAATCCGTTGTCCGATAGCCAACGATTTTGGCGGCACTAGAAACTTGATTGGCCTGAGCAGGACGATAGGTGTTCGACTGCGATTGGCCTGCTGCGGTTTCAACAGCGACACAAGTCAAAAGAGCAAACGATACGGCAGCAAAAGTGGTAGCGAGGGTTTTCATGATTGAGTTCCAATAACGAAGTGTTTCAGACAACTTATCAATAGAAAATTCTGCCGATGCAAGCAAGCCGAGACTACCAACGACTACGAGATATAGTGCTAGCGGCCATCGGTTTAACGGTACAACTAGGCAATTGAATGATAGAAATTCGGTTACTTAGCTAACACGGGCCATATTGTTTGCTACGAGCGGGCGCGTGCAGTAGATGAGAAAGACCCTGTCGGCCCTGTCGTTAGAGCCAAGCCTCAAGGCGGATCACAGTCATCATCCTCCCTCTGCCTAACTAATTGGCAATGCAAAAGGTCATTTAAATCAACGGGCAAAACAGCCAAAAAGTTTGGTCATATTCGCCCCGATATTGATAGCCAACGTGGAAAAGTTCTAAGCAGTACGCGAAATGG
>CAZORR010000295.1:0-2987 GCA_964582115.1 uncultured Pirellulaceae bacterium
CGAGTTCCTTTGCGGTCCTCTTGTTTGCCGATAAAAACACCATAGACTTGCCATTGCAGATGTTTGTTTTGTGCGATCGCTGTTGCGGTGGTATGTCTGCAGTTCGATAGGCAGTGTTTGGAAAATGAGAGAATGGGCAAAACCGTAGCGTTAATTCTTGGGGGCGGTCAAGGAACACGTCTGGCACCACTAACAGCCATTCGTAGTAAGCCAGCAGTGCCTCTGGCAGGAATGTACCGGTTGATTGACATTCCAATTTCTAACTGCATCAATAGCGGCATCAATCGAATCTATGTGCTGACTCAATTTATGTCGGTCAGCCTGCATGCTCATATTCGTCGCACTTATTCGTTCGATCACTTTCGTGGGGGCTTTGTTGAGTTGCTTGCCGCGCAGGAAACTCCAGGCAATGAAACCGATTGGTACCAAGGTACTGCGGATGCTGTTCGTAAGAATTTGGATTACTTCAATCAACCGGGGATTGACCATGTAGTCGTATTGTCCGGCGATCAGTTGTATCGGATGGACTACGAAAAGTTGATCGAAGCCCACAAGGCCAGTGGCGCTGATGTCACGATTTCCTGTATGCCGGTTTCACGCGAGGATGCCAAAGGATTTGGTGTGGTGCAAGTTGACGACAATGGTCGTGTCGTCGATTTTGTTGAAAAGCCAAAAACGGATGAGGCAATCGAGGCGGTTTCAACGGACTTGGACTGGATCCAAGCGCGAGGCGTAGATCCAAAAGGCCGCGACTGCATCGCCAGCATGGGGATCTACGTTTTCAACCGTGACCTGCTGTTCGAAATGCTTAGTGGATCTAGTTACACGGACTTTGGCAAAGAGGTTTTCCCAGCGACGATCAACTCTCACCATGTCAACATGCACTTGTTTGACGGCTACTGGGAAGACATCGGGACGATCCGATCGTTCTATGAAGCGAACTTGGACCTTGCGGATCCGAATGCCGAGTTTGACTTGATGAACTCGGAGGCTCCCATTTACACACGTGCCCGTTTCTTGCCACCAACTCGGATGGAGGAAGCCAAGGTCAAGGATAGTTTGATTGCCAACGGCTGCGTGATTGGTAAAGGTGCGGTTATTGAAAATAGCGTGATTGGGCTGCGAACCATTATTCAGCCCAATGTTGTGATCAAAAACTCGATCGTGATGGGCTGTGACTTTTACGATGCTCGCGAAACCCCTCGGAATATCGCGATGGAAATCGGCGAGGGAACCGTGATTGAAAACTCGATCATTGATAAGAATGTCTCGATCGGGAAGAACGTTCGTATCGTGAACTCAAGCAACCGCGACCAAACGGATTTAGCGCATCCGGTCTGCGTGATTCGCGATGGGATTCCGATTTTGATCAAAAAATCGGTCTTGGAAGACGGCTGGGATCTAGAAAAACAGATCCCATGACGGTGTTATGCTTGAATTCTTTTGCCAAATGGCACTCTGGGTGGTACAATTTGGCATGGTTCGTTTTTAGGTTTTCAGGTGCGAAAGAATGCCAAACTCTCAAGCAATTGCTGAATTCATGGGCGGGGAGTCGATTGTTGGATCGCCAAAGTCAGAATTCGAGTTTATTAAAGTAATTCGAACGGGCCTTCCACCTCGTGTCATTGAGACAGTAGCAAAATCATCGTCGTTCTCGGTGGATGAAATTTATCAAGTGCTTCACATTGCGCGACGAACGGTTGCTCGGCGTAAAGCAACGGGTGACAGATTGAAGGCGTTGGAGTCTGAACGCTTGTACCGCCTCAGCTGCGTTTTTGTTACAGCGACAGAAGTGCTTGGGGATGTCAGTAAAGCAAGGGATTGGATATTGGAATCTAATAGGGGGCTTGCTGGCGAACGCCCAGTTGACTTGCTGGATACTGGAATTGGATTTGAGGATGTAATGGGCATCCTTCGTCGGATTGAGTTTGGTGTTTACAGCTAGCCATGATTGTCTGGAGAATTTGCAAGTCGAAGTATGTAAGTTCGGCGTTCACTGGAGTTGGTGCGGAGAAAATTGGTGGGCGATTGAATTTTCGGGGTTCACGAGTTGTGTACGCATCTGAGAATCTGTCGCTTGCGACCTTGGAACTTTTCGTCCATGTCAACCCAAGAGTAATTCCATCGGGTTTAGTGGTGGTGCTTGCTCAACTGCCGAAGCGTTGGTCTCGACGAGAAATCAAAATTTCGGATTTGCCATCAAACTGGCGACAGTATCCGGTACCAACGCGACTTCAAGAACTAGGAACTGAATGGCTCAATAGCAATTCGTCTCTTGCATTGGTCGTACCATCGGCGGTAAATCCATTTGACAAAAACATCTTGCTGAATCCGAGTCATCCGCAAATGAAAGATGTCAAAGTCGAGCCGCCAGAACCGTTCGATTTTGATCCGAGAATGTTTGCGTGAAGGAAATAGGACGCGGAATAGTGAAGCGTATAGTAATTCAAGTGTTAAACGCTTCAATGAAATGTATCAACTGCATGTGAACTATTAGTTTTGAGTATCCACGACCGGAGCCGTCGGTACGTCCTCTGGCGGTGCTACATCATGATTGTGTCCCAGTTCGATCAAGAATGCGGCTAAAACTCCCAGCAGTAGCATGATTGACAGTTGCACTCGGTCGTGCGAATGGAAGTGGACTTCTGGCAGCAAGTCGCCTAAAGAAATGCACAGAAAAATACCGGCTGAAAACGCCAACGAAAAACCAAGCACCGTGTTTCGCCAATCGCCGTATTGCTCAACCGTTACCGCAAACACCATTGCTCCCAGCGGACACATCAAGCAAAAGATCAGGTTCACGATCAGCTGTCGCGATGACGACCAACCTTTCGCCGACATCAACGATGTGATCGATAGAGCGTCCAGCGGTTTGTGTAATAAGATGGCCAGGAATACACCAAAGCCGCCAATGGAGTAGCCGATTGGCGAACTTGTTTGGACGGCTGCGGCAAGTGCGACTCCGTCGATAATCGTGTGGACTGCTA
>CAZORR010000296.1:0-2912 GCA_964582115.1 uncultured Pirellulaceae bacterium
CGCCCGCTTCACCTGCGATGGCTCGGGCGAGCAATGTTTTTCCGGTTCCGGGAGGTCCGATCAGCAAGGCACCTTTGGGGACGCGTCCGCCGAGTTTTTCAAAACGACTGGGGTCTTTTAAGAACTCGACGATTTCACCTAGGTCTGCTTTGACACCTTCGAGTCCTGCGACGTCTTTGAAGGTTACGGGCTTGTCGGACACTTCGTAACGTTTAGCAGGACTACGAGAAAAACTGGATAAGAATCCGCCGCCACCCATCATTTGGTTTTGCGAGCGACGCATTGAGACCATCATGAACATCAAGATGCCAAAGGTCAGCGCCAAAAACATCGCGTAGTAATACGCGGACGCGTTGCTGGGTGAGTCGATGTCGTAACGAATCGACCCCGTTTTTTCGACCGCTTTAATGGCGTTTTCTCGCTCCGGCGAATCAGGACCGCCGAAGTTCACTGAGAAAAGCTCTTCGAGCTTGGCGTCTTTGGGCGGTTTTTCCAGATCGCCAGTTCGTCGGTTGAATTTGGGTTGTTTATTGACTCGGACTTTAAACATACCTGTCGCGGAGTACGGTCCGAAGTCAACGTATTGAATGAGCGAATCGTACGGATGGTCGTTGTCATCGCGGACTATTTCACCATTTTGATCTTTGCCTTCAACAAAGTTCAGGAAATCTTTGTAGCTGATTTCGGATCTTGGTGTGTTCGTAAAGATGCTGACCAGCAGCAAGATGATCAGGAAAATAAACAAAGCCGGAAACAGCCAATTAAAACTGCGGCCTGGTCGACCTTGGCTATCGTCTTGTTTGCGCTGGGGGTCTGAAGGGTTTTCCATGAGTCCTTAAGATCGCAAAATCGTACCGAGATCGGAGTGACTTTACGTTTTATTAAAAGTTCTCCTAGGTCGGATGACCTAGGTCTGTTGGTTGTGGTTTTCAGTCAAAATCGACTGGGACGACAATTGTAGCGAATATAGCTAAACCCTGCGACGGCTGTTACGGAACGTTGGAAAGTGCCAAATTGTTAGCTGATTTGCAGCGACGACGCGGCGCAGTGTCAAAATGTCCCGCTTGTCTTAGGGGCAAGCGGTAGTTGCTAACAGGCACGTTTCGTAGGTAGAAACACGTTGCAAGCGGTGATTTAAACCACATCTGAAGTGCGATTGACCTTTAAGAAAAATTGCAACTCAAACGATTCGATTCCTGGCGGTAGTTCGGCCAGCAAGGCTGGCATGCGGGAATTGGGATGGGCTTGTACCAGCCGCTGCAGCTCGGCGACCTTTTCGGGGGGTAAAAGCCAATCGATTTGGACGGGTTTGCCGCTTTCAATCGCCCGATTGGCGTGGTCGAAGATCGCCGATCGCTCGATTCCACGAGTCTGGCCGATGTGTTCCACCGAATACCCGTCGATGAGCAATTGCCAAGTCCAATAGAACGACGGCTGGACTGACGAGGTTTTTGGTAAATCGACACGAGTGATGCGATTGGTCGGTTGGGAAGCAGTCGTTGGAGGCGGCGCTGGGAGGGACGGTTTGTCTTCAAGTTCATCTTCGGTCGTTACTTCGACGGCGTCGTCTGCGAATTTTTCATCTTTAAGGTCGGTATCCACTTCGGTTTCGTATTGGTCGTCAGCTTCGATTCCGTCCAATGCTTCGTCGGCTTCGGTGGCCAGGTCCATTTCAAATCCCAAGCCAATCGAATCGTCGATAGGATCGGTGTTTGTGACGTCAGCAATCGGTTCCACTAAAAAAGCGTCACTGGTTGCCGTGAGTGTTTGGGAAGTTGCTTCGTCTTCCTTTTGCGGTTCTTGAACTTGATCCGGATCGGTGTGAGTGGATGGGTAGGTGTCGTCTGCGGTGGTTGGTTGGGCGCGATGTGGTTTTTTGTTTTTTAATTGAGACGATAGTGTGCTGGCAAGTTTGAGTGGCAGGAGCGTGGTAAAGTCTAGGTCGATTTCACCCAACATGATTTGTCGACCCGCGTCGGTAACTTGCATCGTCGGGCGAAATTTGGTCGTTTCAACTTGAGTTAGGTAGCCGCGAGCCAATAAGAAATCCAATAGCTCGCCCACATCGGCTTGGCGAAGTGATTTGAGCAATCCGTGTGTGGAGATTCGATTGAGGCCGAGTTGTTTGATTTTTTTTGAGGTGGATCCGGTTAGCATTTGAGCGACCAACGTTTTTCCAAATCGCCCGTGAGTACGTGCGGCTCCGCTGATCGCGACTTGGACGGCGTACAGACAAGCGTCGGGGCTACCGAAGCTCTGCTTGGACACGGGCCCGAAATCTTTTGTCGATCCGCAGTTGTCGCAGTTGCCACAGCGTTTGCGGTCGGGGTCGCCGAAGTATTCAAGGATTTCTAGTTGCCGGCATCGTCGGGTGGTTGCCAAGCGGATGACGCTGTCTAGTTTGTCGTGTTCGGCTTTCTGCCGTCGGGCCAACTCGGCAAAGTCGATCTTTAGTTCGGAAAACTTGGTCCGACGGTTTTTGACGTGGATGGCTCGCCCGCGAAACGGAGGGACGTAATCGACCATCGGTAGTTTTATCAACTGCTTGATCGTCCGGTTGACTGCCTCCCATTTCATCTCCAGCGTTTCGGCCAGCCACTTCGGTTGGAACATGACGCGTTCGTGACGCAAGTCGCCGACAACTCGTTCGAGGCCCCGCATGACGTGGCGCTGGTTGCGAGCGGTTCGCGGTAGTAAATCGATTAACGTGTTCATGTCCGAATCGATGCGGATCCCGGCCGCGTTTTGGCGACTGTCTAGGCGTTCGATGGCGCCGGATTTTTCCAATAGGTTTTCGCAGGTGGCGATCCCGCTGGTGCCAATCTGCAATCCAAGATCATCTTTGACCTCTTGTAGGGTCATCTCGATCGGATCTTTGTTGATCGAGCACAAATACGAGTAGACTTCTCGAA
>CAZORR010000297.1:0-2901 GCA_964582115.1 uncultured Pirellulaceae bacterium
GAAACCACATGAAACCGATTGGCGACCAGCGGCATTGCCACCAGCCACACAACTGCACTCACCAGCACCGCCGTTTTCACGGCCTGCCCAAATCCCGTAAACAACCGCACGGGCCACGGACGAGTATTCGCGATCAAACGTTTGAGCGGATCGGTTTCCGGTTCGCCAAAAATCCATTGATGTCCTAATATCAATGTCGTCACCGCCAAAAACGACAGTTGAGGACCAATCGAAAACAAATCCGTGGGATTGATCGCCAACACAATCAGCGCCGCCGCACTCAGCAAATTGACTGCATTCCCACGCTCGCCAATCATCTTCCCCAAACAAAACAACACAATCAAAATCGACGCCCGAGTCACCGGCGGCCGAAACTCAACCAACCACGCGTAAAACACCACGAACACGATCGTCGCCCACAAACAGTGTCGGCGAGCAAAAACGGGGCTGCGCAGTAGCAGTAAAAACGCCCCGGACAAAATCCCAATGTGCAATCCCGAAATCGCCAGTAAATGCGCCGTGCCGGTTTCAACAAACTTATCGCGGCGTTCCTTTTTCATCTGCCGACGATTGCCCAGCAAAATCGCCGATGCAAACGGAGCTTCCGCTGGCCCCACAAACTCCCACAACATCTCATTCAACTTCCGCCTTAGACTCGACAGCCAACGAGTACTCACCAGCTTCGATCGCGTCACCACCTCGACCGACTCCGCATGATACACATGCACAAAAGCCAACAATCGTTGCCGCCGATAGTGCAGCGAAAAATCATACTGCCCCGGATTAGTCGGCGGGGCAGGGCGGACCAACCGACCGTAGACGCGTACCACATCCCCCGCCCGCAAATGATTCGCACTGGCATGCACGACCAACTGAGCATTACCTGCGACCGGTCGCCAAACTTCGCCATCGCGTATCCGAACCGCCCGCGTGCGAAAATAAGTCTTCAGCTCGTCATCGCCTTGTCGAACATAACGTCCCTCGACTGGCGCGAACTGCGGCTCCGAACATAGTTTCAATTCGACACAGCACGGCACCGAATCCAAGGACGCTGCCAAACCAATATCCGTCGTCGAAAATTGATTCCAATAAACATGATGCCAAGCGGCCCCAATTCCCGCGACCCCAACCAGCAACAACAACTGACCGACCGTCACGTCCGACTTCCGCGGCCCGAAAACTCCAATGCGCAACCCACCCCATACCAGTAAGCTGACCGCGGCTACCACCCAAGCAACCACTGCCGGTGGCGACCAAAGATAGTCCAACAAAATGCCAACGATAACAGCCAGCAACATCACCAACATCGGCTGGCGACATAGCAAACGTTCAGCCGCATCACTGCCAGCAGCAAACATCGAATCCACTGAATCATTCGAATCACTCGGCAACTTTGATTCATCGCCAGTCGGCGCAATCACTAACCGATCTTCATCCGCCAACGCGGACTCATCAGCCACAGCGAGTTCACCAGATTCAAACGTAGGATCGTCCATCGAGAAGAATCAGCCGGTTAGATATTGCGGAATGTCGAACAAAGCAAATCACCGCCGCAAATTTTATGGCCTGCACAAGCCAAACGCAACTTTTTTCCCAGCTTCAAAAACTAATTCGTCCCGACTCTTAACAGTCGACCTTTGTTTTTGTTGGCTTAGCACTCTACAATGTCAGACCCATTGCCGCCAAACAACAAGGACTTGCGCTCACAAATGAAACTCATCAACCAATCAATCGACGCCAACGGTGTTGCAACCATCGAAATCAATCGGCCTGAAAAACGAAACGCGTTTGACGAGTCGGTCATCGTCGATCTGACACAGGCGTTTGCAGAAGTCTCCGAATCGACTAAAGCCCGCATTGCAGTACTGCGTGGCGCAGGACCGGTGTTCTGTGCCGGTGGTGACATCCATTGGATGCGACAAGTTGCAGAAGGCAACTTTGAACAGCGGCATGCGACTGCCGAATTGATCATCAAACTGATGTACACCGTCTACACCTGCCCGTTTCCAACGATCGCAGCAGTGCAGGGGGCCGCGTTTGGCGGCGGCGTCGGTTTATTGGCATGTTGCGATTTTGTTCATGCAACCAAGAACTTTAAATGGGCGACCAACCGAGGAGCACTTGGGGTCATCCCGGCATGCATTGTCCCGTTTATCATTGAACGGATTGGTCGCGTCAAAACGAACCAGTTGCTCCTACGCGCCCAGGCAATGACCGCCGATCAAGGACTGACGATCGGGATGATCGACGAAGTGCACGACGACGCCCAGGCGATGGACCTTCGCATCAACGATTTCCAAAACGAACTCTTGCAAGTAAGCCCGGAAGTTCAACGAGGCACGAAGGAGTTCATTCGCGCGATGCACAGCATAGAACTAGCTTCCCGATCATCTCTCGCAGCAACCACCATGGCAAACAGCTGGGCTTCCTCTGACTGCAAAAAAGACATGTCCGCATTTACTACCCAAAGCCCATCCTCATAGCAGCAAAACCTACCGAGACAATTCCTCAATCACAGTCTGTATAACAGCTTTTCGCTGATCCGTGAAATCGTCTTTCTGTTGACGGTTCATCAGCTGATTAAGTGATTTAATGACAACATTCGGTTTGCCGATCTGCTTGAAATACTGAATGGTCCACTGCTGAAGCGATCCAACATTCGTTCTTTTCTGCAGTCGAGCATCGACCAATCGGGACAGCTTACTTTCTGCATCATACACGCGTGTACTAGCGAGGTATTCGCTTTCCTGTTTTTTCGATTGCCAATCTTTTAGCAAAACTGCTTCTCGATCGACGATCAATTTAATCGAACGTTGCAAGATTTTTTGAAGCCCTTCGTCTTCCGGATTCTGTCCACGCAAGACCTTCAAATCGTATCCACTGCCGATATCACCCAGACGC
>CAZORR010000298.1:0-2900 GCA_964582115.1 uncultured Pirellulaceae bacterium
CTAGGTTTTGCACTTCATAGACGTGATTTGTGCCTGGTTGCAACTCCTTGTATTATATTCGCATGCGTTGCATTGCAAATTATTCGCGATCAATACGTGCAACACATTGGAAATTCTTTAGATTGGGCAAAATCCTCGCTGGTCCCGGAGAAGACTTACGCGCAGAAGGTTGTTCGCACCACTGGAGCCGCACGGCAACAGGCGCTGACCGTTGCAACAGTTAGCCGATAAGTATCCTGAAACAGAAGCCGCTAAGAAATCTCGAGTCGACGTTAAAACGCTCAAGGCGATTCCCCAGCATTGGCGTTAAGGCCTGTACCTCGCCGCTCACCTTGTTTACCGCCCTACCCTGCTAATGAGCTTGAACGGGAGGTTGTCCCGCTGCGGAAAAGGAAGAAGGAGCCAATGAGGATCCCACCTTACGTAGGTCGATCGGCTTGATGCCAAGTTTTTCGGCGGGAGACCCTTCTTGAAAACGAAAAAGTCCTGTCTTCATTGCTTCTTTGTCAAACAGCGGATCGGTGTACAGTAGCTTCACCGAATCGTTGGCTGGCTTGCTTGTGTACAGATCGTTGCCGAGTTCTGTCTTAGGCTGATACGCTTTGTTTTTGTTTTCGGTGAAGTAAATTGAGCTCTCGGTCAGCGGGAGGTTTTCAAAAAACGGCCGGTCGGTTGCGCGTTTGTCGGTGAGGTAAAGTCCGCTGGTCGATTTGGAAGAAGCTGGTGGCATGAAGATGTTTCGCTGCGGCTTCACTTGCTTAGTGCCACCCAACCAACCTGGAAGCGAGCGTCCACGCAGAAAGGTCTCTGTGAAAACGAAGTTGTTGGCGAGGTCCGCCGGTCCTTTGAGCCCAAACCCATGTTCGGATTGAGTGATCACGTTTTCACGGATGATGGTGAAACTAGGATTGTCGTCCAGACGCAGAGCCCCCGCAGTGTCGTGATTCTGGTGCAAGTAGTTTCGCTCGACCCAGTTGTCCAC
Organism: uncultured Pirellulaceae bacterium; assembly: GCA_964582115.1. Lineage (GTDB taxonomy): Bacteria > Planctomycetota > Planctomycetia > Pirellulales > Pirellulaceae > Mariniblastus. Next base: position 983 of record CAZORR010000298.1, read on the forward strand.
GCCCATTGCGGAGAAGTAGATTGCGTTGCCGTCATGCAGTTTTAAAAGTGTTCGCGAGATATCGTTCATGATGATCTTGTTTTCACGAGCATGCAGCAGCGGCAGGAAGTGTGACAGTCGATTCTTGAATTGGGCCGCTTGGGCCTTCGCGATGTAGGGCTCGCATTCTTCAAAACGAATCGAAGACACCCACGCTCGCCGGAACGGAATCCGCTTGACCAAGTGAAATTCGTGAGGGCGACAACCGCTGATGACCATGCCGTTGTAAGGCACGTCGCTGATGGTGTTGTGGGTGATTTCGTTATGGCCGCTTTGGGCGATAAAAATCGCCGCCGAGTGCAACAGCAGTTCACCGATATGGTGGATGTAGTTGTCATGGACGATGTTGTTTTTGTTCACGTCCTTTGTACCCGGTCCATACCCGCTAAGCACAATGCCGCCGCCGCCCAAGTGGTGTAGGTGGTTGCTGGTAACCGCGATGCGCTGGCAGTGCAGGTCCAAGCGAATGCCAGTACCGCTGCTTGATTTGATCGTACACGATCCAACGCCACAATCTTCGGCAAATCGAAACCGGATCACCGCGTTGGCCTTGTCGTACATTTCCCAATCGTGCTGCAGGCCCTTGTCGTCGGCCTGCAAAATATCACGTACGCCGTGGGTGAAGGTCAGGCCCTTAAAGTGCAGGTGGGAAGCAAAGGGGCCATCTTCGGTGCCTTCAACTCGGATGAATTCGCTCTGGTAAGGAGCAATCACGTTCATGGTGGCCAAGTCTTTTGTTGGCCAGATGTAGATCATTCCCTCTTGGGTGTTGACCACCCATTCGCCGGGTTCGTCGAGGTATTCGATGGCGTTTTCTACCCAGTAACGGTTTCTGGGATTGATGGCTTGGTAGGTTGGGTCGACGGCTAGGTGGGCGATCTTCTTTTCGGTGTCGATCCGGTCCAAAGCGATAACGTTAGCCAGCCACGGACGGTCCTTGAGGATCAGTTCGATGTCCGAAGGGTTTTTCCAATCCTTGATGTGGTCTTCTTGGTAGTGAATCGTGCGGTCAAACGGCGCGACGGGATCGCCCTCGTATTTGAGTGTACTGGTTAATTTCTTACCCTGCCGGTTGTAGTCGTTTTTCTTTTCGAATTTCGCGTATTTGAAGCCCCTTGATTTGGCTCGTTTAAGCAGTGTGTCGCCATCGTAGAGTGATTTGATCACCCAGGATTTCGCAAAGCCTTTCGGGATCGGGGCAGCCCAGAGCTTTCCTTGTGCTTTGTCCGAGACACCTGCGGGATCGGAGGCCAGTTTTTTCCATCCGGTGATCGAAACGCCACCGGTAAACACAGGTGATTCCCCGGGGGACGCTTTGTAAGTGATCGGCGCGCCGGCTTTACCTGAGTCCTCTAAACCAAACACAACGGTTTCATGCAGCGGATAAACCCCGCCTTTGATCATGACTTCGATGGGTTGATCGGGGTTTGTTTTCTTTAGCTCTCGAACTTTCAGCCGAGCGTCGTTAAGTGTCTTTAACGGTCCATTGGGGCTAACTTCGATGCGAGTTTGTTCTTGGGCTTGAAGCGGGGTGGCAACAACGACAACAGTCAGGCAAAGAATCAGCAGGCACAACGAACGACAGCTTTGACGGATCATGTTCAACTCGACAGGGCAGAAATCAGAAAATAGATTCTCGCATTGTAATCACTAGGGCGGCATGTTGAAACACTCGACCAAACACCCAGTGATAACAAGGGCTATACATAAAAGCAACTGACTGGGTGTTTCGTAAGCTGGCTACGACATCGAACCAAAAACACTTAAGGAGTCGTGTGAATAGCGACTTCAAAAAATTGCCAATATTAATTGTTTGATAGTCAACGTTTTAATTGATATTCTGAAGGGATCAAAAACGACCGGTAGGTTCTTGGCAGCC
>CAZORR010000299.1:0-2893 GCA_964582115.1 uncultured Pirellulaceae bacterium
TGAAATTCATTAGGATCCGAATAGATCCGCTCCAACTCACTGCGATACTGAGTCGCCTCGACCATGTTCCTCGCGATATCGACCAGCGAGCTACCGGTATCCTGATAGGCAACATCCTCTACGATCCTCGCCAATTGATCCAATCCACGATTCGTCGGCGTGGTCAACTTCGGCCGATCGGCTTTTCCACATACCAGGTCCCATAGCGGAACTTTGTTCTTGATTGCATGATTTAGCAACGTTTCAATCGACTTTTTTCCAATCCCACGCGGCGGCGTGTTGATAACTCTCAAAACCGATATCTCGTCGGGGTTGTCCTCCAACAACCGCAGGTACGCCAGCAGATCCTTTACTTCCTTACGATCAAAAAACGACATACCGCCGACCAAGATGTACGGCAGCTTTGCTTTTCGCAACTCCGTTTCAAAAATCCGCGGCTGCTCATTCGTCCGAAACAAAATCGCGAAATCCCTTGGCTCGCGGCCAGGCACCTGCAAGCGACGTTGCAAATCGTAGATCGTTTCTTGAGCTTCGACGGTTTCGTTGGCGTACTGCCTGATCGAAGGCACTTCACCGTTGGGCCGAGCGGCTTTGAGAACCTTGTCATGCCGAGTCGTATTGAAACGAATCAACGTGTTTGCTTTTTCGATGATCGCTTCGGTCGAACGATAATTGTCTTCCAGGCGGATTACCTTTGCGTCCGGCCAGTCTTTGTGGAAACTTAGAATATGTTCCACCTCCGCACCTCGCCAACCGTAGATCGACTGATCATCATCACCTACCACACATAAATTTCGATGCGGATCGGCCAAGCCTTTAACAATTCGATATTGGCTGGTGTTTGTGTCTTGATACTCGTCCACCAAAATATGGTCGAACCGATCTGCCTCTTGCTGGCGGATATCCGGGTGCTCTTTAAACAATCGCTCGGTCAATAACAACAAATCATCAAAGTCCACCGCACCCGAAAGTTTGAGTTGGCGTTGGTATCGTTGGTACCCAACGGCGGCTAAATGCTGAGCATCGGATTCACTTGCCTTTTCAGCTTGGCGAGGGTCCATCGACTTACACTTCCAATGCCCAATCCAAAACAACAACTGATTAGGCGCCAACAGTTTGTCTGAAACATTAAACTCTCGCAGAATCGTTCGAGCCAAACTTTCTTGATCGCCGCGGTTGTAGATAGCAAACTTTAGTGGATAGCCCAGCTTATCAATTTGCCGTCGCAGGATCCGGACACACAACGAGTGGAAGGTAGAAATCGTCGGTGTATTGGGGTCTTCGTCGGCACGCTTTTTCTTTTGATATTTGTTTGGCTGCTTACCACCACTCGGCCCCAACATCTGTTCCAGCCGCTCCTTCATTTCATTGGCGGCTTTATTGGTGAAGGTCATCCCCAAGATTCGACCACCCGGAATACCAGATTTGATCAATTTGGCAATTCTAAAAGTAATCACACGGGTCTTACCCGTTCCCGCACCCGCCAGGACCAGCATGGGGCCAGAAAGAGTGTTGACGGCTTCGGCTTGGGGGGGATTCAGACCACTCATACGTATCAAAAATAACTACTTGTTCTCGAAAAAACTGCCACCAAAACCGAATGAGCAGGGCAGGGCGGAAGCCCAATCGAGGTCGTTTTAAGAAAGACCGCTCACATTCGGGCATCCGATCCGAAAGCCTATCGGAGGTTTGGGCGGTTTGGTAGCCGAAAGGAAAGCCAAGAACAAGAATTGGCCGCTATTGACCGAAAGAATCGATCGTTAATATACTATTGGATCGGAGACGTGCCATTCAAACAATGAACCGGCGCTCCGGTAATCAATCAGATAAGAATTTCCCTCTGCATTAAGTGGTCAAGGATTGACCTCACGAGACTAACCATGAGCCAAAAAACGGCACTAAAGAACCGCCCAGATCCACGCAAACCAAAAGACACTCCTAAGCCAAGTGTTTTACCTGTCGTGGATGAAGCTCCAGTTGAAGAATTGACCGGTAGCGAAAAGTTCATCGAAAGCATGACTCCCTACGCACCCACTATCGCTCTGGGAGCCATCGCGGTTGTGTTGGCGGTGATCGCATGGGGTGTTTACCAATCAACCAACTTTATGGGCAAGTCAGCGAAGTGGCAAGAATTTAGCCAATCGCAATTTATTGACATGCGAACTGGCGACACTCAGAATCTGGACAACGTTGCCGAATCCTACGCAGGCAGCGACGTTGGAATTATGAGTTCGTTGCTCTCGGGAGACATGCAATTAAAGACTGGCTTAAGCCAACTGGGGACCGATCGAGAAAAAGGACTGCTGGCCATCCACAAAGCCAAAGCAAGTTTCCAAGCGGTTGTCGATGCCGATGATTCACTGAAGACACCGTTGATCAGTCAACGAGCTCACTTTTGTTTGGCTTATGCAACAGAGAGCTTGGGTGAGATGGCCGCAGCAAAAGAGCTCTACCAAACATTCGTTGACGAAGCGAGTGACGCTCCATTAGCCGATTCGGCTCGACGCGGACTCCAGCGTTGCAGCGATGAAAAGTACGCGACGCTTTATCATACGTTCAAGAACTTCGAAGAAGAAATTATCGGCGACGCTCCCGGTCCATCAATTCCAGAAAAGATCACTCCTGGTTCTTTCCCAGAAATTGATGCTGGCGAGGGTGTTGTGCCACCTAAAGGCGACGAGACTGACACTCGGATGGAAGCCGATGTGATTGCTGAAGAAAAAGCCGCCGCAGAAAAGGCTGCGGCTGATAAAGCTGCGATGGAAAAGGCTGCCGCAGAGAAAGCCGCTGCCGACAAAGCAGCAATGGAAAAGGCCGCCGCCGACAAAGCTGCTGCTGATAAAGCCGCGATGGAAAAGGCTGCTGCGGAGAAAGCTAAAGAGGCTGAAATGGC
>CAZORR010000300.1:0-2893 GCA_964582115.1 uncultured Pirellulaceae bacterium
TGGTGTCCAAGCGGATTCATTGATCCGCCGCATGCATCCGGTTAAAAGCTCAACTTAGTAAGACAGATTTACGCCGAACGTAATCGCTTGAAAAAACACCGTGTTGTTGGTGTCAATGGTACCCGTGTTGAAGATGTTTTCGGCCGACAATGCAATCCCGTCGATGGCGGTAGCTTCATAACCAATGTAGCTGGAAAGGCCATCGGGGATAATTTCGAAATGTACTCGGCCCCCCAAGTCTGCGACAAACGATTCTGTTGACCGGCTAAGGTTTGCTCGACCCACCCCCCCCGTAGATTCGGTTGGCCCGAACGCACTTGCTACGTCGTACCTCGTGCCGTTGTAGTATCCACCAGCTCGACCGAAAAGCGTAACGTAGATCGATTGGCCAATTGGTCGATTGAATTCGAGCCCTACTTGACCTCCGATTAGAGAGTTCTTGGCTTCGAAGTCCGTGAACACTTCTCCCGCGAATGGCCCAGCCGGCTGATTGGAAATAATTGAAGTGGTATCGCTGGTTGAAATGAAACGAGGGCCTGCGGAAACGGTCACTCCAGGGAGCACTTCTCGCTTACGCATCAGTTCGAAGCTGAAGTAGTCTGCTTCAACGTCAACCTGCAATGATGCCGGTGGATTGATAGGATCGATAAGCAACGCCGATTGCAAGTTGGCACTACTTGCTGTCCGTTGTTCATCCCATTCGGCTATCACCGCTCGAAATTCGAAACTGTTCTTGTTGATCCCTGGTAGCGTGGCTCGGAGTTCAAGGCCAAAGTCACTGCCAAAATCCGTCGCCTGATCGCCGGTCAGCAATGTCGCGTTGGTGACCGAATCAAACACGACTGCATCGTCCGAACCGTTGCCTTCACGGTCAAAGACCTTACCTTCCACCTGAACGGATAATTTGTTTTCTCTCAACGTTGATTGTGTCCACGGCGATTGAGCCATGGATTGGCTTGGGCAGATACCAGCCATGAAAATCAGGGCGAACAGGGATGTAAAGACAGCTAACTTGCTCACAGGAGCCTCCAGGAACCTAATACAGGCGCGGTTGTAATACCTGCAATGCTGAATCGGTCGATACGAAACATACAATAAGAAGAACCGTTAGGCGCAGTAGAGTCGACCGTTATTGCCTATTCTAACATCGACTGCCATAGGCCTGCCAAACAGCGTGATTTCACAACGAGATTAAGTGGTCAATCAGTGCTGACTCGACGCTATTAATCTCGCTGTCAAGGGCATGAGCAATGCCGAAAGCACTACCATGCTTGCGAAGCTGAATTAAGTGGGCTTGAAGCAGGTGGTCGTCTCGGACCTTTGGATTAAACAGCAAAAAGTGCACCCACAACCATGACTCGGCGTAGTCAAGTTGGGTAAGTGCTTCCGCTTCATCGAGCGTTTCCAGCCGGCGCAAATCTGGCGACCACTTGCCTTGTTTTAGTCTCGTTTTAAGCAAATGAATGTGGGCACTGTGTCTTCCTTGTTTTCCGCGACCGGTTTCAAAAAACTCTGCCAATCCCTCGTCTAGCCACAAAGGAATGTCGTTGACCGCGCTATGCAAATACCCGTGTGTTACCTCGTGACGAAGGTCCTCGCCAACCCGAGCGTGCCATGAAGCGTATATTTTTAGCTGAGTGTCCGTTTTTACAAATAGGGCTCGTCGAGCCGGAAAGTCGGGGTGCTGGTTGAGCATGTACTGTCGATAGTCAGAAGGATTTTCGAACAAAAATACATGAATTGGTTCGTCTGAAGGTTCCACGCCCAATAGATTGGCTAGGTCGCGGCGTTGGGCTACCAATTCGGTTACCAACCGATGTGATTCTGGGAGCTTGAAGTCCGAGTGAATTTCAAGCTGGCCAGATCGCAGTAAGTGCTGCTCGGGAAGTACAGCGGTTACCTGGTGGAGCATACAGCCTGTTGTAGTGAGGCAAACAGCAACCAAGATCAAGCTGAGCACGTGGGTACAGGAAAGATAATAGAACTCGTGGAAATTCATCCACCCTAAATAGCAGATTTTCCAATCGTGGGGTAAGTCGAAGCCAACCTAACAATGCTAGCGTTTTCACCCTGCTCAGTTACTCGTAAACGGTTGACCGCTCACGCTAACGGGTCTGAAAACCATTAACTTACGTTTCCACCATGGGAGTGGTTGCGATAGCCTTGAATTGGAGTTAGCGGTAACTGCAACGTTCTGTCCATTTTCTTGGATCGTCAGTTTAAGATTTGGACGCTGCATGAAGTTCCTGCGAATTTCAAACTCGGTCGCCTGCAAGTTTCTTTCAATGTAGTGCTGCTGATGGTATTCCTCCGAAGAAGCAACCACCGTCACTACGTTGTCTTGGTAATTATCGAAAACCTTTATCGCTTGGGGCATGAACAGGTGATTCCATTGCCCGGCTTCTGTTTGCAGGTTGCTAAACATGGTGAACGAGCCTTGTGTTTTAAGCCCTAAGTACGGACATAATCCATTGAGCAATGAAAATGCTACAAACACATAAGGCAGCCCCCACTGCGGCCAGAATTTGTTACTTCTAGAATCCACTGCTGTTTTTTGGTTGGTCGGTTTGGTAGACATCGCGAGCAAGAAAGCCGCGATAACGGTCAGTGTAACGATTAACGCAACTTGCCATCGATGGACTAGAAAGTTGGTCGGGATACTACCCATCGGCGTCACAAATGATGTGGCGATGATAGCCGTACTCCCACCAATTAGCACACCTGACCAGATACGGCGGGGGATTCCTATTAATCTAGATTTGAGTCGGCCTAAGGTCGCCAGTAGGTTGGTATCGAAGTTGCCAGATGTGAACAGATACAGCATCGCGTACACGGCGAACGTAAAGTCAAAAACTTTAACTGCCGGCGAAAACATCAAGGCCGCGTGAAAGAA
>CAZORR010000301.1:0-2875 GCA_964582115.1 uncultured Pirellulaceae bacterium
ACTAAATCTTCGATAACATCATTTAGCAGACGCTTAACTGAAAACGGACAAACTCATGCCAAAAATTGCAATCTTACCCGGCGACGGAATTGGACCTGAAGTCGCCGAACAAGCCGTTCGTGTGATTGAAGCACTAAACAAAAAGCACAACGCAGGCTTTGAATGCCACACCGCACCAATGGGCGGCACAGCCTATGATCTGCATGGCCACCCGTTGCCACCGGAGACCTTGCAGCTGGCCAAAGAATGCGATGCCGTACTATTGGGTGCGGTGGGCGGACCGAAGTGGGAAGCAGTCGAACGTGAACTACGGCCCGAACGCGCACTGCTTGGCATTCGCAAAGAACTAAACTTGTTTGCTAATTTACGGCCAGCCATCTTGTTCCCACAACTGGCTGAAGCATCGACACTCAAGTCCGAAGTCGTTGCCGGTTTAGACATCATGATCGTTCGCGAACTAACCGGTGGCATCTACTTTGGCCAGCCGCGTGGCCTTGACGAACGCGACGGGCAGCGCATGGGATTCAACACGCTGACATACACCGAATCCGAAATCCGACGTATCGGTCATGTCGCTTTTAAAACAGCCATGCTTCGAGACAAGCGAGTTTGTAGTGTCGACAAGGCGAATGTTTTGGAGGTCTCGGAACTTTGGCGGGAAATCATGACCTCAGTCGGACAAGAGTATCCGGAAGTCGAATTGTCGCACATGTATATCGACAACGCTTGCATGCAATTGGTCCGCGCTCCGAAGCAGTTCGACGTGCTTGTCACAACCAACTTGTTCGGTGACATCCTGTCCGACGCTGCGTCGATGTTAACGGGTTCCATCGGCATGCTACCATCAGCCTCGCTGGACCAGCACGGCAAAGGAATGTACGAACCGGTTCACGGATCTGCGCCCGACATTGCAGGGCAGGGGATTGCCAACCCGTTAGCGACAATCCTATCGGTTTCCATGATGTTGCGATCGACATTCAACCAGCCCGAATTAGCAGCTTCGGTCGAAACGGCCGTTGCTCAAACACTTGAATCGGGACTGCGGACCGCAGATATCGCCGCCGCTGATCAGACCGCGTGCTCGACCGACGAAATGGGCCAAGCTGTTATCAGTAAGCTGTAGAGCAGGTCTTACCGGAGAGTGTAGCATGAATCGGACAAGGTGATTCATTACGTCAGTTGAACTGTTTCTAGTATTCGTTCTAGCAGCGGTTTAGTGAGTTCACTTCGGAGAGAAAAGCCTAAAGGCATTACTTCGAACATACTTGCTGAGCTAAAAGAAGGCGGGCGTTAATCAGAAGATGATGATACCCGCATCTGGTTTTACAGATTGAAGATTACTTTTTAGTTTTGAGCCACTCGAGGAATTCTGAAGTGCTCATGCCGTTGGCGTCGCTCCTGTGAAGCATTTCGCCTGCGGTATTGACAATCATCGACGTGGGGAAGGTTCGCACACGGTACTTTCTGGTAAACGCTCCGTATACATCACCGTCCAAGTAAAGGGGCTCGAACTCTTTGAGAGCGTCTTGTACTTCCTCTTTCGGAAAAACCTCCTTCACCATCTTCTGACAAGGGCCACACCAAGTTGCTGAGCAAAAGACGTGAACCAGCTTGCCGGATTCTTTAGCGGCTGTCATTGCTTCGGTTGGATCGGTATGCCAGTTTTCGGGTAATTTCTTTTTAGTTTTTGCCGCATCTTTAAACGCTTTCTCGCGGTAAGCAACCCAGTCGTCAAAGACTTTTTTCGGTTGCGCCCGTAACGCATCCATTTTCGCGGCCTTCTTTTCCAAGGCTGCGATTTGCCTTTCGTATCGGTCACCACCTCTTTTCTTCATTGAAATGGCTTGTTGCTTTGCCCACTCGCCACCGAACGTGTTGGACTTAGCCAAAAGCGGTTCGACATCGGCACGGGCTTTAACACGGGCCGGATCGTCGGGGGCAAGTGCTTCGTAGCGATCCAACAACACTTCTAGTTCTTTGTACATTTTGTTTTGTTCAACCACCAACATCGCTACGTTTTTGCCAGTGGGCAACATTCTCCGGTAGTGGTCGTAGATTTCGACTTGCTGGTCGTATACGGCGTCGTGAGCTATTTGCCCCTCTTCTTTGAGGATGGTAGCCAGTTCGGCTTTCATGCCAGGGAAATGTTCATCGAGAAATGCGTAGACCTTTTCGGCCTTCATGGCTTCTTTGTCGCCGGCAGATTTTTCAGTGTCCTGTGCAAAGCACGGAATGGCAAACAAACAAGTAAGAACGATTGTTTTGAAGAGTGTATTCATGGGCTCACTTTTGGTTAGTGTATTTTTTAATGCGAACCAGTATAAGCATCGATCGTTATTAGATGGGAATTGCATCTATAAAGAATTTGGAATATCTATTTTTATGCCTTTCTAGTAATTGATATTACCTTCCCAAGTAGCGGCGTTGGCCACGCGCCCACAAACACGTCGCCCTACGACTTGAGCTCCTTTAACTCGGCCTTGGCAGCTCGAAGCAGTTTCGCAACCTCATTGCGCTGACTCTCAGCCTGTTCAAGCAGCTGTTCGGCTTCTTGTCGCTCTCGAAGTTCGGCCGCCAACCGACGATTGAAACGAACTCTCAAATCTTCAATCTCTTCGCTTGCTCCATTCTCAGCAGGCTTGGCCTCTGCATCGGCTAATTTGTTCTGCAAAGTTTTGATCTCCGATTCAAATTCTGATCGCTGCTGCGCAAATGCACCAACCTCGGCTTGCAAAGCTGACAATTCACTCCCAGATTGATCGTTCTGGGACGTCAACGATTCCAGCTCGGAATCCACTGCTTCTTTCTCCGCTTTCAACCTTTCCTGCTGCTCAAGCAAGTCAGCCTTCTCCTGCTCCCACGTTGAGTTTTGCTT
>CAZORR010000302.1:0-2838 GCA_964582115.1 uncultured Pirellulaceae bacterium
CATTGAACAAGTTCCACTAGCTCCCCTCTCCCCGAAAATTCGGACGAGAGAACTAATTACTAGGATCAAACTCACTCCGAATTTTCGGGGAGAGGGGCTGGGGGAGAGGGGCTTTCAGGTTGGTGTGCTGCAAACACCGTCAGTGAAATTTTCCGTCTCCTTACAAATCTCGTTTGAGCGGTATTGAGTTAAAGCTGGAAGTTTCACATAAAGTCATTATTACGAACCAACACCGCATTCCGGATAAATCCCAACGTTTTACGGCCTCAAATGTGCATTGAGCCAGCTCGGGAAAATCTCTACTATTCGCCCGTGTTCCTAGCCTCGGTCATCGTGCGATATGCTCAATTTCGAAATCAAAAAAAGCACCCGGAAATGCAACGAATCCGGCCGCGACTTCGACCCCGGTGAAGTGTTCTTTTCGGCATTGATCGAAAACGAAGACGGAACCACCTCACGCCAAGACTTTTCAGCCGACGCTTGGAGCGAACCTCCCGAGCACTGTATCGGTTGGTGGAAGTCCCAAGTCCCCGAAACGGACAAAGGAAAAATCTTCTGGGCGCCGCGACAAGTGATGCTGGCCTACTTCCAACACGTTTTAGAACAACCCGCTTCACAAGACATCGCCTTCGTCACTGCCTTGCTCTTGATTCAAAAAAAACACTTGGCCTTAGTGGACGATGGAAAAACAGACTCCATGACCGTCCGAGACCGCTCCAGCAAAGACAGCCACTCCGTGCCGATCGTCGAAATCGAAGGCCCGCGGCTAGCCGAAATCCAAACGATGCTGAGCGAACAACTGTTCATGGACGAACCGATCGATGAAATGGAGCACACCGATGAGTAAAACTATTCAAACATCGATCGCCGCGCTGTTGCTAACCTTGCTGTTGGTCCCAACCAACAGCCAACTACTGGGGCAGTCTACCAGACGCCAACCGATTCAGTTTTCGAATCAGACAACCAACCGAATTCGGCAAACGCAGCAAACCCAAGCCACGCCGGCCAACTACAAGCCTGCCCGACAACCGGCACCCACGCAGCCAGCTGCTGCACCACGACCTTCGTCCGCGCTCACGCAACTGATCAAAACCCTCAACGCGCGTGCCGCGGCGGTCAAACAACTGAACGCCCCGGTCACTGTCAAAATCCCTGGTGCTCCAAAAATCAAAGGCTCCTTGCAAGTTGAATTCCCCAAACGAATGCGACTCAAGGCTGGCGTGCTGGGCGTTTCAGAAATGGGTGTCGACGCGGGCAGCAACGAACAACAGTTTTGGGTGTGGTCCAAGATGTCACTCCCCGGCAGTCCCGCCGCGTTGTACTTCGCCAACCACGACCAGTACCAAAACAGCCAAGCCCGCAGTCAAATCCCACTGGAACCCGAACAGATTATTAACGCGTTGGGCTTAGTGACGCTCGACCCGAACGGTCAACACTTCGGTCCGTTCCCAGAAGGCCAAAAATACATCCGTTTGTACACGGTTGAAAACGTCAACGGTGCTCGGCAAACGCGTGTCATGCTAATCGATGCCTCCACTGCCGCGGTCGTCCAAACGTCCATGTACGACCAGAACAACCAACTGGTCGCCTACGCCAACGCACAGAAGTTTAAAAAATACGCCAAGCACAACAATATCACGTTGCCGCAAAAAATTGAAATCCACGTCGTCCAAGCCGGCCAAGCAGACTTCGTGCTCAAAGTTGACCTTGGCAATTTTTCGGTCAATTCGCTTTTCGGCGATCCCAACCAAATGTGGGCCAAACCTGAAGCTCGCAACGTCCAGCACGTGGACCTCGGAACGCTCGGCAACTAGCAAGCGGGCAAAGGCGTAACTGGGCTCGTCTGAGTTCAGGCCTTGGGTAGGCACCTCCCGAAGTCTGGCGACTCCGACTAGGCTATCATCAAGGTACAGCCTAGCAGCCTATCCCACTCGCTTCCCAAAACACACACCATCATCATGATCTTCGGCTGGTTCAAAAAACGACGGCGCAAGAAAATCCTTGCCCAACCGATCCCCGAATCTTGGGCATTGCACTTCAATCGAAACGTTCGACTCAGTTGGGACCTACCGCCTGAGGCATTGAATCGTCTTCAGCAGCTAACTCAAGTCTTCGTCGCCGAAAAGCACTGGGAAGGCTGCGATGGCCTAGAGGTCACCGAAGAAATCAAAGTCACGATCGCGGCCCAAGCGTGCTTGATGTTGTTAGGCGTGGAAGACTTTTACTTCGACAACGTTTCAACGATTTTGGTTTATCCTAAAACGTTTGTGCGATCGTCTCAGGACGGCGGACTACCGTCGCATCGCGCCGGCGAAGCGTGGCAAGGCGGGCCAATCGTACTGGCTTGGGATAGCGCCCTCCAAGGCGGTCGCAACGAGGACGACGGGCAAAACGTTGTCATTCACGAATTCGCTCATGCCCTCGACGGGCTCGATGGTGAAATGGGCGGTAACATTGTGTTCGACGATGACGAAACCGCCGCCAACTGGCAACAAATCGTCAAGACCGAATTCGACGAACTATGCCGAGCAAAAGAACAAGGCACACGAACGTTGCTCGATCACTACGGAGCGACCAACCCAGCCGAGTTCTTCGCCGTGTCATCGGAAACATTTTTTGAACAGCCGCATGAATTGCGCGAGGAACACGCCGAGTTGTTTCGGATGTTAAAGTTGTACTTCAAAGTCGACCCAACTCAATGGCAGCAAACCCTCGTGCGACGACGCGAACGAAAACGCAAGCCACCTCGGCGGAAGTAAAGACGCCTTTTGCTCGAAGGCTGGTATTTTTTACGTAGTGTGTTTGTGGAAAATAGAATGTCCGGGAAAATCCTCACGC
>CAZORR010000303.1:0-2837 GCA_964582115.1 uncultured Pirellulaceae bacterium
CTTAGTGCTTATCCCAATACCTCGCGACAAAGTAGAAAAATGCGTCGCTCGAAAAGGTTGTGGGATAAGCTCTTAGTCGAACCGTGGGCTATCGCCCAGCGGCTAGGGTGGGTAGCCCAATGCGATTATTGGGATGAACCAGTTGTCGCGCGCCGATTATTCAATCACAAATTGCTGGTCCAAGAAATCGATCGTTAATTCGTCTTGGCCTTCGGTGGTTGGCTTTAGCAGGTGAGTCGCTAATGGATTTTCGATGCTGCTTTGAATCAGCCGCTTTAACGGGCGGGCACCGTACGCCGCGTCGTAACCTTGTTCGGCAATCGCGTCTCGCGCGGCGTCGGTGACAACGAGCTTTCGACCCAACTTTTCGACTCGGCGGACAAGCGATTGCAACTGAAGATCGACAATCGAACGAATCTCGGATTTGCTGAGCGATTGAAACACGATCTTTTCATCAATTCGATTCAGAAACTCCGGTGCGAATCGGGCTCGTAGCGATTGCTCAACTGCCTCTCGCATTTCATCGGCGGAGCCACCTTCTTCAGATACTTTCTGGATTACTTGCGATCCGACGTTGCTGGTCATCACGATGATCGTGTTGGTGAAGTCGACCGTGTTTCCGTGGTTGTCGGTCAAACGGCCATCGTCTAGTAATTGCAAGAGGACGTTGTATACGTCGCTGTGCGCTTTTTCTAATTCGTCCAGTAACACAACGCTGTAAGGCCGTCTGCGAACGGCTTCGGTCAGTTTGCCGCCTTCTTCGTATCCGACGTACCCCGGAGGGGCGCCGATCAAACGCGATACGCTATGCCGTTCCATGAACTCGCTCATGTCGATCCGCACCATCGCCGATTCGTCATTGAACAGCACTTCGGCGAGTGCTTTGCAGACTTCGGTTTTGCCAACCCCGGTCGGCCCCAAAAACAGAAACGACCCGATTGGTTGGTTAGGATCCTGAAGTCCACTACGGCTACGACGAACTGCATTGGCGACGGCAGTTACGGCGTCGTCTTGCCCCACGACACGCTGGTGTAAACGCTCTTCCATCACCAACAACTTTGCTCGTTCGGTCTCTAGCATCCGGTTGACTGGCACGCCTGTCCATACGCTGACGACTTCCGCAATTTCCTCTTCGGACACCATTTCCGAAAGCAAACGCTTCCGTTCAGGTTGTTCGGCGGTCGCAGCTTGGTGGCTTTCGGCGGCTTCGATTTGGGCAATTAGTTTTTTGTTTTCGGAATCGAGTTCGTATAACTTTCGGTAGTCGTCTTCATCGACTGGCTGGCCGCTGGATTGTTTTGTTTTGATGGCCGAGTCCAATTGTTCGAATTGTCGTTGTGCTTCGGCGAGTTGTTGCCGAATTGATTGGACGCCGGTCATGCCGAGTTTTTCAGATTCCCATTGCTCTCGTAAACTAGCCAGTTCCTGGCGTTTTTCAAGCATTTCGGTTTGGACTGATTCGAGCCGATCTTTGACGCCTTGGTCGTCTTCGTCGACCAATTGTCGCGCCGCGAGTTCCAGTTGGGTCAAGCGGCGTTGAACGATATCGATTTCTTGAGGGACGCTGTCCATTTCCATCGCCAGCCGCGATGCTGCTTCGTCGATCAAGTCGATGGCTTTGTCGGGTAAAAATCGATCGGTAATGTAGCGACTGGAAAGTTCGGCTGCGGCGACCAAGGCCGAGTCCTTGATAGGAACACCGTGGTGGGTTTCGTAGCGTTGCTTGAGGCCTCGTAGAATCGAGATCGTGTCTTCGACGTTCGGTTCGTTGACGTAAACGGGTTGAAACCGTCGTTCGAGGGCGGCGTCTTTTTCGATGTATTTGCGGTATTCATCCAACGTGGTCGCGCCGATGCAATGTAGTTCACCGCGTGCGAGGGCTGGTTTGAGCAAGTTTGCGGCGTCGCTTCCGCCTTCGGCTGCGCCGGCTCCGACGACAGTGTGGAGTTCGTCAATGAACAACACAATTTGCCCGGCAGCTGCGGTGACTTCTTTGAGTACGGCTTTGAGTCGATCTTCGAATTCCCCGCGAAATTTTGCGCCGGCGATCAAAGCGCCCATGTCGAGGGCCATGACGCGTTTATTGCGCAAGCTTTGTGGAACGTCGTTGTGGACGATCCGTAGTGCGAGCCCTTCTGCGATTGCTGTTTTTCCGACGCCGGGTTGGCCGATCAAGACGGGGTTGTTTTTGCTCCGCCGTGATAGGACTTGAATGACTCGACGGATTTCTTCGTCACGTCCGATGACGGGGTCGAGTTTTCCAGCCTCGGCCATTGCAACCAGGTCGATGCAAAACTTTTCAAGTGACTGGTATTTTGCTTCCGGGTTCTTATCGGTAACGCTGGCCGAACCGCGAACTTGTTTGAGTGCGTCGTGAATGGCTGCGCCGTCAACGGCACTGGCGAATAACAAACGTTTTGCTGGGCCATCGATTTCCGTCAAAGCGATTAATAGGTGTTCGGTAGAAACAAATTGGTCACTCATTGTGCCAGCGGATTTTGCAGCGGCTTCGAAGACTTGTTGTAAACCGCGGCTTGGGGATGGCTGGCTGGTGCTAGTGGACGAAGGTAAGCGTCCAACTTCTGATTCGACGGTGGTGGTTAGCTGGGTTCGTGTGTCGCCGATTTTGTCGATGACGGCTGGGACGATTCCGTCGGATTCGTTGAGCAGTGCTAGTAACAAGTGGATCGGCGCAATTTCTGCGTGGCCTTTGCCACCGGCAAGTGTTTGAGCGTTAGCGACAGCGGTTTGGGCGTTGGTGGTGAGTTTTTCGAATTGAAATGTCATCGCAGTTTTCTCCTCAGAAAATCAATTGGCAGGCAATGGGCCTAGAGAGT
>CAZORR010000304.1:0-2813 GCA_964582115.1 uncultured Pirellulaceae bacterium
TTGTTCGAAATAGAATTGCCGGGGATGTTATTCATCAATTCAGAAGTTAGCTTTGGGGAAGTGGCAGATGGAGCCTCAAATACGTTTCTAATTGGCGAACGTGATGGCGGTTTCATAGAAGATGGTGAACAGCGAGGCGCGGCCGTTTGGTGTGGTGCTAACTTTTCGATTTGGTTCAGCAATTGCTTGGGGCCAACCGACGACAATACCGAATTTACGCTCAATTCTGTCTCTACTGAATTCGGAGGTAGAAATGTGGCGTTTTCCAGTCTTCACCCTGGCGGGGCAAACTTTGGGCGTGCCGATGGTTCGATAGAGTTCGTACCCGAAACAATCAACCCCGTTCTCTACCTGCGTATGGGAACTAAAGCGGGTGGTGAAGTTTTAATTGAGTGAGTTGCTTTCGTTCTGGTTGTCTAACCGAAGCTCGATTTTTGGGCTGGGTGCCACATATTGGCCATGCCAGACATGGCCACAAATGGAACACCCAAACAGCCATTATTTGAACATGCTCGCAAAAGTATGACATCCGAAAACTAATTCGGGCGCATTTCCACTACAGATCAAAGGTGAAAAATGGTTTACCGATTTCAATTTTTACAGCTGACTCTATGTATTTTATTACTGTTTTGCGTTGGCTGTGGAGGAGATTCGAGTATCGGGCAAGTGGAAGGTGTTGTGACGTTCGACGGTGAACCAATCGACCGAGCGAAGGTATCGTTTTACCCTACCGATGCACGAGCTTCGATCGGATACACTGACGATCAAGGCCATTATCGATTGCGCCATACCAGATCGGCCAACGGCGCATTAATCGGCAAGCACAAAGTTACAGTACAGACCAGAATTGCTAAAGAAGACGACGAACCTACCAGCAAATACGGCGGTAAGGGACGAGAAGAATTCTTGCCTCCCAGGTACGTGAACCAAAAAAAGACTGAGTTAACCGCAACCGTTGAGAGCGGAACAAACACAATCGACTTCAAACTGGAATCCAATTAGGCCTACCGGGTGATACTTCTCGGTGAACGCCACCACCCTTTACTACCGTACGAAGCAAGAATCTTGGATTGATGAATTTTTAACCGCGAATAAACGCGAATACCAAATCCAGATTTCATTCGCGTCCATTGGCGTTTATTTGCGGTTCTTCTAGTCCGTCTTTACCCTATCGAAGTCCAGGAAAAAGCCTCACGCAAAGGCGCGAGGGCGCAACGTCAATGAATTATGAATCTTTGCGTGAGAAATTCCACCCTGCGATTTTCTTGTTGTTGAAGTTTTTTAAAATTACCTTGCAGTAGCCCAAAGCTCACGTTGCCCTTCTGGAATAACCAGCCAGTTGGTGGCAAGAAAGGTTCAGTTCAGCCAGGGCGTCGGGCTCGATCAGCCTCCCGGTGAACCTATTCAGATGTTAATTCGAAATCGACAGTATTGCTTCCGCTCTCAATGGTTGTCGACAGCTCTGTCTTTCTCCGGCTGAGGTACTTGGGAGGCA
This sequence comes from uncultured Pirellulaceae bacterium, assembly GCA_964582115.1. Classification (GTDB taxonomy): domain Bacteria; phylum Planctomycetota; class Planctomycetia; order Pirellulales; family Pirellulaceae; genus Mariniblastus. The sequence goes on from CAZORR010000304.1 coordinate 1,496, forward strand.
TCGTTTCTTCTCTTCCCTTGCCACCGAATTCACTGGTGGGGGGATCGTCTTCTCTATGGATGTAGGTGGAGATCGTGACTTTGTGTGGCCCGACTACCGCGCCTTTGACGTTTCTGATGTATCGCAATTCATAATGGCCTTCCTCGTCAGTCCGCCCAGCCGATGCTCGACCATCGGTGGGGTAGAAGCAGACCAACGCTCGTTTTAATGGTTCACCATCGAGGTTTACAACACCTTCTACTTGTCCGATATTACTGTCCCCTCCAGCACAGCCGACACTAAACAATAGCAGAATACACAGGGTTAACTGCAAAAATTGAAATCGGTAAAACATCTCTCGCCTTTAGTAAGTTTTTATAAAGTGCTGTATATTCAATTAGTTTCCAACTAAAACTTCACCGTCAGATTTAGTCCCCATCGCTCGGTAGAGCGTACCGCTGATCGTTTCGGATACAAACTCCACCGAGCCATCGGCTCGTCCAAAATTTGCGCCACCAGGATGTTGGCTGGCTAACGCAATTTGCCGGGTTTCGCGTTCTGGAAAAAGACTGTTGAGCGCAAATAGAGGTTCGTCACTAGTTGGACCCAAGCATTGATGGAGCGTTTGTCCGTTAAGAGCGGCACACCAAACGCCTGCAGCTCGGGGGTTTGAGTCCGGGATTTCAGCGCTATCTCGCTCTCCAATGATAAAGGTGTTTGAGGCTCCATCTGAAATTTGCCCGAAGGTAACTTCTGAGTTGAGAAAGAGAATCCCCGGCAACTCTAACGTAAACCTCTCGTCTGCATCGACGACCGGCCCACTTTGGGTAAAGCTGATATCCTCTAAATCTTCAACATCCTGCAACCCAACTCTTAGTCTGGGCCCCAAGATACCAACGTAGTTGCTTCTAGCGTGAATTGTTGAATTATCGCCCCCAACCACGTTCGTAGGCGATGAAAACCGCCTGAGGGCTCGCTCGTCCGTGTCATCAGAAGGGCAAAGGAAAATTGGTAATATGTTTATTGCAGTGTCGCCATTCTCCGCGTCAGCCCAAATGGGATTATTAAAGTTGTTGGACTGCTCACTTAAGATATCGTGGATCGTACTTTGTTCCAAAAACGGAAGAATGAAGCAGCCCCAATTGAGGCCACGATCTCTTAAGCCATTCGCTCTGACACCAGGAGGGAAATTCTGATGGGCACTTTCATAGTTTACCATGCCTAAAGACATTTGCCGCATTTTGTTGGCACACTCTACGCGCCTGGCAGCTTCGCGGATTGCTTGAACCGCAGGCAGCAACATCCCGATTAGAATTCCAATGATCGCAATGACTACTAA
>CAZORR010000305.1:0-2794 GCA_964582115.1 uncultured Pirellulaceae bacterium
AAAATCGAAAACATCTACGACTATACGGCCATTTTGGACACGCTTAAAATCGGCCGTGAAACGACGATCAAAGTGCGTCGCGGCGATGGTGTGCTGGAGTTCAAAATTACGCCGAGTTCTAGGAAGTAAGCCGATTTGCAGCGGCTAAAACCGAACGTTTACACCAACGTGCGCACCATTGAATAGAGCGTTATCGAAATCTAAATCGTTTGCATCTGGGGCGAAAGCTTGGACGGACCTACTTTGGTTGGGCGCCAAGGCCACGTCGGTTAGGTTGAGCAGTTGATAGCCGATCGAAAATGTGGCCGACGAGGAGATGTGGTGCGTGAGGCCAACATTTAGGTCGGTTACAAAACTGAAAGTATCATCTTCCAGATGGAACTGGACATTTTCAGCGAAGAACCTCGAGTCGACGTTGTTGTAGAAACCGCCAAGTTTTAGTCCGATGACGAACTCAAGGGTGTTTGAAATCGACCGCGAATATTCGCCAACCCATTGGGCTCCGAACAAGTCGTTGTCTGAGTCGGAGAAAAATCCATTTGTGTTCTGCGCGGAAATCACAACATCAAAGTTCTCTCGAAGGTCCATGTACCTCGCTCCTATTCCATAGCGGAAATTGTCGGAGGGGCGAACCCAAGCGTTGAATTCATAGGTGCTAAACTCGCTGGTGTACGTGACGTCCCATGAAGGTTGAGCCTGAGCCGGGAAGGAACTGAAGAAAATGGGAAGAACGTTGGGGCCGTCTACAACTTGTGTTCCTCCGAAATCGTCAAGGTCAGTTGAGACGAATTCAAAGCCTTGACCTTCCCCATCCATGTACCCTAAGCGAATTCGGACAGCGGTGTCGCTGCCTGGGTCGAGATCTGCATAGCTCAATGATGGTCCGTTATCGTCAAAAACAAAGTCAACGTCGTCCAAGTCGCTTCGAGAAAGAAAAACGGCTTCTATACCGAACATCGGCTTAATTGTTTTCGACTTGTTTTCTAGCGGTAAAAAGGCTTCGCCAGAATCATCGAAGAACGGATGGTCTAAACCATTGCCAGCTGAGTTGTTTTTAAAAAAATGATCGTCTAAGCCGTGGTCTATCGAGTCGTTTGCAAAAAACTGCTGGTTCGCAACGCCTGTAAAAGGGGCAGCGATCGCTTGCGCGCTCGGGTCGGTCCAGCCGTCATACCAATCACTCTGGGCATCTGCCGCAGACGTTAACGTGGTGGCTAATAGCAGTCCTGAAAAAACAAAGTTTCCTATATTCGAGAATTTTACAAGTCGCATTATATCTCGCTGTGCGAAAGTGTAGGGGCATGTGTTTCCGTTATTTTTGAATCGACTACTAAAAATGGGTTTTGTATTTTTTTTAGCACTACTGGACTCTTTGTTTCAATCCTCTTAATTTACCGCTCACGTTCGTTGTGACCGGCAGGCTTTAATATGGGCATCGATAAACACTTGTCTAATTAGTCTCAAGAAGAAACAAAAAGTACAAACGAAATCGCGCCATGAAAGCTATCTGTATCGCTGCCCCCCAAGAACTTGCTGTCATCGATATCGCAGAACCTAGCGATCCAGGGCCGGGGCAGGCTGTGGTTAAGACCCACCGGATGGGGGTCTGCGGAACCGACTACAGCAGTTATTTGGGCAAGTTTCCTTTCTTCGATTACCCCCGGATTCCCGGCCATGAACTTGGCGTTGAAGTGGTCGCCGTGGAGGAAGGAGTTACCAACGTAAAAGTTGGTGACAAATGCAGTGTCGAACCCTACATGAATTGCGGCGAGTGTTTTGCGTGCCGCCACGGAAATATCAACTGTTGTTCGACACTAGAAGTGATCGGCATCATGTCCGACGGGGGGCTCTGCGAACGTTTTGCGATCCGCGCTGACAAACTGCATCCATCGACCAAGATGAGCTACGAGCAATTGGCGTTGGTGGAAACGCTGGCGATTGGATGCCATGCAAATAACCGCGCTACCGCCCAGCCGGGCATGCACGTGTTGTTGATCGGGGCTGGACCGATTGGTTTGTCGGTGTTGGAGTTCGTGCGTTTGACCGGGGCGACAATAACCGTGATGGATATGGTTCAAGCACGGTTGGATTTTTGCCAAAAAAACTACGGCATTGAAAACCTGATTCGATTTGGGTCGGGCGACGAAGAAGAGCAAATGAAGGCGTTTACTGGTGGCGATATGTATTCAGTCATTTACGACGTTACCGGCAATAAGCATTCGATGGTGAACGCGATTGAGAATTTGGCACCGCAAGGGCGTTTAGTATTTGTTGGGGTTACGCCGGATGAACTCGTTTTCCCGCACCCAAGAATGCACCGCCGCGAAGCGACGTTGATTTCGACGCGAAATGCAAAGTCGGAGGACTTTCCATACATCATCGATTTGATCGAAAGCGGCACGCTCAACACCGATCCTTGGGTCACTCACCGTTCGACGTTCAGCCGAGTCATCGACGAATTCGAACAGTTTACCAAGCCCGAATCAGGGGTATTGAAAGCGGTCGTGGACGTGACTGCGATGTAGCTGGAGTTGCCAGACTTCAGGCGTTGGGCTATTAATTTGCGATTAAGAAAGAACCGCGAATGAAAGTCAAAATTTAGTCCGCGTTTATTTTTTCCTTTTAACAACCGTTATTCAGCCCATGCCCTTTTCTGCTCAACACCTCAAAACGGGTCGTCTTCATCTAATGAAGTCCGACCCGACGATGAAAAAGCTAATCAAGCTCGTGGGGCCCTTTACTGCTAAAACGAAATCGGATCGATTTGGTGCATTGGTAGATGCGATCATTGGTC
>CAZORR010000306.1:0-2793 GCA_964582115.1 uncultured Pirellulaceae bacterium
GCCAGTTCACCCAGCACGGCGACTTCTTCGTCGCTGATCTGACCGTCGGCAATCGCGACTTCCAACAAGCCTGCCATGGTCGCTTGCGGTTCGCTTTTGAAGGCTCTGAACTGTTCTTTGTAAAACTCTTGATCCGATGTCGCTCGGTCCATCATCGCTTGCAACGAAGCTTTGCCAACGCCCACTTCAGATGCAAGTCGGCGAATGACCGCTTCTTCTGGGGCAGAGATTTCTTTGTCGATGCCGGCGACACAGCAAGCCGCACGCAACAACGCAACTTTTTCAACAGGAGTCATTGGTTTCTTTCGAATAGCAAGTTTGTTTGAGGAACGTTCTGAAACAGGTTGATTGTAAAATAAATGGAGCTTAATCCGAATGATAGTCGATATCGATTCGCTGCTTCGTTTTGGCCGATTCATTTGCACTCGAAACAATCTTCATCGCCCGATAAGCATCTTGCGGGTCGGTTGTTTTTCGGATCAAACTGGTCACTGCACGGTAAAAGCGATCGAGCATTTGTTCGCCAACGGCACGTTCGGTGTCCAATGCCTCCGTATGTTGACCGGCGTCATCAAACCAAACTAAACTTGACGGCAAATCGATGAACGCCATGCCCCGTTCGCAACACAATTGTATCGAAGCAGGGCGTTTAAACGAAAGCGCATCCGTCCAGCGTTCGGGAATATAATGACCGACACTCAACTGTGCCTGCGGCTTGCAACCAGCCATGGGATGGTCTTCGGCAACCTTTAAGGGCGGAAATTCGAGACTGACCATTTGGTAAAACAAATCGGTATGTTGATCGTGTTGTTCGTGAATGGCACTGATCACCGAAGTTGGATCATCGTTTACAAGATATCGACACCAATCCGCCAGTTCCATCAAATGTCGCATCGCCAACGGACAATAGTCTCCTCGCCGCCGCGAATTCGATTGGCCTTCCATCGGCATCCGCTCATGACAGAACAACAGTCGCGGCGGTCCCAGTCGAGTTGCGATTAGTTCTTTAAGTCGAATCGTCGCCGCAGCGTGCCGTCGAGGAAGTTCGGCCATGAAAGCAACGCCAGAATCTTCAATTCGTCGACGAATATCCGCCGCTTGATGTTCCGACACATCCAATGCCGCCGAACTGTAAACGCCTTTACCGGCCTCACAGGCAGCCAAAATCGGTAGCGGTCCATACCAGTCTGGGGACAACACCAACACCGCATCGATATCGTCGCGTTCCATCATTGCTCGGAACCCATCCAACGCAATCGCACCGAACTCCTCAGCAACCTGCCGGGATCGTTCGGCGACTTCGGAGCAAACAGCACGCACTTCAAACCGGTCAGCGAGCGCCATCAACGCCGGGCGGTGTCGTGATTTCCATTGGTCTCCTAAACCGACCAAACCAACACGAAGCTTCATAACGGATGCGAATCAATCTGGAGAAAAGTTGAAAAGGGCAGGTCACTCTTTCGATCCGCTGGCAAGCTAAATACCTAACCAACCTCGGCAAAGGGGACTCACAAATCCGAAATGTCAATTGAAGTGATTACGGGACAGTTTTAATTATACCAATTTTTATGTGCCAAGCACATCATTCTGTTCCTGTGAAACACCGAACGTTTTCGAGGTTTGCTAATAATTTTGCCCAGATGTTCGGATTATTAGGCGTGCGATCGTCTGGCCTAAAGTCCGTCTATTCGGGTGGTTCGGAAAACACGATCACCAATTGCAAATGTTGCTCAGCATTTCTAAAGCAAGCAACGGAAACGTGCTGGCAGCGACGATATCAATTGTACGCCAAGCAAATCACGGTGCCATCGCAAGAGTCAAGCTACGCGACGCACCCCCGTCACGGACGAAGGAAAAAATCTTATGAGACGCCCCTCCACTCTCTTGGCTGTGTTTTCATTTATTGTGCTCACAGCCAACACAGCCTTCGGGCAAACCCCAGTCGACTACACCACCGCCTTCTCAAGAGCCCAAACTGGCGACAAGCCACTTCTTGTTCTTGTAACGGCAACCTGGTGTCCTCCGTGTCAAGAAATGAAGAACACGACAATTCCGCAACTGATGCAAAAAGACGCGTTCAAAAACTGCCACTTCGCAGCGGTTGACTTCGATGCTGAGCATGACATTGCAATGCAACTCACTGAAGGCAAGGGTGTTCCGCAACTGATCATGTTTGAAAAGCGTGATGGCAAGTGGGTTCGACGTAGAATCGCTGGCTACAAGAACGCTCCGACGGTTGAAGCCTTCATGGCCCAATCTCCATTGCTTCGTGCGGCCCAGCTTGCCGAAGTCAAAAATGTTGCCCAACAAAATAAGTAAGTTGCCAACAAAACATGAACATTTCAAACACGTTTGATCTATGATAGATCGAACGTGTTTTTTTGTTGACACCCAAGAAGATTGCGGCTACTAACGCATGAAAGTCACCGTCGTCATCCCCGTCATCAACGAAGCGCTATCGATTGCGCGCGCGGTTGAGCTTGCCTGGAAAGCGGGGGCCGATGAAGTGATTGTTGTCGACGGCGGCAGCAGTGATTCGACGGTAGAAATTTGCCAACAAACGCGATGCCGAGTGATCACTTCGCCAGCTGGACGCGGGATTCAATTAAACGCTGGAGCCGCTGAAGCCACAGGCGACGTACTGCTGTTTCTACACGCAGACAACTGGCTAGTTGAAAATTCTATTCAACAAATCAAATCACTCGACGTTAATCTCGACCTATTATTTGGTGGGTTTCATCAGCGGATCGAACACCCAGGTCGAATCTATCGATGGATCGAACGGGGCAATGC
>CAZORR010000307.1:0-2773 GCA_964582115.1 uncultured Pirellulaceae bacterium
GTTAACCTATGAACGGGGACGGGCAAGGATGGTATTTTCTCACGCAAAGGCGCTGAGGCGCAAAGATGATTGTTAGTTCTTTGCGCCTTGGCGCCTTTGCGTGAGGTTGATGAATGCAGTGAACATTAGAACCAATACCAAGAGTAAGTAGTTTATAGACCCAGACGAACACAGACCTTCGATTCGGCACCGGGAAGGCTGGCCCGCAAAGTTTGACTGACCGGAGTTGATCCTTTGACTAGGAGCTTTTGGCCAAAGCACATGGTTAACGCACTTTTACTGGCCGGTAACAACCCTACAACCAAATCCCACTTTGCTGCAAAACGGATGCAACCCAATCATTGCTTTTAATGCGGCCAACCCGAATAACGATAACAACCGTATCTCTCCTTTACTTTGACTACGGTAACTGTGTTCATGGATGGCTCTAAAAATATTGATCGACGCCAAGCGATCAAACTTACTGCAGCAGCGGCCACTGCTGCCGCAACGACGATCCCCGTCAAGTCCGCCAAAGCCGAAAAGCCGCTTAAGAATCTTGTGCAGATTGGTCAACGCACCAAGACCAGCCACACTCCGATCAAACAGCGGGCTGCCAGTGATTACCGAAACAGCCTAAAAGCATACGGCGGGCAACTTTCAAATCCGATTCGCGATCTTTTTACATCCGCCAAAAAACAAGACAAGATTCACTTCGGTGTGGTTGTGGTAGGGTCAGGCTATGGGGCTTCCATCACGGCGGCCAAGCTTTCGCAAAAACTCAACCCCGGTCAACGCATTTGCATGCTCGAACGAGGCAAAGAGTGGATCCCCGGAACATTCCCCGACACCTTTGCAAATGTTTCAGGTGATGCACGCGCCAATTTAGCGGGACTAACAAAAGGACAAGTCACTAAGCCTTTGGGGTTGTTCAATCTGATGATCAACAACGAGGTCAATGTTCTGTCCGGCAATGGACTGGGCGGTGGTTCCTTGGTCAACGCCAGTATTGCGTTGCGACCTCACTACGAAGTGTTTCAACAGCAACGTTGGCCAGAGGCGCTGCGAAACATTGAAGTCCTTGGCCCGTACTACGACGCCATGGCCCGTTCAATGTCGCTTAGCCGGACCCCTTTCGATCAAACACCCAAGGTCCGTTCACGCCGCTTAGCAGCCGAGCGTTTAAGTCGCAGCCCCGGTTTTTTCGATCGCTCGAATCTTTCGGTCATGTACGACCACCGCTACTTGGATCAAAGCATGCGAAACCCGCAAGGCATGATCCAACGACCATGTACTTTGTGCGGTGACTGCATCAATGGTTGTAATGTCGGAGCAAAGAACAGTTTGCAGTACAACTACCTGCCGATCGCCAAACACAACGGCACCGAGATGTACACACAAGTCGAAGTCACTTCGATCGAAAAGATGGACGGCTTCTATCGAGTCAACATGGTCTACATCGACGACCAATACGAAAACATCACTCGACACCCTGTCAGCATCAATACAAAAATGGTCGTCTTGGGTGCCGGCAGTCCTGCTAGTGCCGGGATTTTGCTGGACTCTCAAAACTCGCAATTCCAGTTTTCCAAGGCGTTGGGCACGGGCTGGTCGGGCAACGGCGACGCGGTCGGCTTCGTGACCGGTCTTCCACCGGGAACCAACATTGGTGGCTTTGGAGCTTACGACAATAAGGACCGTCCAGGCGTTGGGCCGACCGTCCAAACGTCATTGAACTTCTACAGTAGCCATGAATTACGTCGTCGCTTGTTAATTCAAGAATCAGCAATTCCAAGCGGCGTTTCAAATCTGTTCACAGCACTACTGGGCGATGCGGATTTGAACAACTCGATGGCAATGTTAGGCATGGGCCACGACGATGCGATTGGCAAAATGGTCAAAGAGAATGGGCGCTGGCAAATCAGTTGGCCCGGACACAAAGACGGTGAGTATCGACAAATGGTATTCCAAGAGTTCGAGCGACTGGCTCAAGCTCATGGCGGTCGCTACAAAAGACTCAAGGCATTCGGTAACAATTTGGTTACTGTCCACCCACTGGGGGCTTGCGGCATGTCGGACCATCCGGGCTATGGACCGGTCAACCATCTAGGCCAAGTTTACGACGGTCGCGGTGGTGGTTACGCCAATCCACACACCGGGGAAGCAGCTGTCCACCACGGTCTGTATGTTTCCGACGGGTCGGTGATTCCAACCGCATTGGGAGTCAACCCTTACATGACGATCGGTGCGTTGGCGATTCGAACCGCCGAACATATTTTGGCCAACCCGAACCACAGTGACCTGTTTGGTTAGTAGCCCGCTTGAGGCGGAGAACGAGACATTTAATTGAGCAAACCGTTCTCACGTCAGCGAAACCGTCTCTAGTATCAGTTTTAGCAGAGGTTTAGCGAGTTCACTTCGGAGAGAAAAGCCTAAAGCCATTACTACAAACACACCACGTAAAAAATGCCAGGCGCGGCGCCAACCATTAACTACTTCGCGGGTGCGTGTTGCATCAAGTCGATCGGGTATGCCTTGCCCGCTTCGGTTGTGAACTCCCACGTTTGGTCGTTGTAAACCACTTTGCATGGCTGGCCGGCTTTGGAACGAACCGTTGCTTCAGTTAGTTTTCCATTTTCCCAAGCGATGTCCACTTCGAAGCCTCCTCGAGCCGCCACGCCGGTGACCTTCCCGGTGGGCCAAGCCGATGGCAGTGCCGGCAGCAAATTAATCTGCCCTGCGTGGCTCTGCATCAGCATCTCGCAGTAGCCAGCGGTCGCCCCCAAGTTACCGT
>CAZORR010000308.1:0-2742 GCA_964582115.1 uncultured Pirellulaceae bacterium
CCACGTCCTGATCAACCAAGTACTGCCCCATCTGCGGCGCCACCCGTCGACCTCGGTCGTTTAGATCACGTTCAAAATCTGTTTGGCCTAAATCTTTCCAAGACGACTTCGCATGCCGCATAATCAGTAGTTGTTTGCCCATGACTTCTGTTTCGATTTAATCCAAGCCGTTTTTGAAAACACTCGTGATGCCCGGCAAGCTATTCAATTTATGATTAATCGCCGCAACTAGCGAACCATCCATCCGTCGACCACCGTATCTGGCTTTTCAAAACCGCGTTTGGCGAAACCAATCGCCAACCACCGGCCATCCGTCTCCGAATAAGCCACTGACGTGATTCTAGCTGCTGCTTTACCTTCGACTTCCAGTTTAGATCCTACCACAGGTTCCACGCCTTCCGGGCAAACAAACCCGCGCAAGATCCAGTTAACTCGGCCAAGAGCGTCCAAGCGTGCTACCGTTTCTTGGCCCAGATAACAGCCTTTATTAAACGAGATTGATTTGTCGTCGCGGTCAAGTTCCTGAGGCAAATTATCGACCGTGACTTCAATGCCATTCCACGGCGTCACTGATTGGACTCGTCGCACCAACAGCGTCTCCGCACTGCAAACTTGAATTTGCTTTGCTACCAATGATGCTTCAATCGCCTCGGCGTCCGCAGCAAGGCCCACTAACAACCATCCGTCGCCGGCGATTTCAGCAGGAGCCACCGTCAAATTATTCGACTCCATTTCCGACAACCGACCACCGGCTTGGTCTCCAGAAACAAACCAAACCGACAACTCGCTCGACCGATCCGACAACTCCACGTCTTCACGAATCAAATACATGTCCAGATGAGCAATCACGTCGGGGGCGGTGGAGGCCAGATTGAACACCAACAACAACCGATCTTCGGTCGCTAATACGTTGGCAAAGCACAGGCTCTTACCTTTACCGTTCAGGATAAACGCTTCGGTCTGATCGCCCGGTGACAACTGTTTAATATCGGCAGTACAAAAGCTATGCAAAAACTTTTGACGATCTTCGCCAGTCAACTCGATCACCCCGTGATCCGCTAACCGCACAAAACCCGCTTCGTTTTTCAGGCAATCGATCTCGCTCGAAATTGAATCCATCATTAAGTTCTATTCTGGTCGACTCGCAACCGGCAACTGACATTTATGTGCATCACGAATCACCAACCCGGTGCTTACTGCTTCGGCGATACGATTAACTTGTTTCAACGAATCAAGCGGCGCCAGCCCGAGATCTTCAACGACCGAAGGAGCTAATCGACTTTTCAAAAACACCGACCTTGATTCCACCACACTGGCTAACGCACGCAGTTCTTCGGTGGTCTTGCCAGTCGGTCCGTCTTCAAACTGAGCCTGCAGCGCTTTGGCAATCTGGCGACTCGGTTTTTTCTTTACTTCCGTTAACACAACAATCGGCCCGTCGCCAACTGTGACTCGATCGGCCAACAAAACCGCCGCAACAATGTCGTCCCAAGTCTGACGATCGTCTTCGGACTCAATCGACGCCACCACCATCTCGGCTTCGCCCTCGTAATCAAAACTCCAGTTTCGATTGACCGTTTCCCTCGCCTTGGCGGCCACCCGAGTACGCTCGCCGCAAAAAACTTGCGACAGTTTACCACCAGGACCATCGACCAGTTGAACGACAAAAAACGCTCCCAAGGTATCGTTGGCCAATGCGACTTCCAACCGCTTTGCCAGGCCCGAGACATCCGCCGACGCCAATCGCTCTTGTGCAGCCACGCCACTAAAACAAGGATAAACACAATCGACCTGACGACTATTGTCGCCGGGCAATGCTGCGGCAACAGGGATCACAACGTCCGATTCGACCAATAACCGGTTTGCATAAACTGGGTCGCCGGCTTCGTTGGCTGCCAGATAAGCCAACCCAGCGACATTGCTAGGATCGTGGACTTGGCACTGAATGGTGTTGAAGCCAAATTTCAACGGAAACATCAACGGCGGCTGCTCATCCTTTGTTTCGGGTGGTAATTGATAGTCCGCCGGTTTCGCACCCAACGCCTGCGCAGTGGCTTCGCTGATCACAACCGAAATATCGGCTGGCGAAACGTTGGATTCTTCAAATTGCGCTATCAACGACTCCAAAACCTCACGAGGGCCTCGGAGATCGTCTTGCAGAACGATCGCAACCGAGTCCCCGGCAAACACAGATTCGGTGAATGCCGGGTACATGATCGGATCTTTAAAAGCCGATCGAAGCTCAGCCGCCAGATCGAACTCAGCCCGGTCATCCGATTCAGCCTGCGGCGAAACAAATTTGGCTTGGAATTCGGAATCGGCCAGTAGTTCGTTGATCATGGTTACCGATCGACTCTACAACAAGTTCCGCAAAACGGTTTGCAGGATACCACCGTTGCGGTAGTAATCCATTTCGACCGCCGTATCGATGCGAACGTTCGCATCGAATTCGACCTTGCTGCCATCGGTTTTGGTAGCGACCACTTTGATCGCACTTCGTGGTTGCAGGTCGTCCGACAACGAATCGATATCAAACGTCTCGCTACCGTCCAAACCAAGCGACTGCCAAGTTGCACCGTCTTGGAATTCCAGTGGCAAGATCCCCATGCCGACCAAGTTGCTGCGGTGAATACGTTCGTAAGTCGTCGCAATGACGGCTTCGACGCCCAACATCATCGTGCCCTTGGCGGCCCAGTCACGCGAGCTACCGGTTCCGTACTCTTTACCGGCCAAAACCACCAA
>CAZORR010000309.1:0-2732 GCA_964582115.1 uncultured Pirellulaceae bacterium
CTTCTTTATGCTGTTGGTCGGTATCATCATGCTGGGCGCGGGATTGTTTGCACTGCTGACGTTTCCCAATTGGTAGAACGGCAACACGACATGAAATCAGTCTCGCAGGTCATCTTTTGCCTCGGCGAATCGCGGCCAAATGACCCAATCACCATCGACGATTTCATGGCCAACGGCCCATGAGAACTCATTTGCCGTTTGGGGCCTCATGCCGTTAACCGGAGCAAGCGGACTGGCTTGGTCTACGACCGCGTTTTTAAGCAACGCATCAGAGTTGGTGTCCTTGGCTTCGATCATGATGGGCTGCCCGTTGTCGTCGTCAAGGTCGTAGCCAACACTGTAGATTTTGAATCCCGTTTCGGTTGGCTTGTATTTGAGCGGATCGCCGTTGAGTTGGTCCGTTGGAATGGCAGCGAGAAATTCGCCGACCAGCTCTTGGCTGGATTTCGGAAATACTCCGTTCCGTTTGTGGTAACGATAGCTGGCGATCGCCATTTCGACTCCGCCTTGATGGGCGATTGCGCGAAACATTGCTTGACGAATATTTCGGTATGCTGCTGGTAGTTCGCTGAAAAACGAGCAGTTGTCATCTTTGAGATCTTTAACCCAAACGTCCGACATGTCATCGAGGTGAATTGGAGTATCGAATCGAGTCTCAATTTCATCCATGACTTCATCTAGTTTGTCAGTAATTTGCTTCCTTGTTGGCATCGTCAGAAGCGTCATTGGGCCAGTGAACTGCTGGACCAATGGGTTGGGGAAGTATTTGTTGGAATCTGATGGCGATGGATGGTAGAGGTTGGGAAATACGTACGAGAGGATCTCTAGCCCTACCGGAGTCATCCTGCCGTCACCGTTTCCGTCGTCCGAATAAACTCGCTGGATGATGTCCTTTGCCATTATCCGCTCTGCTTCAAAGGCGATCATTTCTTTGATCGAATGCTTCGTAACGGCTGCTTGGATTCGTTTTAACTGCTGTTCGTTAAACGCTTCGAATTTTCGTTGGGACATCGATTCATCAATAATACTATAGCCAATATGTTGGACAGCTATTCCGACTAAGCTACCAACTAAGCAAGGAGTTTCAGCCACTTGATGCGCCAATCCGAAGACCGCTTCGATGTTGCGGGTGGCTCGTTCGGTATCGCCTTGCTCCATCGCCCAGCGGGTGTCCACCCGAAGGATTCTTGCTGATGTACGGAACGACTCAACGTGTGGAAGTACAATGCTAACAAATGCGTCTGAGGCAATTTGGTTTGCCTCAGTGCTGAGGGGAGCAATGCCAATGGAGAGGTCAAATGGTTCGCCTGCGGGATGATTCGCGAAAAGGGCCGCTTGATCTTCTGCGGAATATTTATTGGGATCCGCTTGCAGGGCGAGTCCCAACGCTGGGTACGCTCCACCAACACGAAAGGACTCGAGTAAGTCTGCAGAATCGGCTAACTCCTTGGTCGCAGCTTCCCACTGCTGACCATCGGATGGTTTTACAAATCGAATCCTAGTATCACCGTCTTTAATATAGAGGGCTTCGAATTGGAATGCCGAGGCCTGCGATCTTGAGAATTCAAACAATTCATATTTTGCCCAGACGTCTCGGTAGACATTCCAAGCCTTGTCTTCCTCAGCGACGGAAGTTGCCGCCTGGTTTAACTCGTTTAAATAATCGACCGAAACGTTGGGGATCTCATTGTGAAAGAAAGCCGCCAGTCCAATGTAACCAATCAGACCGGCAAAGCTTGCCCACATACTTCCGCGAAATAGTTTTGACATCATGGATCGGTTCCTTAATTTACTAATACGAATAAGAGCGGCGGCAGTTGTGGGGTCGCCAAAATTCTCAATCAGGGTTGAAAATGTCTTGCCGCGTTCGTTGCCGTCCTCGAAGTGGGCAAGCAACTCTTTTGTGATTTGGGTTTTCTCAAATCGCGACAATCGAGACTCTGAAACAACTTGAAACACAAGCGAGGTCACCTGATCGGGGAGGCCCGATCGAGAAATCATCGATCGCCAATTGGTGTCCGAAAAGAAAGAAAGCTTGGGCCAGTGCCTATACCACGTGAGTTGTCGACTTGGCTTGATTGGAGAAACATTGCTCATGCTTAAGTCCCCTCCAAACCAAGAGCCCCCATGCCTCTGACCATCGCTGCCCATTGTTCGCTATCTTTGACAAGTTGCTTGTTGCCTTTGGCCGTCAAGCGATAGTAACGACGAGTGCGACCATTAGGGGCTACCTTTTCCTTGGAAGTGACCAGCCCTTTGGCTTCGAGGTTGTACAGCATCGGGTAAATGGTCGATTGGCTGAGTTTGAAAACTCCGTCCGACCGAATCGGCAGAGCCTCAACGATCTGGTAGCCATACATCTCTCCATCGGAGAGCAATTGAAGTAAGGCAGTGGGCCCGGCCCCACGCATCATTTCTCGATCAAGCTTCATAACAGGCTCGTTTTCGTAGTAAGCGTTCGTTGAAGTCCTATGGCCTTTACCACCGATAGTATACAACACATAGTATCGGAAGCAAACCATATTGTCAACAATTTTTTCTGAATTTCATTGCAAACGTTATTTGCTTTAAAAGTTTAGCGACATGCCGGAAGGCAGCCGCGAGTTTGCCGCAACCTACCTATTTCTTGCATTCACATGAGCGAGTTTGCAGTAATCCATGATTGGCCTTCCGTGACTTCTATTACAATCCGCGACACAGCTTTCTCAATCTCATGTGCCCTAGGTAACTTA
>CAZORR010000310.1:0-2715 GCA_964582115.1 uncultured Pirellulaceae bacterium
TAAAAATCGCAATCCATTTTCCGTTCTATCGATGACGGTGACTTACTTCTTACTTCCCAGCTGCAGGCATCGCCTTTTTGTCCGACCCAGGAGCTGCCGTTGTAGCTGGTGCTTCGCCAGCGTTAACAATTCCCAACAACTCAAGCTCAAACACCAACGTTTGCATGGGTCCAATCTTTCCGCCGCTACCGCGAAGGCCGTACGCTTGCTCACCTGGAATGATCACTCGCCACTTCGAACCGACGTTCATTGCCATCAGGCTTTTAGAGAAACCCGGAATCACTTTACCAACTGGAAACTCTGCTGGTTCACCCGGTCCGCCATCAATTGGCTTTACTGATGAATCGAAAACTTCGCCATCAACAAACCTACCGGTATAGTCAACTGACACGGTCGCGTTAGCACCCGGCTTGGCACCAGAACCCTGCTTCAACACTTCATAGTAAATACCATCGCT
Source organism: uncultured Pirellulaceae bacterium (assembly GCA_964582115.1). GTDB lineage: Bacteria > Planctomycetota > Planctomycetia > Pirellulales > Pirellulaceae > Mariniblastus. The sequence continues at coordinate 458 of CAZORR010000310.1, forward strand.
AAGTTCTTTCATCCCAGCATTGGCTGTTTTCTGCGCTTCGATGTAAGCCATGCCGGCAGCCTTGTTGTCATCCACGACCTTTTTCATTTCAGCGATTCGGTTTTTTTCTACCATCTTTCCAAACGCCATCATCAGCATCTCAACTTCTTGGTCGTTCATGCCAAGTTCTTCGCCGGCCATCGCTTTCTTCAATCCAACTTCAAGCTGTGCCGCTGAGATACCGACTTTTTGTTCTTTCATTCGGGCCATCATTTGATAGCCAAACACATAGCTGCTTTTGTTAACGCCACCGTCAGCGTCTCTGATGCCTGCCAAAATTTGAGCATAATCGGCGTCTGGATTTTGCGACTTCCAGTTGCGAGCCAAGTTATAACCCATCACCATGCCGCACTTTTCTTTCAGCGCACCTTCGTCGGGAGCGGCTGGTGCAGCAGGAGTTGCCGCTGTACCAGAGCCCTCTTGGGCTACTAATTGGCTGCAAAGCGTTGCCGAAATAGACAGAAGAATTGCGAGACTATATTTGTGAATCGACATCACGGATTTTCCTTCAAGATTCGATGACTCGCCGGTTCATTTACCAGCGAAATTAATTTTAAGGCCAAGATTATAAGGCGGTTCATCACCTTTGAACACCGACAACGACGCTCGATTGTGCCTGATTCTACATAAACCGTAACACAACGAGCTATTTCTTAGCTGAAACCCCAGCCCGCGTATGCAAGTAAATCGCAAACGTGGCCAGCCAATGATCACCTTCGTAATGACCGCTAAACACGTACTGGTATCCCAACCGAGCATGAGCCGCCATCGACTCTTTCAATAACGTTACTCGACGATCCCCATCAGGCAGCGCCGTCAAAATCCCTTGCATGCACCAAGCTCGTGACAGATCCAGCCCTGCCAAGTGCACGATATAACCATCGGTAACGTCACTCACGGTAACCGGCTTCAGCAAGTTTCCGCCGTCGCCAGCGGCCAACGTTGGCAGGTACTTATCAAACCACTTTACAAATTCGTCCGTGGGCAGCACTCGACGCATTAGATCCGCTTCGTTCAAACAAGACGAAAAGAAATCTTGGCCTGACGGTTCGTACTTGGTCGGATAGTCTGTATCGTTCAAGTAAAAATCTCTTGCCCGAGCCACGATCGCCTGTTCGAGTTTTTCGTTTTTCATCTTGCGAGCGTAGTCCAAAATCAACGCCAATCCAAAACCCGAATCTGGATGAATACCGGTTCGAATTGGGTAGGTCAACTTCGGCAAATAATCAAGCGTTCGTTGGACCAACAATTCTTCCAGTCCAACTAAATACTGTCGCCAGCGTTTGCCATCGGCGTCATCCCAGCCTTCCAATTCGGCCGCCAGCCGTAAGTACCAAGCCCACCCATAGGTTCGTTCAAACGACTTGTGTTGTTTCTCATTGAAGTACGCCAGTTCGGCGGCCAAGTTTTCCGCGGTCAGGTTTTGGTTTAGTTTTTCGCGAATCCGTTTATCAGCTGGACTGCCGGGAAACTCCTTCAGCAACTTGATCAACATCCAGTGCCCGTGGACACTGCTGTGCCAATCGAAACATCCATAGAACGCAGGATGCATCTGCTTGGGCGTCCGCACCGAAGCTTCATCGACCACGACATTACTGGGCTTGTTCGGGTACTCGGTATGGATATTCTTGAGCGCCAAGTCTGCAAACATGCCCACTTGAGCGTCGGTGAGTTTACTGCCGAGTGTCGGTAAGTCTTCGGCTTTGACCGCCGGCTTGTCAGCCGAGTGTTCTTGAGCATGCACGGTCAACATGGGCATCAAAGCCAACCAGCTGAACACAAAACCAACACTAGAAAATCCAAACAAAAAAAATGACTTCATCTCGGCAACCTTTCCCTCGACCAGTTTCGAAACCGCAACCCAAAGTACAGTGTGCCACCATCTTATTGCCTTCACGCCATGCTGTCACCGATGGCAAGCCAACTTTGTTGGGTGAATCATTTTTACAAGTTTGGGAAGGCCTTTAATTGGTAACCCGCCGCATTGGCCCAGGATTTTCACGGGTTCCTCGCTAACGCGTCGGATTTCTAATGAACTCAGTTTCAAAAACTGATTGTAGCCGTTCATGGGCTTGGTTCGCAGAACAGAATGTCGCTCAACTTTCCAAGTTGTTAGCGTGAATCACAGTAGATTCATTCTCGGGCAACACAGCAACAACTGGACCATTTTACCCCTCCGCACGCTTTCGATTCCGAGAATCGAGCGACAATAACCGTGA
>CAZORR010000311.1:0-2707 GCA_964582115.1 uncultured Pirellulaceae bacterium
TTCGTGATGTGATCGAACACCAACATGCGATCATAAAACGCGAACGACATATCCGGCAATTCGCGATCGTTTTGCGGGGCGTTGGGTAAATTCTCGACATAGCGTACCGTGTCATAGCCAGCATAACCGACCGCTCCGCCAGTGAAGGGCGGCATGCTTTCCAGCGACGCAACGTTGACTTTTGCGGTTCGCTGGCGAATTTCTTCCAACGGATTTTCGCTTTCAAAAGTTTGGCTTTGTCCGTTTTCAGACACCGTGACGGTGCTGGCGAACGACGACAATTCCAACTGTGGATCGACGGCTAAAAAACTATACCGCCCCACGTTTTCACCACCGACAACGGACTCGAACAAACAAGCCGTCCCGCCGTCATCGATTCGTTTGAACGCCGATACCGGTGTCAACGAATCAGAAAGCAAGCGGCGGCTAACAGGCACTGCGTCGTGGTCCGATGCAAGCGACAGGAACTCTTTAAGATCAGGCGAAAACATGTATCACAAACCCAAACGCTGTTTGATAGCTTCTTTTACTTTGGCTGCACTGGCATCCAAATACATCGGCGGATTGGCATGCGCGGACTCGACGCCATCCAGCTTCGATTCATGATAGCCAACTTTGAAGTCCGTAAACTTCAAACCATGAGCCGTACTGATCACAACCGTACGATCGTCTGGTTTGATCTGGCCGCTTTTAACCAGCTTTTCCAACACCGCCAACGCAACGCCAGTGTGCGGACAACAGAACATGCCGGTCAAATCCGCTTTCGCCGCAGCCGCTGCCAATTCATTTTCGGTGGCTCGTTCGACCAGCCCACCGGTCTCCTGCACAGCTTTGACTGCTTTTTCGTAGCTGACAGGATCGCCAATCCGGATGGCATTGGCCAACGTTTCGCCCGCAGTCACCGAAGTTTTGTCCGCAAACTGATTGTTGTACGATTGATAGAATGGATCCGCTTGAGCCGCTTGAGCCGCAACCAATCGCGGCATCTTGTTAATCACTCCTAAATCCATCATCAACTGAAACCCTTTATGCAGGGCACTAATGTTCCCGAGGTTTCCGACCGGGATCACGATCCAATCGGGAACTTCCCAATCGAACTGCCGCACGATCTCGATGCCAACGGTTTTCTGGCCTTCGATTCGCAAACTGTTCATCGAGTTTGCCAAGTAGATGCTGCTATCTTCGGTCACCTCTTGAACGATCTTCATGCAACCGTCGAAGTCCGTATCCAGTGCCAACACATGAGCCCCATTGGCAACGGGCTGAATCAACTGGGCAGTGCTAACCTTACCAGCTGGCAAGAAAATGATCGCCGGGATATCTGCGTACGCAGCGTAAGCCGCAAGTGCAGCCGAAGTATCCCCCGTGCTCGCACAAGCAACGGCTTTTACAGGATTGTTGGGCATTCCCATCATCTGCTTGACAACACTGACCAACACGGTCATGCCAAGATCTTTGAAACTGCCCGTGTGACTGTTGCCGCACAGCTTGATCCAGAGATCGTTCAGCCCTAACTGCTTGCCTAGGCGATTGGCCCAAAACAAGTTGGTATTGCCTTCGCACATGCTGACGACATTTTCATCTCGCAAACTGGGAATCACCCACTCGCGTTGCCCCCACACGCCGCTGCCATAGGGCCAGTTCGTCGTACTTGCGCGGGAATCGAAAAGCTGTTGCCACTTGTAGGCGTTCCGCTGCTTTAACGGTTCCCGTTCATGGTGAACCTCCAACAGCGAATTGCATTTCGGGCAGCGATAAATCACGTCGTAGATTGAATGCTTCCCCTCACAACCGGCAAAGCAGCGGAAGTAAACGCTCGAGTCGTCACTGGACATTAGATAAAGGGCCTTTTTCGAAATAGTTCTAAGGAAATGCCGTTCAACAAACACTGGAGTTTGCAGCGAATACGTTTCAGTAAAAACGCGAGAATTCCCCCAACAACCAACGGTGAGTTTGCCAGTCAGGAATTTGCCAAAGGATACCCCAATTCGTCGTCGAGTTTGAGGGGGCAGATCGCGGTCTATTTATCATTGCGAGCAAAATTCCAAACGATTTCGTCGAAAAAAGCCACCTGCCCAAGACTGACAACGCCTCCGAGAACCGCTATCATAAAACCATGTCCATTAGTGGCAGACGAGAAACCCATACAGGCATCTAAGGAAAAAACCGTGCTGGCAATCCAATCCGCTTTGATTTCGACCGTCCTGTTAATCGCCTTGTCGACAAACCAAGTCATCTTTTGGGCCGTCGCGGCGCTGATCATTGCTCTTGGAGTCGCCGCGCTTGTTTTGGTGTTCTTCTTCCTGTCTTACGGAAAACTCTGGTTCCAAGCGTTGATGTCGCAAGCGGACGTTAGCTTCCGCAGCTTGGTCGGGATGGGCTTTCGTAAGGTCCGGCCTGACGTGATCGTACGAGTCAAAATCATGGCGCGACAAGCCGGTTTGGACGTCAGCCGAAAAACAGGCATCACCACCGAACTCCTTGAAGCCCACTATTTGGCCGGGGGCGACGTCATGCGAGTGACCAACTCAATCATCGCGGCTCAACGAGCCAACATCGACCTCGACTTTGACCGCGCCGCTGCCATCGACTTGGCCGGTCGCGACGTGATGGACGCCGTTCGAACATCGGTCTATCCAAAAGTCATCGAGTGCCCTGATCCAGAACGAAGCGGTAAAAACTTTTTGAGTGCGATGTCCAAAGACGG
>CAZORR010000312.1:0-2692 GCA_964582115.1 uncultured Pirellulaceae bacterium
TAAGTCACACCGAAATTCGTCAAACAAAAAAGGCCGTCGACACTCGGTGCCGCGGCCTTGTCAATTTAATAATTGCAAATTCGTTTGCTGATCAGAAAAACGCTTCAATAGTTTTTTCGATCGTTGGACGGCAACTAGTAACCGCCGCATCCGCCACGATAACCACCACGGTAGGCCGGTTGTTGATAGACAGGTTGCCGGTATACAGGCACCGGCTGACGGTAGACTGGTTGCTGATAGACCGGCGCGGGCTGACGGTAGACCGGCGCGGGCTGTCGGTAAACAGGTTGTTGATAAGCCGGTTGCTGGTAGAAACCGCCTCCACCAAAACTGTTTCGATCAACAGCGCGGCCAACGACATTTCCGACGATACCGCCAATTGCGACTCCCGCGAGGGCTTCATTGTTTTGATCACCAATAATACCGCCGATAACTGCACCGGCGATGGTTCCGCGGCGGGTATTAAGTTGAGCTTCGGAGACAGCTGGTCCAAACATCAAGGTGAACGCGAAAACGAAAAATCCGATTTTAACGTATTTACTCATAGGGCTTCTCTCAGTTTAAAAGTGATTGGGACTTGTCCAAAAGATAGACAATGCAAGTCGCAGGCCAAACACCGATTTCCCGTAAAACACCGGGATCACCCTGAAACCTACCACCAATTCGATGTCTTTTTGACAACCATGTGTCTCATTCACCACATAATCAGCGACTTCATTTGAGGACACCTAGGCCCGCCAACAATAACGCAGCCTAAATCTCACATCCACAACACGCACGGCACAAAGCTTGATCGGCGAACTATTCCGCCAATCCAAGCCACTCCTTACAAGCTATTTTTGAGCCAATGAAATGAAAGTCGGTTATCATTTCAAAGGCAACGGCACGATTTGTCCCACGCCTGCAAAAGCCACATCCAAATTAGATTGGGGTGCCAGCAGGAGATGGATTGAGAGTTGCTATCAATAACAAATCAAATATTGAAACAAGTGGAACTCGCGACATGGCCTACCAAGCCCCTGAAAATTACCGTGCCTTAACAACGCAAACCGTTTCAGCCTATCTGGCCGACAAAACCAAAGTCAGCGCATTACTTGGCGGTTCTGCTCAAAGCTGGACTGCTGAAGAAGTGGGTGACGGTAATCTCAACTTGGTTTTCATTGTCCGAAACGGCGACAAGTCCGTGATTGCAAAACAAGCCTTGCCCTACGTGCGGCTGGTTGGAGAAAGTTGGCCACTACCACTGTCGCGCGCTTACTTTGAATACCAAACATTAAAACGTGAATCCGACGTCGCCTCACAATGGGTGCCCGAAATCATTTTGTATGATCACGAAATGGCACTAATCGTGATGGAGCACCTCACCCCACACATCATATTACGCAAGGGCTTGATTCAGGGAATACGCTATCCGCATCTAGCGGATCACGCGGGCCAGTTTATGGCAGCAACCTTGTTTGATTATTCAGACCTTTGTCTCGACGCCAAAACCAAAAAACTCAACGTAGCCCTATTTTCTGAAAACCACGTAATGTGCGGTTTGACGGAGCAAGTCATTTTTGACGACCCTTATTTTGAAGCCGAACTGAACCGGCATACCAGCCCACAACTTGATGACATTGCTGCAGACATTCGCCAAGACGTCGCCTTAAAAGTTGCCGTGCAAGAACTCAAAACCCTGTTCATGTGCAAAGCGCAGACCCTGCTGCATGGTGATCTTCATTCTGGATCCATCATGGTGACGGAAGCTGATTCTCGAGTGATCGATCCGGAATTCGCATTCTATGGCCCGATGGGTTTTGACGTGGGTGTCTTCATCGCGAATCTATTGCTCGCCTATTTCTCGCAACCCGGTCACGCAACAAGCAGTAACGACCGCGAAGATTATAGCCAATGGATTTTGGAAGCACTCCTCCAAACGTACGCTGTTTTTGAAAAAACGTTCTCACAAAAATGGCGAGACCAACGGACCGGTGCGTTGTATCCCGAGACGCTGTTTTCAACGGTTGACACTACGGCAAGCGAACAAGCTTTAAGTGGTTACTTGCGCGATGTGATGCAAGACAGTATCGGCTTTGCCGGCGCCGAAATGGTGCGACGTATTCTGGGCATTGCCCATGTGGAAGACTTAGAAACCATCACCAACGAAAACCTCCGCGCCAAATGTGAGCGAAAGGCACTTTCCCTCGGGCGTACCATGATTACTGCTCGAAAGAGCTTTTCAGACTTAAACGACATCGCGGGCTTAGCAAGAAAAATCAATCAAGAATAAGAATCGACAGCCTCACCGCTCGTTCAACCTGATTTTGCGTTAAAAATAACTGCCAGCCAAAGATGGCAAACTGAGCAATGCTGGCAACTGAACTAAACCGACTCTCAACGTCATCGGTGCCTTAGCTTACTCTCACTAACCGCTCCCATAATTTTAATGATAATTTTATGGTAAGAGTCCTTCTGAAGTCGCATCAGGAATCTTGTCAATGTTGTGTGTCACAACTTCAATCCTGATTAACCATTTTTCGCAAGAAAGATAAACCATGAACTTCCTTCGATCGATTACGCTTCTCGCATGCTTTGCTTTTATCCTGCAGACATCTGTTGCTAACGCTCAAAGCCAACCCAAACCAGCTGGCTCAGCGGCTAAAAAGCAGATGGCTGACAAAGAGATGGCTGCAAAAGAAACCATGTCACG
>CAZORR010000313.1:0-2681 GCA_964582115.1 uncultured Pirellulaceae bacterium
CGTAAGGGCGATCAAGTCAGTGTGGAGTTTAAACGAAAAGCCAAAAAAAGCATTTACAACCTCGATCGATTTCCGGCTTACACGCGAGGTTATTTCGGATTCCGGATGGTAAACACCCATCATCAGTACAAAGATCTAAAGGTGTTCCGTCTTGAAGCCAACAATTAAGCCAGCCTTTACCAAGGACTGTCCGCTTCAGTATCCTCATTGACGTGGTGTGTCAAATCGAAAGCTATGCGCGGCGGAAAAACGGCCTTGGCTTGAGCTGCGATAACAGTTCAAGCCTAAGGTCGGCGACTCTCGACCCTAACCGAATGAAATTTTTGCGATTTCAAACACGAGGTTGGGAGTCTTCTTGCGGTTGATCGTACGAGCGATTTCGGCTCGGAGCCGCGGTGTTTCAAGTTGAAGCTGCTCCATGATTTGTTCCACTTCAGCAGCCGACTTTACTACCGTGCCGGGGTCGAGCCCCAAAATCACTAGCATTCTTCGAGAGTCTGGTGCAGGGACGACATCGACGATTGCTAGTCCGTCGAGCTTTTCATTTCCACCGGTCAGCACCATCTGCAACGTGTCATTGACTTGACGGCATAGCTGGAAGACTTTTCGGTACTTCCGGTGATGCTGTCGCTTGTTGTAGAAATAGTGCCGTGGGTCAATCGCGTCGTCGTCGTTGATCACGCTACAGTGTTGCTTGAGCAATTGCTCTCTTTGTTTCTTGCTTAAAGTCATTTTTCTTCTCCGAATTCGCGCGCAAGTTCATCACAGAAAAAACGCGCGGGGTGATGCGTTTTGCAAAATAGAAGGCCGCCAGTGCACGGCGTCGCAAATCAGATTCGGAATTAAATCGGAAGTGAAACGTTAGCGAGACAGCCAAGTCGAGATGGAGAAGAAAACACGCATAGGTTCAGCCTTTAGAAATCGAGAGACGTTAGCCGAGCCACGAAAATCTAGAAACGATTTGGGTGGCTACCGATGAAGAGGCGATTGACTGCTAAAGGTTCGCGGGGCTTTTTTAGGCGGGTGGGTGCCATACTCCACGGCTTCGAGGGTAAGAGTATCTACTGATTGTTGGCATGCTTACCCGTTTGATGTAGGTTAGGAAAAGTCCCGTGAGCATGCTTATTTGAGCGGCTTTCTAGACTAATACTTTTCTGATCACGTAAACATGGCACCCCGCGGGTCAAAGCCAAGTCGATGTTACCTTGAGACCAAGCTGCTAAAGACTGTCAGCTAATTAAGTCATTTTTGATAGATCCAGATGGCATCGAGTGACACAATTAGATCATAGATGACGATCCAGATCAGCACTCGCGGTAATCATTGATATTATAAATACCCGGCTCTAGACCGCCGTCGGGATTAACCGGTGCTAGGCTGGCGTTGTCATACAGCCAAGCTTCGCAAACGTCTCGATCATTGATCGTCCAGCTGTCCTCGCCTACTAATGCAAACGGCTGGCTACCACAGCCGGAAACCAACACCGCATCGCCGGGAGCTGCTTTCTGCAATGCCCACTCGATCGCTTTAAAACGATTCGGAATCAATTCGGCCCGGCCTGGTTCGTTCACTCCATCCAGCACTTGATGCATCGGCTCCAAATCGTTTGCTCCACCGGCTTGCGTGTTGGTTAAAACGATCTCCACCTTCGAACGGTCGATGACCTCGCCGATTTGTCTTCGCAACGCGCGATCATCGGATTGCGGATCGATGGAACATAGCACCCAGACCCGGCCAGTGGTGACTTGTTTGATGGATTGAATTGCGTTTGCCAGCTGATTTGGAGTTTTGGCGGCGTCCACCCAGACACCAAACTCTTGTCCGCAGTCCAATTGCTCCATCCGACCCGGCATGGATTCGGATCGGTTTAGTCCCGTCGCGATTGCGAATAAATCGATTCCCATCGCCAAGCCCGTCGCAGCGGCAGCTAGACAGTTTTGGATGTGGTGATCGCCGATGACTTTGGTTTTGACGGGCACTGATTGACCGCCAGCCATTAACAAAAACGTTTGTTCGGTTCGGCTACGATTGACCAGCGTCGCAGTGACATTGGCGTCTTGTTTCATGCCAAAGGTGAGCGTCGGTGTTTTGATCTGTTGCAGCATGAAATGGCTGGTTGGATCATCGGCGTTTAATACCGCAACTCCAGTTGGCTTTAATTGCTGTAACAAACGGGCTTGAGCGCGACGGTAGTTCGTTACGTTGCCATGGAATTCTAGAGCACTCGACCGAACGTTTGTTAGAACGGCAACGTCCAAGCCAATACCTGCGGTGGATCGTTGAGCCAAAGCGGTGCTGGAAAGTTCGACGACGGCGGCATCGCATTTGGCCAATGCCATCTGGGTCAACTGCGAAGCGAGCTGAGCGGAGTTGATTTGCGTTGATGGTATGCTTGTACGATCGTTGCCCAAGCTGACTTCTAGCGAAGATACCAATCCCGTTTCGCGCCCAGCTTCTTTTAGGACGCTACGAATCAAATGGCTCGTGACGGTCTTGCCGTCGCTCCCTGACACACCGATCGTTGACAGGCGGCTGGTAGGTTGACCAGCTAGTGCTTGGCAAATACGACCATAGGCTTCACGTGTGTCCGATACAATGCACTGTGGCCGAGCACTCATGATCAGGCGTTCAGTCACGATCGCATGAGCACCGCGAAGAATGGCTTCGTTGGTGAATTCGTG
>CAZORR010000314.1:0-2677 GCA_964582115.1 uncultured Pirellulaceae bacterium
GGCCCTCAACCTAGCGCGTCTGCCAATTCCGCCACGTCCGCATAAATTGACGTCGACATCATAATTTCTGGATGCTTCCATCGTCAATGGCTTTTCGCGGTTCATTCGTTGGAAATAGCTCCTCGTTCGACGGGCCGTGTTCTGGTAGATCTACTAGCCACTGGCTTGGTTGATGGTTTCGAGCACTTCGAAGATTTCTTTGGGGGCCCCGTCGGCGTCGATAATGCCTGAGTTTGGGTATCGCGGATCGTCTATGTCTTGCCACTGCTGAAAAATAACGCCGTGTACCGATGGCCGGGCGACCATCATTGGCAGTACCGTTTTTAGAAAATCGATTCGCTGTTTGTCCGACAAATTGCTGCGAACTTGGTTGCGTGTTTCGACTCCTTTCGTTTCTGCGGTTCCTCCGCATGGAGTTCTGAGGCAGAGTACCAACGGCATTCCTAGTTGAGCCCAGATATCGACTAGGTCGATCCATTGCAGTGGATCGCGAACCGTGCTTCCGTTGGGCCACAAATCCAAGTTTATCTCGAGCCCCAAAAATGATAGCTCCACACCTTGGCGAACCAATGAGTCGGCGATCTGCAGTGGGTGGGTACCTCCGACGGCGCCAGCCAATCGCTCTGCCCATGGGAAATCAAAACTGACCATGGTTGGTACGTTGACTTGTGAATTTTCGACCAGTTGTAGTAAATCGACGGTGGCTTGTAGTTGCTGTGGGTAGGAAAGGTGGCGGTGGCCAGTGCCATTGAGACCGCTGGCCACTCGCAACATGACGGTGTTGCTTGGCAGTGATTCGAGCACACGCTGAGCGTCGTTTAACAGTTGATCTCTACGGCTTAGAAAGTCATCAAGCTGTAGCATTGATTCTGAGAAACCACCGATGCTCGCGTCCAACAGTGGACCGACGATAACTTTTTGGTCGATGGATTCAAGTTGTTCTTTCGAGGCTGATCCGCGTTCTGCATTTGCGTCGAGTGCGAGTTTGGCAGTGGTCAGTTGCGTGTATGGCGTTTCGATACTTGGTTTAAATTGGTCGGCAAACCCAATTTGGTTGGCGGTCCAGAATTGGGGTAGTTCTTTTTGTTCGCGACGGAACTTTGATATTTGTTTTGCAAATGTGTTTGCTAGTTCGTAGACGGCATCGATGGTTGTTTCGAGAGACTGGCGAGCAAATTGATGGGCGACTGGAAGGTCGGCGGTAAATAATGCGGAGGCCAATTGTGTTGTTGCGTCGGCGACTTTTTGTAGTGTGGTGTCTTCAATTGCCAGTCCGCCTTCTCCCCAGATCGACATTTGATTTCGCATTCGATTCAACGTTCCCCGAGCGACCTCGAGCAGTAGGTCGTGCGGTTCGTCTTCTGCTGACGGTAGCAGTGTGCCGGTGCAAATCAGATGTTCGCCCAAGGTTTCGAAATCGTACAACAGGTAGAGTCGACCGGAACCGTCTTGGTTTCGATTGACGGTCAAAATCCGTTGTTGAGTGTTTGGGTCCGGATCGGAGATGGTGAGTCGACAGGGCCAAGGAACTCCGTCGATTCCGACAATATGTGCCGAATTGGCGTGATATAGATCAAACGTCCAATCAGATGGAATCTGAAAATTATATTCACCCATTCCGATAACCTTCGACCAACCGATGTGTGTTCAATTTATCTTTAGAATCAAGTGTTCTGTCGAGACTAGGCGACGTTCGCCATTGCATGGCCGCAGATTGTCGCAGAAATTTTGCGGATTGAAACAGGGACTACCGACCGGTGAAGGCATGTCGTATAGTTTTAGCTGAGGTTTTGTGTGTTTTTGGTTAATCAAGAGGGTTTGCGGTGGCTGTTCCTATCCGGCAAGGCAAAGTTCGTGACGTTTACGATATCGGGGAATTTTACTTGATGGTCGCGAGCGACCGAATTAGCGCTTTTGACTACATTTTGCCGACGTTGATTCCAGATAAGGGCAGGGTGCTGACTCAAATTAGCCAGTTTTGGTTTGAGCGTTTCGATGTCGCCAATCACTTGGTGTCTACCGATTTGAGCGGCATTGATCTTCCCGAAGGCTTGTCTGCGGAGGAGCTAGAGGGTCGGACGATGGTCGTCAAAAAATGTGAGGTGGTGCCGATCGAGTGTGTCGTCCGCGGGTATTTGGTCGGTTCAGGGTGGCGAGACTATCAGAGCACGGGTGCGGTTTGCGGTATTGATTTGCCAGCAGGGCTGCAAAATTGTGCGAAGTTTCCGGAGGCCATTTTTACGCCGGCAACGAAAGCCGATGAAGGGCACGACGAAAATGTTTCGTTTGAAAGAGTTGTCCAAGAAGTTGGTCTAGAAACCGCGGAAGCACTGAAAGCAAAAAGCCTGAAGGTTTACGCGGCAGGTCGGGACTACGCTGCGTCCAAAGGAATCATTTTGGCTGACACGAAGTTTGAATGGGGCTGGCACAAAGGCGAGTTGATTCTGATTGATGAGGTAATGACTCCGGATAGTTCTCGGTTTTGGCCCGCGGATCAATATGAACCGGGCCGCAATCAACCGTCGTTTGATAAGCAGTTTGTTCGCGAGTGGTTGGATTCGACGACTTGGGACAAGAATAGTCAGCCACCCGAATTGCCGGCTGAGATCGTTGCGAAAACTCGTGAAAAGTATATCGATGCTTTCGAGCGATTGTCTGGGCAGACTTTTAAATGGCG
>CAZORR010000315.1:0-2669 GCA_964582115.1 uncultured Pirellulaceae bacterium
CCGAACTCAAAGAGCAGCGGAAATCCGGAGTAGTGATCGAGCCCACGTGGCTAAGGTCGCTCTCATCGTTCCGGTCTCGGCTCAGTTGGCACTGTCATTTCATGCAAAAACTTGAAGACGAACCCGCGATTGAGTTTAAGAATTTCAACCGAGCTTACGACGGTTTGCGAGAAGGGGAGTTCAACGAAGATTATTTTGCGGCTTGGTGCGAGGGGCGGACTGGGTATCCAATGATCGATGCGTGCATGCGAGCCCTTCACCAAACAGGTTGGATCAACTTTCGTATGCGAGCTATGCTCGTTTCGTTTACGTCCTATCATTTGTGGCTGCACTGGCGTAGACCGGCGATTTACCTGGCTCGGCTGTTCCTCGACTATGAACCGGGCATCCACTACAGCCAGATTCAAATGCAAGCCGGCGTCACGGGCATCAACACGGTGCGGATTTACTCGCCGATCAAGCAGGTCGTCGATCAAGACCCGCAAGGCATTTTTATCCGTCGTTTTCTACCTGAGTTAACACACGTCCCGGACAAACATCTTGCCGAGCCGCACAAGATGACTTCAATGGAGCAAACGCTGTTCGAGTGCAAGATCGACGTTGACTATCCATCGCCCATCGTCGACCACAAAATTCGATACAAGGCAGCCCGCGATCGAATGCACAGCCTTAAGAAGCTTCCGGAAACTCGACGTGCGTCCGAGCAAGTTTTCCAGAAGCATGGCAGTCGCAAGGCGCCAACGCGGCGTAAGTGATTGAGACAGCCACGTTGTCAGGCGAGCTTTCAGTTTCTGATACAAGCGTTGGGGTTCCTAGTTTCCAAATCACTGCTGTTACGGAGCGTTGACTTTGGCTGGCGGCTCACTTCATGGGTGCTTGAGGAATCATGTTTACGAGCCGGAGAGTCGTTATGGCACGTTTTTTAATGAGCAGAACTGTACTTTTAGTGTACGGAAAAACGCATCTTCGAAACCGAGGGTTAGAGGTTCGAATCCTCCCGGGTGTGCTTATTGAAAAAACACTTAAAGCAACACAAAACCAAGGCGAATTGTCGTCTTGGTTTTTGCTTGCGCTGTACCCTAGCAACTGCAGCCACCAGAAACTCGATTCAAAGATCGATTCGCGTGCGAAGACAGAATTGGGGAATAGAAATGGACGGCGTCGTGTCAGCGGAACCGTTTCTAGTATCAGTTTTAGCAGAGGTTTAGCTAGTTCACTTCGGAGAGGTAAAGACATTACTACGAACATGGCGCAAGCAAGCTCTGTAGAGCCTCTTGGGAGTCCGTTGGTTGAGGTCTATCTGGTATACCACAGGTAACCAACCCCTACGGTGGTTAACGCAGCGACAGAAAACATCAACAGGCCTTCAATACGATCATTGTTCGCCAGCTGAGGTTCGACTACTGCTTGATTGTCATTAATCGAAACAGCGTCCGAAGGAGAATCCTTGAGAGTCGTATCTAGCGAGCTGACAACTTGGGTGTATGTCTGTTCGGTTGCTTGGCCAATCGTCCAAACCGACATTACTAATCCGACAACGATTAGCGAGGCAATCAGGACGTATTCGATAGCTGCCAACCCTGCGCGGGCATGTTTTAGGCGTCGTACTTTTGGTCGTCGGTGTAACAATGCATTCCCTACCTTGTTAAGCGGCTCAAGAAAAGCGTAATCGAACGCTAGATCGTTGGACTTGTTGAAAATCTCCGAATAGTTTGCTTGAAAGACCGAGTAAACGATGAAATGTTCGGCAGTTAATGATTTTGACGGTCCGAGACGAGCGAAACAGTCTGTATACGCCGTGTGAAATTACATTTGCGACTGTTGGCAAACATCTATTTCCGAAAAGCCATCGCCCAAACGGGATTCTGCCGACCGGGCAAACGTTGCCCTAAAGCGTTATCCCTATAGTGGCAAACACCGTCCCCAACGCCACGAAACCCGCTGATTGGCGAGTTGTACTTTACGAGACGGCCAGTCAACTTAATAATGTTAAATTCGGTGTAAGGAAAATCGCTTTCCCTCGTCGCACTCCCTCAAACATCCATCTCATAAAAAAGATACTAAAAAGATATCCGGAGTTTTAATTTTATGCCTGACGACATTTCCAAGTGCCCAGTGATGGGACCCAGTGCGGCAGCTTCAGGAACCGTTTCCAACCGCGATTGGTGGCCTAATCAGCTAAACCTGAAGATCCTGCACCAGAACACACCGCAGTGTAATCCGATGGATGACGATTTCGATTACGCGGCTGAATTTAAAACGTTGGACTTGGCAGCCGTCAAAGCTGACTTGACTACCTTGATGACCGATTCACAGGATTGGTGGCCAGCCGACTACGGGCACTATGGTCCGTTTTTCATTCGCATGGCGTGGCACAGCGCGGGGACTTACCGAGTCGCTGACGGCCGTGGTGGAGCGACCTCGGGCACGTTGCGTTTCGCCCCGCTTAACAGCTGGCCCGACAACGTGAACTTAGACAAAGCCCGTCGTTTGCTATGGCCAATCAAACAAAAGTATGGTCGCAAACTTTCTTGGGCAGACTTGATGGTGTTGACCGGCAACGTTGCTCTTGAGTCAATGGGCTTTGAAACGTTCGGTTTTGCCGGCGGTCGCGAAGACGTTTGGGAACCAGAAGGCGACATCTACTGGGGCCCCGAAAGCGAGTGGCT
>CAZORR010000316.1:0-2612 GCA_964582115.1 uncultured Pirellulaceae bacterium
CCCAGCAAGTATCGCCGGTAAGTTTTGCTAAACGAATCTGGATTGTTACATTTCAGCATGATCGTCGGCGGTTCAATTCCAATCTGAGCTGCGTAATAGATTCGTGGACGACGTTTGTTGGACGCCATCGGTGGCGGATGTTTGACCAACGCTTCTTTAATGATCTTATTCAGCTTGGGCGTGCTAATTCGCGAACGAGATTGCTTGTACAGCATGACCGCATGGCTCATTAACCGCTGGACGTTTTGTCCGGTCAAGCCTGTCGTGAATGCGATCGGCGCGTTCCACATCGTGGTGAAGTTATCATTGATGTAATCCGCCCAACGCTCGGTCGGCATGTGATCGGCCATCAAATCCCACTTATTGACGACAAAAATACACGGCTTATACGCGGCCTCGATGTAGCTAACCAATTGCCGGTCGACTTTTGAGATTCGCTGGCCAGCATCAAACATCATCAACAGCACATCCGCATAACGGATCGACCGATGAGCGCGATGAGTCCCATAAAAGTCGATGTCCGTCCGCACACTTTTTCCTCGACGCAGTCCTGGCGTGTCGATCGCCACCATCGCCTTGCCGTCCAATTCGAACCGGACGTTGACACTGTCTCGGGTCGTTCCGGCAACTTCGCTAACGATCATTCGATCTTGCTGGACCAACGAGTTAATGAAGGTACTCTTGCCGACGTTACGCCGTCCAACCAACGCAAACTTCATTTCCGGGTCAGCGGTGTCACGAGCGTCCATTTCTGCTTGGTCGGGTAACGCTTCCAACATCGCGTCCAACAAGTGGCCTTTACGACGATTGTTTAATGCACTGACACAAAGCGGTTTTCCAAATCCCAATTTAAAGAAATCATTGGCTTCGATTTCCCAGTTGTCACCATCGCATTTGTTTGCGATCAACAAAACTGGCTTGTCCACGCCACGCAGGCGTTCGGCGACCTTAACGTCCAACGGTGTGCGACCGTCTTTGGCATCGACAACAAACATCAGCACATCTGCGGATTGAATTCCGATGGCGATTTGATGTTCGATCTCGTGATCAAGTTCATCCACATCGTTGATGCCGATCCCGCCGGTGTCGACGATATCGAAATACCGGTCGCCATGCTCCAGCATAAACGTCATGCGGTCGCGCGTCACGCCAGCCATGTTGTCCACGATTGCCAAGCGGCGGCCGGCGAGCCAATTAAAGATGCTCGATTTACCAACGTTTGGACGGCCAATGATTGAAATTTGAGGGAGGGCCATAACGAAAGTCAGACAAAATTGCTTGAGGCGCTTGTGGAAAAAAGCGACCAGGTTTGGTAAAAAATGCTTCTGAGAAACGGTGTTTCTCGGCTCCAAATGATACTCGATCCACCTTCATCTATCACATCCAAAGTCCGCTTCAATGACAAAAGTCAGCAATCTTTCAGCAGACAACGAATCAAACGATGATCCGATCGACCTTCAACTGGCATTGGCCCAACATTTGAGCGGCCTAAAGGAGTTCGGTGTAACGATTGTACCGGCTAGAAAAGGCGAATCGTTTGACATCGCGACCGAGGCTCCGAATGCTACCGCGGCCCCGGTCCAGCCAACTGCCACCCAAAAAACACCCGCCACGCCCAATCATCAACAATCATCCGCTCCTGCGGAGATCACCAAAACGCTTCCGACTGAACCCAGCGTGTCTCCTGCTTCATCCGCCCCGGCCGTAGAACCCAAACATGTGCCCTTAGTAACTCAAGACGCTCCCTATAATGCCCCAACGCCACCCGATCAGCGAGCATCCGCGTTGACCGTGATCCAGCAAGAGGTCGCCAGTTGCGTGCGATGTCCTCAGTTGAGCGACGACCGAACCAACACGGTTTTTGGCTCCGGCGACATTCAATCACGGCTCGTCTTCCTTGGCGAAGGCCCCGGCGAAGACGAAGACGCATCTGGATTGCCTTTTCAAGGTCCAGCTGGCGACATGTTTGACCGAATCCTGTTGGCCTGTGGACTCAAACGAGAGCAAGTCTATCTATTGAACACCATTAAGTGCCGCCCGCCAAAGAACCGAAATCCCAAAGCCCCCGAACTAGAAAACTGCTGGGGCTATGGCCAACGACAACTTGACATCATTCAACCCGAGTTCATTTGTTGCATGGGCAGCGTAGCGGCCAAAACGCTCTTGAATACCAATCTGTCTATCGGGAAATTACGCAAGCGCTTTCATTCGTACCGTGGCAGTAAAGTCATGGTCACTTACCACCCAACCTACCTGCTACGCACTTCGTCCGCCAAAACACACGCTTGGGAAGACATGAAAATGCTAATGAACGAGATGGGAATCCAAATCCCAAGCCGTTAACTCCTGAAACGCTGATACCAAACTACTTGCGAATCAACTCGACGCTCTGCAAGTTAACTGGATTCCAACCACTTGTATCGGGCTTGATCCGCAACGTCACATTCCCGACGGTTTCGAAATTCAGAGTCCCGAGCGACTGCGGCTTGTACTTGCCGTAACCGCCTGTGGACTTAAGTTCTACGGTCTTCGATTGACCGCCAGCAATTCCATAAGTCAACTTAGAGCTCTTCGCTTCGACCGAACAAACGGCTTCCAATTTGTATTCACCC
>CAZORR010000317.1:0-2575 GCA_964582115.1 uncultured Pirellulaceae bacterium
TTTCACCATCGCACAGATTATTTAAGCCACACTCCAGCTTTGAATTTCAAAAAAAAATTATTTGTGCGGAGCGTGAGTTAGATCGCATAGTGTATCCATAACTTACCAAAGATGAGATGATTGGTTGTTTCAGCGATTAGTAGCGTATGATGAAGTTCAAGTAAGCAAGTGTTTTAAATAGATTTAAAGGTGGTAGAAAAATGGCAGATTTTAAAAACACCCAGAATGGGACAGGAACGCCACTCGTCTTGCGAAGAAGATTTATCACTCTCGCGGCAGTCGGCGGAGTGGGAGCGGCTGCATCATTTTTGGGATTGAAAAAGTCCGTAGAGGCCAGCTCACTTTACACTGATCCCGGTAGATTCGCGGAAGAGTTAACCAAGACGCCCGCGATGGCTGAAGGGCCTTTCTACCCAGATAAACTTCCGCTGGACACTGACAATGATTTGCTAATTCTTAATGACTCACTTACACCCGCAGTGGGACAAGTTACTCACTTAAGTGGGCGAGTACGAACGACGACCGGCGCGCCGGTCGCGGGCGCGTTTGTCGAAATCTGGCAAGTTGACAGCGGTGGCGTCTACCTGCACAAACGATCCGCAGGTGCCGAGCGACGCGATACCAACTTTCAAGGATATGGTAGGTTCCTGACCAATCGTAAAGGCGAATACTATTTTCGCACGGTCCAACCGGTTGCCTATCCCGGTCGAGTCCCTCACATTCATTTTGCTGTTTCGCTCAACGGCCATCGAGTGTTGACCACGCAAATGTTGACTCGTGGCAACCCAGGTAACGCTAAAGACGGTTTGTTCAGGCGATACAAAGAACAAAAGCTACGCGACGCATTGACCGCTGAATATAAAACGATCCCCGAATCCAAACTGGGTGAATTGGCAGTGAATTTCGATCTTGTGCTAGGCATCACGCCCGATGAAAACGCGCCCATCAGCGGCGGCATCGCCAAGCCAAAACGACGATAAAGCAATGCTCAAGCAGTGCATTGAGAGATTGTGAAACGGAACTTGTTTCACATTGCTCAACGACTGAGCCAGCTAAAGAACCGCTTCAGGAAGAAAGGTTTGCGAAGGTTGTCGTCAGTGTTCAGCGAACGCGGCCAGTTTTCCTGGTGCACTCCTTGTGATTGTTCGTCGCTGGTTGTGTTGGTATTGTCTTCACCTTCGATTGCTATGATCTCATCTTCGGAAATTTCACCCGTTAATTCCGTAGGCACAGCGATAGCTTGATCCGGTTCGGCCTGAGTTTCGGCAGTCACGAACGTACCTAGTTCTTCAATCGAATTAGCCCGTAAACTAAAATCGTACACATTATTGATCACGGAATATCCGCCGGAAATCACCCCTCCACTATCAATGTCAAACGATAATGGATTGGCATTGGGTCCAAACGGAATTCCTGAATAGATCGGGCGGGACGCAGTAAAGTTATCTAGCAATGCTCCAATCGGAGAATTGGCAATGGGCCCCAAAGTAGGAAGGTCCGGAGGAAAGCCAGACGCACCTGGAAGCTGCTCGCCAAACGTGTTCGAATCAAACTGCTGTCCCCAAAACAGCACGATGTTAGAGAATACGTCATTGCCGACTGTAAAGGATGGATCTCCGCGATCAATGCCGTCAGTGAATTCTAGCGGTTGTGTCTGCGAGAGCGTATAGAAACCAGCGTTTAGCCCACCGAATGTGTACTGGCCATCGGCGTCAGTCAAAGCAGTAATGTCAACCGCGTTTCCAAAAACATCCGTTCCGGTCAATATGATTTCAACGCTCTCGATTCCGTTTTCACCGGGCTCACGAAAGCCATTGTTGTTTTCATCGACGAATACCGAACCAGCAATCTCGCCCAGCGGTAATGGTGGGAAGTCAAATAGCGTTGGGTCTGCAGCTGACCCTGAATCATTGGGGTCGCCAGGGTTGGATGAATTCGGATCGGTACCGCTGTCGCTCAAGTCCGTGCCCGTAATCGGGTTGTTGTTGGAATCGGTTAGCTGTGCACCACTTGCATCAACCGCTACCCCTGAGCCAAAAACCTGATTGCTCACGGGCCCCGAAGTGGCCAGCGGGTTCACTTCGACCATGAACTCGATCGTGAATGAATCACCCGCAGCCAACACATTTTCAGGGACTCCATCTACAAGACTAATGTTTGTGCTTCCATTGAAATTCGCAGCGTCAACCGCGATATTGCTGACTGGGTTAGTTGGGCTAAGCGGTTTGAAATTTGCTGTATGCCGTCTTGATCGTTTTGCAGATAGAAGATCTCAAAATTACTGGTCGAGTTTGAATCCAGTAGCGATTGCAAAAGCTGGTCGCTATTTTCGACACCCCTATCAATGATGATCAACTCACGAGGCACTGCCGAGCTACTAGCTGTGGTACCAGTAGTTTGGGCGTTAACAATTTGCGCAGGCTGCTCCGCTACATCATTTGCCTGAGGCAAAATGAAGTTGGCATCGGGAACTCCGTCAAATAGGACTCGTTCTTCGAGTCGTTCGAATACCGATGAAATGTGATATTGGAAAGGTGGGGTCGGCGTGCTAATCCTTGACCGCGCGAATTAGGAG
>CAZORR010000318.1:0-2572 GCA_964582115.1 uncultured Pirellulaceae bacterium
CGATAACTTGCCAAGAGAATACTCCGATCTGCGTCGCATACTGAATCAGTCATGGAATGAAGTAGGCGGATTGCCAAGATTGCCAGACCGACAGAACCAGCAGATCCAATGCGTCATGGGTTCTTCTATGGCGGCTGACAAGATTGTGTGGCAGTTGCCCGCGACCTTGCGTGACGAGATCAAAAAAAAGCCTCGTGATTTTCTTGCCGAGATCACTTATGCCCTCGAGTCACCCAGATTTGCAAAATCACAGCACGGTGTTCCCGTCTTCGCGATCGAAGTTGTTCCGAGTAAGTTGGATGTATATCGACGCTCCAAGAAAGAAACTCAGGATTCCAATCTGCCGTGGTACGAACGATTAGAGACTGCTGCGTCGATCAAAATTGCTGATTCTATGATTCCGGCCGACGGCGAGGGGGCAAACGTCTTGCCTGGTCCAGTTGATTTAACTCCCTCAGGATTGTTTTTGTTCGCGGCCGCAAAGGTCGACCATTTTGCCGAAGACTATGCGGATCAATTATTGACTCATCGTCATCGAGCGGAAAGCAATAGCCGGAGTAAACGCACGCGGAAAGACGATCCAGGAATATCTGGGATCGGTACTTTTTTCTCGACAAACCAGTCGCTTCCGAAAACTCCCGAAGAAAGGGTAGCGATTCGTGAACGCTTTTCTTTATGGTTGAAGAGTAACGGAAAACGTCTTCCCAATTCTTTTCGTTATCTCGAACGCTCATTCAAATTTGAAATGGATCCGACGAATCATTCATTGTCGCCCGTACGGTTCAATGCCGCCATCTCTACCACCGCGGTCAGTGGGTTAAGGCGAATCAAACCGAACTACCGTCGACGGACCGATCGACTCATTTGCCTAACGAAAGAAGAATTTGATGAAAAAACGAAAACGGACGCATTGGATGCATCTGACTATTACATCTGGGACTACGAAAGCTACCAAGCACTACTGAAGATTCCACCGGCTGAACTGGAACTTTCAACATTCGCTTTGCCTGATCTTGGCGGAAAGAAATTCGAACGGACGAACGACTTGAATCACCAAGTCACCTCCAACGGAATACCTCTAAAGAAGAATGCGGCTGGAGTACCCTTGCACACCTATCTCAAACTCGATAGCGAACTCTGGCTACCCGAGGATGCGGCGATGAATGCAGGTGATCATGAACTGGCAGTGGCGATAGAGTTTGAAGTCCGATCCATAAGTCGCCAACACTCACCTCCAAAACATGCTTACGTTAACGCAACCCGTAGATTGCTTGGTGCAGAGGAAGTTGACAATGATTTACCGATCGATCAAGGTGATTACTTGATCATCGATGTCGGCGTGACGAGCGCACAGATTGTCGACTACCGGACGGAGGAGGTTCAGGTTGAATTGATGGTGAAGCCATACCGCGCCATGCCCGCAGTTAAGCCCCTCGCCCGGCCAGCACCGGACAACGGCTCAGGAGCGAGTACACTCCTGCGTGATGCTGGCCGCCCTGTTCAAATGTTAGAAAACGCATCTGAAGCGGAGAAATCTAGAGAATCCAAGTTGTCAAGCGACCAAAGCGATGGCCGCCCCATCGTGAACCTGCAAGCGCTGGCGCTGGGCGAACAGGGGTATAGCCATGATGAGATCAACTGGGAGACCGGAAAATTGCTTCCTGGGGCGAAAGAAGATTTCGAATTGCGAATGTCGCAAACCAAGGAGCAGAAAAAAGAAAGTATCCGAAAAGGAAACGTCTTGCTACAAGAAGGCTATGACTATCACGACATTGATTGGTTGAGAGGTATTCCGAAGACAGGAGCCTCGAAACCAAAAGCGAATTAACTCCGGATGCAACGAGGTCGCAAATATGGCATGTCAGAACAAAATGCCTCTGTTGCTATTTGAATGGATGTTGGTTTTGAAGCAAAACCACGTGAAATGTAGTCGCCGCTACACCAACTGGTTCTCAAGCCATGCCGCGTCATGCAAGTAGTTAAGCCTCCAGTTCGACCAGCACCGCACACGACTCAGGAGCGAATGCGAACCTGAGCACGCTGGCCATCCTGCTTAATTGCCAGCAAACGCATTTGAAGTGGAGCGATCGAGAGGGTCCAAGTTACCACGCGACCAAAGCAACGGCCGTCCTGACGTGAACCAGCGCGCGTTGACGATGGCCGAATAAGCATGGTCCGCTGAATGCGTTCGCTCAGTTCTTCGTCGCTGATCTTACGGCGTGCGGTGAGCTGGAGAATTAGGTTGTTGGAATTGGTGTTCATGGCAGCCGGAAACAAATTTGCGATTAAGCCGACTTGTGCCAGCCCAGACGTAAGAGTTTGTTCTTTACCAACAGCATTTTGCAGAACGGGCTAGCGCATTTACGCGCGTTCTTGCTACTTGTCAGAGTTCCGCAGGCACAAAACTCGAGGTAACTGAACTACCGCTGGTAAGCAGGTGTCGCTTTGTTTTATCAGGCCCCTAAAAAACCGAGGTTTTTGAAAAGGGCAGCGAGTTGGTAGGCGAGATTGCGGCGAAAGAAATTTGTCAGAGTTTTGTCAGAGATAGGACTCAAAAAGAGTCCCAAACCTG
>CAZORR010000319.1:0-2560 GCA_964582115.1 uncultured Pirellulaceae bacterium
GCAATCGACCAAGCCCACGAAGCCATCGAACGATTCATGTTGGCGGACGAGCACTTCTTTGACAACTTTGTGAATTGCGATTTTCATTTAGTCGACCAAGCCATCAGCTGGATCGTCGAAAATCACTTGCTGGCGGGAAATCGTTTTCTTGAGTTCGGCAGTGGCTTTGGCGCGGTAACGATCTTGGCTTCGATCCATGGCATGACCGCGTCAGGTATCGAAATTGAACAACCACTGGTCGACCAAGCCAACACGCTTGCCGATCAACTCCAAGTAGACGCCGATTTTTATTGTGGCAGCTTTATCCCCAGAGACATCGATGGCTATGCGAACTTGGCCGCAGAGGTACAGCACGTGGATACCTCTGCCGGGGATGTCTATGACCAAATGGGCGTCAACGTCGACGACTTTGACATGATGTTTGCGTTTCCATGGCCAGGAGAAAACGGATTTTTCGAATCCGTGTTCGAACGAACGGCGGCACAAGGCGCCTTGTTTTTAACCTACAACGGCATCGAAGGCATCCACTTACATCGCAAAGAATAAGCGTAGCCGTTGGCGGCTATTGTCGCACGATTCTCCGAATCGTAAGCATGGGGTGGTAAAACGCGAATCCATCGACAACGGTTGGAATGGCGAAAAGGCTTCCAGGATTACGCTAACAACTTGAAAAGTTGAGCGACATTGGATTCTTCGAACCAAGGCCGTGAACGGTTACGAATAAGCTGGCTCGTCTGACACTAGTACCCCACACCGAAATACTGTTTTCCTTTACACTCACCCTAAAACGCTCCGCTGCCACACCGGCTTGGATCAACGTTTACATTAGACTGACTTAGATGCTCTCAGTGCTCGATATTTTCCGCGTCGGAATTGGCCCCTCAAGTTCTCACACGGTCGGACCGATGCGAATCGCCTACCGATACCGCAACCAAATCGAACGGTTAGCGTCGCTCAAATCAATTCACCGAATTGAAATTCGTTTACTGGGTTCACTGGCCTGGACCGGGGAAGGACACGGGTCTCCGCGCGCTGTCCAACTGGGCCTACTGGGTTTTCAACCAGAAACCATCGACCTAACTCGCGCCGACAAAGCCGTTGCCGAATTAGCGGCCGAGCGTTCCCTTTCGCTGGCAGAAACGACGATCCTGTTTGATCCAGCACGGGACTTGATTCTGGACACCCAAACGCCGTCGGAACTGCACCCCAACGGCATGGTGCTAACTAGCTTTGACGTTGATGAAACACAAATCGACCAGAGCACGTGGTATTCGACCGGCGGTGGTTTTATCGCTTCCGATGATCAACTGCGAACCGAGTTGGAAGACGATCTTATCAAGGTCGGAGTTAAGGTCCCGTTCGCGTTTGGTTCGGCCGAGGAACTGCTGGGGTTTTGCGAACAAGAGCAAAAACCGATTCACGAAATCATCCTGGCCAACGAAGATCAAATGCGATCTCGGGAGCAAACCGAACTTCAACTGGATCGAATTGCAGCGGTCATGCACGCCAGCATTGACCGTGGCCTCACAACCAAGGGCATTCTACCCGGCTTCCTAAAAGTCAAACGCCGCGCACCATCGCTTTGGGATACGCTTCAAACTGGCGACCACAACGATAGCCCCGAAGTCTTGTTCGATTGGCTGAACGTTTATGCGATGGCCGTCAACGAAGAAAACGCCGCCGGCGGCCAAGTCGTAACGGCGCCGACCAACGGTGCGGCAGGCGTGATCCCTTCGGTGATTCGGTTTTACTGTGCCGACAAACCCAACTCGATAGAAAATACTCGCAAGTTTATCTTGACCGCCGGCGGCATCGGCTTGCTCTACAAACAACGCGCCTCCATTTCCGGCGCAGAAATGGGTTGCCAAGGCGAAGTCGGTGTAGCGTGTTCGATGGCCGCAGGCGGGCTTGCCGCCGTTTGGGGTGCAACGCCGCCGCAAATCGCCAACGCCGCTGAAATCGGAATGGAACACCACCTCGGAATGACCTGCGATCCCGTTGGTGGGCTGGTCCAAATTCCCTGCATCGAACGCAACGCTTTCGGCGCGGTCAAGGCCGCCAATGCTGCCAGGCTATCTTTAAAAGAGGCAGACCAAATGAAGGTCAGCCTCGACCAAGTCATCGAAACGATGCGGCAGACCGGTATCGATATGTCATCGAAATACAAAGAAACCAGTCAAGGCGGTTTGGCCGTAAACGTCGTTGAGTGCTAACGGGCGAAAGGTCGTAGCATCGTTTTGAACTGGAAATCCCGTCGAAAGACAACACTGCAAGCTGTTTATTTCAATACCGACCAACCAGTAGAACAAGTCAACGAGGCAAGCTAGAACGATTTGCTTAAATCAAACGGGCGAAAGCTTGCTTTGGCGTTGACAATGGATGCAGCATACCTATCATACCCGCATGGTTTTCAGCAGCAACAATTCACATCACTTGCACCATTCCTACCGTTAACCGGTCGTGGACTTAGCTGAAAATGTATTGAAACATAATATAGAACGCTGACCACTTCGGTCAGCGTTTTTTTGTGGTTATAGGAATCAATAAAAGGTCACCATGT
>CAZORR010000320.1:0-2533 GCA_964582115.1 uncultured Pirellulaceae bacterium
TTTCCACCGACGAAATAGCCTTATCGTTTTTAAATAACGGCAGTGTTTTTTCATCAAGGTTGACTTCTAAGTTAATTGGAAAATCCGCTTTCTGCATTGCATCGACCAGAGACTCTGCTGTTCCATCTGGGGCTTCATCGAAGTTATAAATCGAAATACGGACGTGTTCGACTGGGCGAAACATGTGAGTTTCTAGTAGCGGAAATGAACTTCGGTGGTCGCATAATTCAGACACCAGTACTGGTAGGCTATTGCTACGTTCGCCCTCGATGCGTTGGTCCGCCATATTGACGACAGTCAAAAGGCGATCTACGGCAGTGTTTTCTTGTTGGGCGCGTCGGTATTCACCAGCAAACCAAGTCAAGAAAACACTGACAACGCAAGTTGTTAACAGCACCTCCGCTAGGCTAAACGCAAAATGGCTGCCCCGCTTTTTAAGTCGATATTCGATGGCACTCGCAAGTAGCCAAAAGACAAGCAAAATCAGTAACACGTCAACCAACAACCCTAACCAACGGAGTTGCATCGCTTCACCGTCTGCAGTGCCAATCCACGGCCAGCGGTCCGGGTCACTCCAGAATCGAGACTGATAATCACTGGATATGTCGAGATCTTCCAGTCGGTCATCTACTGCGACGAACTGCCCCGTGGTTTGATGCGAGTTGGCTTCGCGCTGAATCGATGCTGCCAGGTGTTTCGCTGCCTCTGCATCAAAATCAATATCTTTCGGTTTGACACCGAGAGTAAATTTTTTATTAGCCCAAATTCCGCTGTGCTCTACGGTTTGACGATCCAGAAATATGCACGGCAGCCCGTGTGAATAGTGTGTCGTCGAAAATCCTGTCGTGCCAGCAACTCCGTGATATCTTCCCGGCAAGGCAACTAACAACCACGGAAAAATCACCAGCAATACAATCACTAGCGTTGATCGGTGAAAGCGACAGCAGCCTCGGCAGCAAGATTTTTGATTGGTGTCTTGCTGTTCAGGCATGCTGGTTCCTGTGTTGATCGCGATGCAATCCGTTTGAGCAGGGATTTAGCTATCTCACTTCGGCGAGTAAAGCCTAAAGGCATTACTACCAACACACCACTAGCTACGATGAGCGTCGATCATTTCTTTAAAGCGGCCGAACAAGTACTGGCTATCATGCGGACCCGCCGATGCTTCCGGATGGTATTGAACGCTAAAAGCAGGGTGTTCTTTGTGACGCAAACCCGCGATGGTGTCGTCGTTCAAGTTGACGTGCGTCACTTCTAAGCAATCCGGTAACGCGTCGGTGTCGACAGCGAAACCGTGGTTTTGACAAGTGATCTCGATCTTGTTGTTGGAGTGATCCATCACCGGCTGGTTAGCGCCGCGATGACCAAACTTCATTTTGAATGTTTTTGCTCCGCAAGCCAACGCAAACAGTTGATGCCCCAAACAAATGCCAAAAATCGGATACTTCCCCAGCAAACCGCGAATCGTCTCAATCGCATAAGAAACCGGCTCAGGATCCCCAGGGCCGTTGCTTAAAAACACGCCGTCGGGGTTGAGTGCGATCACTTCTTCGGCGGTCGCTGTTCCCGGAAGCACGGTTACTCGGCAACCCTGATCGAACAAATGCCGAGCAATATTCCACTTCATGCCAAAGTCCAACGCAACCACGTGCGGGGCGTCAGCAGGTGGTTCGCTGGGTGCTACCGCATCGGTCCGACCGTCCCACCATTGGCTCAGGTGAGTCTCCCAGTTGACGGGCTGAGCAGGCAAGACTTCCTTGACAAGGTCCCGGCCAACCAGTCCTTCGGCCCCCTTGGCTAACGCGACTAGCTTTTCCGAATCCAATTCCACCGAAGATATCACTCCTCGAAGCGCACCGCTTGAACGAATTCGTTTAACGATCGCTCGGGTATCGATGTCGGAGATGCCAACAATATTGTTTCGTTTTAGATACTGCCCAAGCGTCTCCTGAGAGCGGAAGTTACTCGCAACTCGGCTGACGTTGCGAACGATAAAACCTGCCAGATGAGGAGCACTGCTTTCGACGTCTTCCTCGTTAACCCCATAGTTTCCCATTTCTGGATAGGTCATGGTTACGATTTGGCCGCGGTAGCTTGGATCGGTCAAAATTTCTTGATAGCCGGTCATCGACGTATTAAAAACAACCTCGCCATTGGTGGTTCCGTCCGCTCCAAAAGCATAGCCATCGAAAACGCTACCGTCTTCTAACGCCAGTTTCGCTGGTTTTAGCCGACTAAAAGGGCTGACTCCCTCAGGTACCGGTTGATGAGAATTGGATTGAGTCGTGTCGGTGGTCGCGTTTGGATTCATGGAGTGAATTCGGTTGCAAGTGAGAGATAAAGTCCGATTGTCAGAATAATTTCAAAATTTGACGGTAGACTTTGACTGTTGTAGTGGATCAAGCACACTGATTTCTTTTCTAACGGAAACCAGTCGTGCCGGACGATACTGTTCTTGGCTGTGGGTCTCCGAAACGAGGCAACTCGAATCGGACAGCCAACTTTAGAAGGGTTTCAGTCGCGGCGAGCTGAA
>CAZORR010000321.1:0-2530 GCA_964582115.1 uncultured Pirellulaceae bacterium
ACGTCCCAGAGATTTTCCAATGATGGCATGGTAGTTTTCCGAAAGTTGGGTCATTGACCCTTATTTTTATACAGGCCCTGAAACCAAGGCCCTGTTGTTTTGAATTGTCAGTTGCGGTTATCAAAGACGGCTGTCCTCAAGCAATCCCCGGATATCCCGAAAAAGCTGCACTAAGGCCGATGAAATTTTGTCAGGTCACGCGGTTTAACGTGCCGAAGGTACCTGAGTAGCAAAATTCAGACCATGCGAGTTTCAAAAACAAAAAAGCGGCCGCCTCTGACCGAAATTCAATTGAAACTAGGTAAAAATGCCGTTTTGAAATCCATGCAAGCTTGACCGATATTCTAAAACCCCACCTGCCATCGCCACAGCCCTATATTCCGCCTCGAATTAGAAAAACTGGGCGAATTTTACTTTTTGGTGGCCAAACTGGTGAAAGTTGCGTCAATTGCCTTCGCCAGAATCTCCAATTAAAACGTTGGAAAATCGCTCTACGTTACGCATTGTAAATCTAAGTACAACCAAAGCCTCCCGTGAAAAAACAGCCGCATACGATCGACATCTCTGGAAAGCTGATTTTGTTGGGTACCGGCACAAGCGTAGGTGTTCCCGCATTGGGCTGTGGCTGCCCTGTTTGTACGAGTGATAACCCAAAAAATCACCGCACCCGGTCGAGTGCAATTTTTGGCTTGCCCGACGGAAACTTGCTGGTCGACACATCACCCGACCTACGAACGCAACTACTCCGCGAGAAAATTGGCATTGTCCATTCGGTAATCTACACCCACGAGCATAGCGATCACGTGATGGGCTTTGATGACTTGCGATTGTTTCAATTTTATTTGGGCCACGCAGTTCCCGTCTACTGCCGACGGGCCGTCGAAAAACGACTACGAAAGGCATTCGACTACGCCTTCGACGATCAACCGACCACCCACCCCGGCGCCGCCCCTTCGGTCGACATCCATTCAATCGATCGCGATCCAATCCAAATTTTAGGCACAACGGTAACACCGATCCCTCTCCAACACGGACCACGATTTGAGGTGCTCGGGTTCCGAATCGGCAACGTTGCTTATTGTACCGACGTGAGCGAAATCGCTGACAGCAGCTTGGACCTACTTCAAGGCCTCGACACACTCGTACTGGATGGCTTGCGTCACGACCCGCACATAACGCACCTGTCAATTTCACAAGCGGCCGAGATTGCGACTCAACTAGCCCCGCGTCAGACCTACCTCACCCACTGCGCCTGCAAGATGGATTACAACGAAACCAACGCCGCCTTGCCTGACGGAATCGACTTAAGCTACGACGGCTTACAGATCGACTTGGTTTAAACCAACTTACGTATGACCGTCAGCCAATACGGATTTACGCAGTTGTAGGTGATTTAAGTGGCGCAGATTTTAATGGAAGCTTATGGCGACGGGGAATCTTTTGAGCCCCGTCTTGCTTCACGTCAAGCACCGTCGGTTGCGGATCACCAAGTTTTAAATTTTCTATTTTTTTGATTTTCGGATGCTGAGCGTTCAAATTGCAAATCGTTCCAAACGAGCAACTGAGCCCTACTGAAAAAACACTCACCTTGGTTTTATTTTTGTCTAGCATTATGTCCTCAATTGCAAATCACCCAACTGCCCTTCAACTAGCTTTCGGCGGTTGAAGGACTGTAAACACCAAGCCACACAAACATGACTACGCTCGAACCATCGAAACGTTAGCAACAAATACTCTATTTTTAGAATATTTCTTTTGAGCAACGCTCGTAAAAACCACAAAGCCACCCTGCCTTACTCCGGCTTTTAGCTTGGAATCTAAGCCTTCCTTGCACACTTCTTCTTGAAGAGACGCCGCCCCACCTTTCATTCGCCGCTGTTCAACATGACAAATTTTCGCGGCTCTACCGACGCATATATAAACAGGCCCGAGGCACTGTAGCCAACGTTCTTTGTAGCCAACGTTCTTAGGTAGAAAGACGTTTCTGATCCCGCTGAATCCATTGCTTGGTTGTGATGCCGCAAGAAGCTTCGTCACGGTAGGCTTCATGCGCTCTGGGAGCCAAGCCTGGACTGAAAGTCATTAATACTTTGATCGGCGATCCTGTGCTGCTGGTCAAGCCGTGCTGATTGCCAGGCGGGATGGCCACGACCATGCCTTCCTTTACATCAATCAGTCGATCCCCAAGTACCATCTGACCTTCGCCTTTTAGGATCGTGTAGGTCTCAGTTGTTTCCGCATGAACGTGAACCGGTGAGTCAATGATCTCAAGCACCGCCACCATTGCACAGGCGATCGTAACGCGTTCACTTCCAGTTCGGGTGAACTCTCTGACCTGATCGATCATGAACCCCTTAACACCACAAAAACTGACACCTTGATCTTGCAGGTTAACGGGAATCGAAGCCACTACCGGTTGCGAACCTACCTCGCCCCCTCGACGACAATAGCCGATGGTTCGCGACGAAATTTGTCTCATCTTGAGCCTGAGCTCTTCTATCGCCATGTTAACTACTCCCCTACACCATCT
>CAZORR010000322.1:0-2503 GCA_964582115.1 uncultured Pirellulaceae bacterium
CAGTCCTACCAATAGAGTTTTGCCTAAATCTCAATTTAACGTGATAACCTCTTGGGGTTTAAACGGTTGTTTAATACACTTGTTTAAAGCGATTCAAGTGTCAAAGAACTAGGTATTTCTATGGATACAACCTCAATCACCTCCGAAATCGGAACCACGCCGGCCCCCGCCCCGCCGCAGGGCACGCGAGATCGCATCATCTACGCCGCCGGGCCGATCTTCGCCGAAAAAGGCTTTGAAGCCGCAACCGTTCGTGATATCTGCCTAGCCGCAGATGTGAATGTGGCCAGCATTAACTACCACTTTGGCGACAAACAAAATCTCTACCACGAAACTGTGTTGTACGCACACAGTTGCTGCCGCGATTCAGTCGAAACAACCGCGACTCCATCGAATGACCCACTGGTCAGATTGCGCACGTTGATTGAACGGATTTTGTTTTCGATGGTTGTCAACCAAGACGGGCCGTGGCAAGTCCGGTTGCTGACCAACGAAATCCAACAGCCAACCGATACATGTCGGCAGTTGGTTCGCGACCACTTTCGGCCGTTTTTTGATGAGCTTACTCAAGCGGTTGCTGATGTGGCTGGCAAGTCGGTTCCCGATGAAGTTCTATCCACGTTGGCCATGTCGGTTATTGGACAATGCATGATCTATCGGTTTGCTCCAGAAACGCATGCAATGATGTTTTGCCAAGAATCCGGTGTTGATTCCCAACAAGATCCGCAAAACATCGACTTAGTCAAACTTGCCGACATCGTAACCAAGTTTTCGATCGCTGGTATTCGAGCGGCAATTGACTAAAGCCGCAGCCATCGTGACTGTTACTGAGTTTCATTCAAACACCCAACCAAATAGACCGTCCAGCGAAAAAACAAATTCGCGTCAAGACAATTTTACTGGCGAGATTAAGCATGGCCGATAATTCGGTGTCAACAACAGAAACAACTAGCGACCAAGAGCCCGGTTCAGGAGTCTATCCTGCTGGTTCGCGTAAACCCCAGTCGGGTGTGGCTCGGCAAGGTAAGGGGCGATTTGAGTGGGCTAAGTACTTGCTGTCGATCATTATTTTGGCGATCGGTGTGGGGCTTTGTCTCGGTTTGGCGTCGCTTAGAAAGGAAAGCGCCGAGCAACCCAGTGAGAAGCTTGTTCCGTTAATTTCCGTGGAGTCGATTCAGCCGTACGCGGGGCAAATTGATATGGTCGTTTCCGGATCGGTGGTACCGTTTCGAGAAATTAAGGTCGCGGCTAAAGTGAGCGGCAACATCGTGAAAAAACATCCTCACTGTGAAGCTGGAAATTTCATCAAAGCGGGTGAGCCGTTGATCGAGATTGACCCATCGGATTTCCAAAACCAACTGGATGTCGCCAATGCAGAACTTGAGCAATCCAAAAAGCTATTAGCGGAAAACGAACTCGAAATCGCTGCCGCAGCGGATGGAGTCAGGTTGGCCAAGCAAGATTATAACATTGCCAAAAGTGATTTTCAGCGCAGCCTACGAATTCGATCGGCTCTATCGAAAACGGAATTTGAACAAACAAGACGCAATCAATTAACTTCGAAGACTCAGCTGAATAGTCGCGAAAACACATTGAAGCTGGCTCGCAAACGTACTGATCGTTTACAGGCATCGATTCGCCTTTCGGAGACTCGCGTTGAAGCGGCTCAAACGAATCTGCAACGAGCAACCGTGGTGGCCCCCGACGATGGGATCATTGTCAGTGAAGCCGTTCAAGAAGGCGACTTTGTAACCATGGGCAGCCCCTTGTTTACGTTCGAGGACACTCGCCAGTCCGAAGTCATCTGCAATTTGTCGACGCGTGACCTGGCTTGGATCCGAGAAAATTCGACGCTCAGCGACGAAGCGAAACAGCAAATAGAACAGAACCAATCCTTGGCCGCTTATTATTTGCCGAAAACGGACGTGTCCATTTTCGAACCGGACAAGGAGAATGTGGTTTGGGATGGAACGTTAGAGCGATTTGACGGTATCGGACGCGATAGCCTTTCGCGAACAATCCCCACGTTGATCAAAGTCGCTGATCCCGTTATCCAAGAGGGCAACGATATCCACGCGTTGGTTCGTGGCATGTTTGTGAAGTGCCAGATCAAGGTGCAAGTTAGCGCGGGAGACGCCGACCGTCAGTTTCTTGCGTTCCCCGCAGTGGCGTTGCGCCCCGGGA
The DNA here is from genome assembly GCA_964582115.1 of uncultured Pirellulaceae bacterium. Lineage (GTDB taxonomy): Bacteria > Planctomycetota > Planctomycetia > Pirellulales > Pirellulaceae > Mariniblastus. Next base: position 2,185 of record CAZORR010000322.1, read on the forward strand.
ACTTCGTTTGGACTGTTAATGACAACCGGTTGACCAAGATTCCCGTCGCCGTTGTCGATCGCACTGAAGTTCGCGTCGGCGATCAACTGCAAAAAACAATCGTCATTCGCAAAACGGAGACTTCCCTGCAACCGGGCCAGCAGATTGTTGTTTCACCGATACCACGAGCGACCGAAGGCTTGAAAGTTCAAGTGAAAAAAGCGTCGGTCGCTGACGCCGATGGCTAGTGTTTTGTTTCCTCCAACCTTTGCTGTTTAAAACGTTATGAAGTCTGTCATTCAATGGGCGATTAAAAATTCGCCCGCGATGAACACCTTGT
>CAZORR010000323.1:0-2469 GCA_964582115.1 uncultured Pirellulaceae bacterium
CGACGCTGCTCCGCGAACACGCGTTTGACGAAAACGAAGCAGCGAATCTTTGCAAATGGGCAATCGAATCCGGGCTAGTCGAATCAGAAGTAGGCAACTCAGCCGCTCGTCGCCTCGAACAACACGAACAACAACAAAAGCAAAAGATGTTGTCGTACCTGAATCCAATGATGATTCGAATCCCGATTTTCAACCCGGATTCGATCGTTACTACATTTTCTCGTTTTGTCAATTTCCTGATCAGCCCTCTCGGTGCGATCATTTGGCTGGCGGTTGTGATCTTCGGATTTCTTCAGTTACTAGCTCACTGGGATGCCTTCGTCGCAAACCGAGTCAGCTCGTTTAGTGCAGAGGATTTTATCTGGATTGGTTTGACATGGGTGGTACTAAAATTAGTCCACGAACTTGCCCACTCGTTAGTCTGCAAGAAATTCGGTGGACGAGTCGCCTCATGCGGCATCTTAGTATTGCTGATGATACCCATGCCTTTTGTGGACGTGACCAGTTCGTGGCGTTTCGAAAACAAGTGGAAACGGATTTTAACGTCCGCCGCTGGAATGCTCAGCGAGATATTCATGGCGGCAATTGCTTGTTACGTTTGGGTCAAAAGCGAACCCGGCCCAATCCAGTATCACGCTGGCAATGTAATCATCACCGCATCGCTGCACACACTATTATTTAATATCAATCCGCTGATGCGCTTCGATGGATATTACATGCTGGCTGATTGGCTAGAAATCCCCAACCTGTCACCCAGCGGACGCCAATGGCTCAAAGGGATCTTCACTTGGATGTACTTCGGCAAAAAACCTACCCCACTAAAAGAAACCGCCTTTCGTGGCCTTGCTGTTCGCATTTACGGCGTGCTGGCGATGCTCTGGTTCTTCAGTATCTCAATCGGCCTTTCGCTGGCAGCCTCCGGGTTGATCGAAGGTTTCGGACTGATCGTAGCATTGATCGGTATCGTCATGTGGGCTGGAATTCCGCTGTTCAAACTTTGCAAGTACACGCTCTTGGGTACCGATACCGACAGGCCTAATCGCGTTTGGTTTGCGACCGCGATGTTACTGACGGTTTGTATCGTCGGCGGATTCCTTTACGCTTGCCCTAGCCCATCGGTCGTCTCCGCTCCGGTGGTCATCGAGTACGAATCGTTTTCGGTCGTGCGATCCAACAGCGCTGGGTTTGCCAAATCCATTCACGTCGTGGACGGACAACTGGTCGAAAAAGGCGACTTACTCGTAACGCTTGAAAATCCAGAACTCCGGCAAGAACTGAATTCGCTGGCAATTGATATCGAAATTTCCAAACTTCGGATCAACTCCCTTTTCAATCAAAACAAAATCAGCCAAGTTCAAATAGAACAAGAGTTTCTGGTCTCGCTAATCAAGCGTAAGGAAGAACTCGAACAACGTGTCGATGACTTGGTCATCCTTGCACCGCAGAGCGGCCAAGTGCTCGCCCGCGACTTGCATGTTTCCACTGGCAGGCACTTTACGCCTGGCACTGAGATCCTGTCGATCGGCCAGCCGGGAGAAATCCAAGCCGTTGCTTTGACCCAACAAAACGACATCGAATGGGTGACTGCCAACCCAGAAGCAGAAGTTGAATTACTGATTTGGGGGCGACATGAAGACTGCATCATCCCAGGCAAAATCAGCCTGATCAACCCGCGTGCTCGTGACGACCTACCCCACGAAGCGTTCGCAGCCACCGTCGGCGGACCGCTGGCAGTCGTGCCTCGTAATCAAGTTGAAGATGCCGACGGCGAAGAGGAACAAGAGTTGATGCTGACGCAGCCTCGTGTGCCGGTCGAAATCGCCCTGACAGAAGTCGATCGAGGATCTTTGTTACCTGGACAAACCGGACAGCTGATTGTTCGAGCTCGAAATGAGAGCTTTGGCACTTACTTGGCCAATAATTTTGTCCGGTTCATCCGTGAAAACAACATTCGCAGCCACGGCCTGTAAACCAAGGCGGGCAGATCGACTTCGCGAAAAGGTGGACTAAACCAGTTTAAAACGCCACATAGCATCCGTTCTCCTTAAATTTAAAACAATTCCAAACGGTTTTACGTCAGTTAAATACAGCTTGAAGCAACGGGGAGTTTCCATATATTGGAAGACACTTTTGCTTAAGCTAAATTAACTAAGCACCAAAACTTAGGAGAAACTGGAATAATGAACAGCCAAGAAGTACTCGACCGACTCAAGGCCGGCAACGAACGGTTTGTCGCTGACAAATTGGATGGCAAACTACAATGCAGTTCTCGCCGCGACGAACTAACTGGCGGCCAAGAACCTTACGCGATTATTCTCAGTTGCGCCGACAGCCGAGTCGTTCCAGAACTGAGTTTTGACACCGGGCTTGGTGAACTTTTTGTCGTCCGTGTGGCTGGCAACGTAGCCAACACCTCAACCATTGGTAGTATCGAATACGCCGTGGCACATATCGGCTGCCCATTGTTAG
>CAZORR010000324.1:0-2461 GCA_964582115.1 uncultured Pirellulaceae bacterium
GGCATTCAGCAGGCCAGTGAGCTTCGCAATGTTCAGAAAAAGCTTGGCATAAAACAACAGCCGTTCCTACCGCGATCAAGCGCTTGGGGGTGTCCCGACTCGTGCACTACAGGCGTGTCGACCTGTGGCATCTCGGCGATCTTTTCTTGGCGGTAGCGAAAGATTTTTTCAAGGTCACGACGCACGAAAAGCTTGTGTACCAAGGCGCCCCCGATTGGCTTGTAGAGGACTTTATCTTTTACAAGCGTTCCGTTTTCGGTTTCTTCGAAAGTGTGTTCGTGATGCCAAAGGTGGTAAGGGCCTTTCAGCTGTCGGTCGACAAATCGATAAGGTGGTTCCCAAACTGCGATTTCAGTACGCCATTTGATCGGTACTTTGTGAATGCTGATTTGGTAGTCCAGCAGTAAACCAGCTTTTATCTCCACCGGCATCGGCGTCAAGATTTTGAAGTTTAAAATCGGCGGCGTGATCCGCTCAAGCTGCCTTGCATCAGCGAAGAATTCAAAAACAGTCTCTAGCGGTTGCTCAACCAGCATTTCTGCTCGGAGCCAATACCCGGTTTCTTTGTCGCGTCCAAATTAAATCATCAGCCTATGCCTTCGAAGGTGAAATCGTCTTTCGTAGGTTTAACCGTTGTGCTGGCTCAAAGATAACCAAAGATTGTAAAAGCCAAATTAATCGATAAAAACGTTGCTGATGGCTTACAAATAGGAAGACTGCCTAAAGTGCTACTAAAGCTGGCAAGCAAAGCACCCCGAACCGACTCCCAACGCTACTTTTTCGTTAGGCGTTCTAGCGATTTTGAACCGCATGGAACGTGATTAAAGCCAACGGCAATAAAGCTGCTGATCTAATCACAAATTATTTTCTGAAATATGTACTATTTGGCGATTCGCTTGGGCGTTCGACTCTCCAATCCAACCCTTGAAGATTTAGTAGGCAAAACGATCAAGTGTCAAGGTTTCACGCACGACTACACATTTATCATGTCGAAATGCGAGGAAGTTGTCGACCAAAGCAACATGCTTGGCGCAGAGAGCAATTCAACTCACAATGACGTTTCTGGCGACGAAACTGAAGATCCTCAACCCGGCTCGGATCACTAAAGTTAGGTGACGAAATCAGCTCGAAATGCGTTTCAACTTATTTTCCTTGAGTTACTGGTAGTAGCCAATAGTTGGCTTCCTAATTTGTTTGATGACGTTTGAAGATCAACTGATTCTGGAAACGCTTGTCTTTTATTGTCTTGAATTTGCGCTGAAACGAAATGTTTCGATCTGTAATTAGTTTTATCGCCTTGGCCTTGTCAGTTGTCTTCGGGCAGTTGCTATGCACTACTACTTGTTCCCAACAGGTAGGCGTTGAAGCTGAAAGTGTCCAAGCAGAACAAAAATGGCCTGATAACGTGGCGGTTGATCGCGAATTTGATTTTGGGCGTGTGCTGGTAGGGCAAGCCAAAGAGCATCGTTTTAAGCTGACCAACAACACGGCTGGACCGTTGACGATTGGTTCGATCGCTACCAGTTGCGGATGCATGGAAGCGACAATCAACGGCAAAGTTCTGGCCGTCGGGGCGACAACCGAGCTGATCGCCGTGCCTCGAACCAAGAATTACCGAGGCAAAAAAACAGCTTCGATTCACGTTCGATTTCGTAGCCCCCTCAACGAGATTAAGTTTTCGGCGGCTGTCGAAATATCTAATTTCTCGGTTTCTCAAGAAAAACTCCGTTTTTTTGAACTTCAGGATGGCACAACGCAGTCGATCGAGTTTCAGGTCCAGCACCTCAACGACGCCAGTTGGACGATCGAAAAAGTATCCAGTTCGAGTTCCGCCCTAACGGTCGCGATTGTCAAACCACTGGAAAACCAGCCGCCTGGACAGCGAACGCTGGTGTGTACGTTTAATAGTCGCAGTGGAGCTGACTTACAACACGAAGAACAGTTGGTGATTCGCACTTCGGATCTGCGGGAGCCAAAGATTGTTGTTCCCGTTGAAATTTGTGCTGCCGCCAAGCCATTGCAATGTTCCGTTGAGCAGTTGACCTTCACACCGGACGACTTGCTCGCCGCGACCGGAAAAAGGTTGTCTGTACTTACTGCAGAGCCGTCAGAATTAAAATCATTTGAATTCAATTCAGTTGGTTTTGTTGCTCGCGAGCTCGAACCGGGACGCAAAAAAACTCATGTCATTGAGATTCAACCGGTGGAACGGCTTGAAACTGGCGGTAACAAACCACTGAAACAGAGTGTTGCTGGCGAAAATGAAGGCAAGGTTGTTTCGACTTTAAAAATTAAAACGCAGGCTGGGCTGGCATGCGAGGTAAAATTATCCATCGTAAATCCGGCAACGGGGGCTGCTGCAACCAAAAAGCCAAACAAGGAAAAGTCAGATTCAAAGCCGCAAGTTCAACTTCGCCAATAAGTTTATTAGAACTTGGGTTCAATATTCGCTCATGGGATC
>CAZORR010000325.1:0-2448 GCA_964582115.1 uncultured Pirellulaceae bacterium
TGATTTGACCGTTATTTCTATCAGCTACGCTGGGATGAATAAGCAAACCACTCAAACAATAAACTGCTCGAGCTCTTTGGCTAAAACGTCAAAATTCAAATCGGGCTTTGATGAGGAATCGACTAAAAAACTCGCGATTGCCACGTGTGACGTGGCATCCAACGGAAACAGATCATGTAACCAAGCACGTTCAATGTCTAGGTTTTGTTTTCCCAAAAATTCAGCCGAACGTTGAAATACTTCTTTGCCCGTCGCACTGCCCAACGATGCAGTAATTTGAGTCTGTTTGGTTTGGGGATCCAGTTTGCAGCGTACCGCGACGTCCTGCGAATGTTCAATCTCAATGAACGCCAAGTAATGCTCGGCCACCTGATTGGAATATTTCAAAATTCGATTGTGGCGATCGTAGTGCGACACAAATTCGGTGATCGAATCCGTAGAGGACTTGGTGATTGATGCCACGTCTTCAATTAGCTGTGCGATCACGATGGATTCTAAAGCGGGTTGATTTTGGTTGGGTTCATGGTTGAACTCAAACAGGTCAATGATGAAGTCATGAGCTTTGGAAGTAAATACACGTGCTCCCATCAAAGGTGGATTGTCAGGTAACCGTTCGAGTATCGCTGCCAACTGCCCTGGATAGTTACGGTTGCCAACGACGGTTAATTGTCGGCCATTATCGCTTGAAAACGTGATCTCTTCGTCTAAGTGACAGATTCCCAACGCCAGCAGCGCTTTTAATGGCTTCAACAAGTCGTGATCGGAGAAGGATCGGAAGTAGCCTTCGGGTAAGCCATTGACAATTTTCACCAGCACGTCATCGAGTTCAAAATCGATGTCTGCGCGAAGTGTTTCAATGATCGCTTGAGTGCGTTCAAAGTTGTCTGCCATTCGTGTTGCCTAAAGTTAAACCATGGTTGAAGACGGAGGCGCTTAAAAAGTTAGTTGATCCTGTCTTGGTCTGGCAGGGGGCGCCGGTTTTGCGAAGAACCAATTTGGATTTACTTAACCGCTGGTCCAAGCTGAAATGAATGGTCCGTGTTAGTGTCGCTGTTGGTACTACTCGCTTTTCGGCGGGAGTTGAGGCCAAAGCCATTACTACAAACCTCAATCGAATGAACTCGCTGGCTGTCTTTGACTGGCTGGTACAACGACAACACAATTCTCGAAAAGGGAAAGATATTAACCATTGCAAGCCAGCAAGGGAAACGTGTGTTTAAAAAACATGCACTTCACCACAACCCAAACAACCCGACCTGCCGTAAATACGATTTAAAGGACAATAAAGCACCTCAAAGCGTTCATTTATTTGCAGTAATGGAAAATATGCTGCATTAGTGGGTTTGAGATGCGAGTGGTTCAAGCAAAAAAACCGAGCAAAAGCGCGATCGATTATTGAGCACGACAATTAAATAAAAAGTTTGGTGTTCGTTTACTTGGTTTGAAGAAGTTTCTTGAATTTGCAGAAAAAGCAGGCTGCCTTTGGCATTTTAGTTGCTACGTGTTTTCTAAGTTCTCGAACGAATGAAGCTCAACCTTCCGAGCGCTAACAAATCCATACTCAATTTAACTCCGAGAGGTGACAAGTGATGCTAGACGCGCTTAATCGATATTGGCGACCAATGGCACTGATGCTGGTAGCCGTCGTCTGTTTTTCTGTAATCAGTATTCCGACTGCAACGTTGGCACAAGACGCCCCTGCCGTCGAAGAAACAGCAACCGAAGAAACCGATGCCACCACGACGGAAACTACCGCGGCAACGACGGAAACTGCGACTGCGGAACCAAACGCAATTACCGCCGAGTTCATGGTTAACAATCTATGGATCATGATCGCTGGGATGTTGGTCTTCATTATGCACTTGGGTTTTGCCGCGCTAGAAAGTGGCCTGACACGTTCCAAGAATACCGTCAACATTCTGTTTAAGAACTCGATGATTGTTTGTATCGGAATCATCACCTACGGCATTTGTGGGTTCAACTTGATGTATCCTGGGTTCGAAACGGTTCCCGATGGTTGGGATGTTGAGAAGCAGGGTGAATATGAATTCACAAAAGATACCGGGTTCTTTGGCTTTGCTGAAGAAGGATTTGGTTTCTTGTTGAACGGTCCTGACGCTGCTGCTGGTGCCTCTTCAACACCTGCTTATAACCCTGGCTTTACAAAGTACACCGACTTCTTCTTTCAAGCGATGTTCGCCGCCACTTGTTGCACAATCGTTTCGGGTGCGGTTGCTGGCCGTGTCAAACTATCGACATTCTTGATCTTCTGCACCTTGTTTGTATCGATCAGTTATCCAATCACGGGTTCTTGGCAATGGGGAGCTGGCTGGCTGGCTCGAATGGAGTTCTATGATTTTGCGGGGTCGACCTTGGTCCACTCCGTCGGAGGATGGGGAGCCCTTGTGATGGCGGTGTTGCTTGGGCCACGTCTTGGTAAATACGTCA
>CAZORR010000326.1:0-2439 GCA_964582115.1 uncultured Pirellulaceae bacterium
CACTGCTATCTACCGTTCCTCTGGTACACTCTGCACCCCAAAGCCCATCGCTTTTGCGGTTTGAAAACGAAAATTTCGGTAGCGGCGCTAAGTCGTAATGAAGTTGATAAATAACGAGTGAGTCATGAAGAATTATTTGATTGTAGCAATCGTTGCCTTAATGGCTGGATGGACTTCGAGCAGTATCACAGCGCAGACATATTCGATCGCGATCAAGCGGCCCAACGGAGATCGCATCCCTAAGATCTTGGGAGCCAGCGGCGACCTTGCCCTGACGACAGGCTATGACTATTTCAAATGGTATGGGATCACTCAACATCGGACGTGGTTTAAACCCTCCTTTTCTTCGTTAGCGGATAATAGCGGCGTCACGTCGGCAAAGACTTTTGATGCGGCGATCGAAGACATTCGCAAGGATCCCATGCGACAGGCCACGTCTGCCGATCACTTCATTGATTGGGCTCATTTTCATAAGCAACGGAAGCGAGCCAAGATGCCGGAGACGATGAAGTATTTGGCGGATCGAAATATCGAGTCGCTGATTACCAATACTCGCTTTATTAGCGACACCCCCATCACGGACGATTGGGAGAAGCGGTTCAAGTATTGGAAATACTGGTACACGATGGTTTATCACTTTGCTTCGCAACATGACGTAACGATGTATGCCTTTCGGAATGAACCGCATGCCCACATTGATTACGATCCGTGGGAAAGTCACTGGTTGGTTTGCGCGGACGCCATGCGCAAAGCAATGGCAGATGTGAATGCGAATTTTGACAAAACGCTCAAACTAAATATCTGTGGCCCTAACTGCCCGGGGGTGTATTGGGACTACAAGTTTTCACATCCCGACCAAGATATCCATTGTTGGGGTAGCGTTTCATGGAAAAAAATTAAGTACGATGTCCATGGAAAATATCGCAAAAGAAACCCGATGAATTACGGGATGTATCACTATCATCGTTATGGCCACGCCGCTGGTGCAGAAAAAATCCTACTGAACGCGCGTAAAGCAATCGCCAACGCTCGCAATGACCCTAGCCGCGATATTCCGCTGGTGATTACGGAATACAACACCAATACCAGCGGCACATTCAACAAACGAAAACGAGATACTGAGGATCTCAACTATGGCGTTACGATGGCTCAGATTCTGCATGCTTCAGCCGTTCACGGTAAAGCTGGGCTAGGTGACGATGGAGGAATATTTGTTTTTAAGTTGGGCGCTGGCCAGTCTGGAAAGCCTCTAGTCGGACTGGGCAATACACTGACTTATTCCAGCCAACACAAACCAAATAACTATGGAGGAATCACTCGAGGAGGCGCTTGTTTCCAAATGTACGCTCGCCATTTCAGCGGCGGAAAGCCACTGCTGCCAGTTTCGGTAACTTCCGGCGCGGATGCTCAGCGCCGTACAGTCGCAGTTGTGGATGAAGAAAACAAAGCCTACTACATTTACGGTTCCAATTGCGCTGGAAAGGGCGTATCGGTATCGATTGATCTGCGAGCTTTGAAAGTCAAAGTCGGTGCGTTTGCCAGCCTGCAACGAGTGGACAAAATGAATACTGGGCAAGTGACCGATATCATCAAACTAAGTAGGTCCAAGCGAGTCGAATTCGACGCACCGAACAACACTGCATTTTTGATCAAAGTCCCCATGGCCGGAGATCGCTCGTCCTACCAAACGGTTTCGCCTTCTGATGACGCCACAAAAAAAGTTGTCGATACTGGGCTGAACGGATCCGCGTCCACCATGGCCGTTTCAACACACCACTCCAAGGCCGACCGTCGGCAGGTTGGAATGATGCGATTCCGACTCGATGGAACGAAAAATACAAAGCAAGCATTTTTAAAATTGGCGGGCCGAAACAGCGGATCAGGTCCATCAAAGCGTGAAATTTTGCATGTCTACGCCGTGAAGGATGTGGACTGGAACGAGGGCGCCGAACTGGCATGGGCCGACGCACCAGGGCTTGGGAAGTACCACATCGATAACGGCACGATGGGAGCAACCGATGGCACAGGCGACATGGTAGACATTGAAGACAACTATGCCGGAGTTACTAACGGGGTCGGAACCGGGCTAGGGATTTGGGGCGAGTTTGTCGGAGCGGTTTCGTTTCACTCGTCTGATTTTGTTCCGAACTTTTTGGACGTAACCGATTACCTCAAGTCCGTTTCGAACGGAACACCGACGGATGTCACATTCGTTGTTGTGCGCATCGTTCGATACAACGTGAATGAATATTCAAACGATGAATACTACACCCTGGGTGACTACCATTACGATGAGCGTTCAGTTCAAATCGCAACCAAAGAACATTCCGACAAAAGCCTTCGCCCGAAATTAGTAATCTCTACCGTGGACAACGCATCAAAAAAGTAAGATTCAAATCTGGCCAAAAATTAAACTGAATAGTAGCTGGAGTCGCCAGA
>CAZORR010000327.1:0-2436 GCA_964582115.1 uncultured Pirellulaceae bacterium
CTCGACCGCAGCAAGGCACAACCGTCCGTTTGGTCCTACCCAAGAATTAGCAAAGCCTAGCTATTTTTCTGTGATGTATCCTCTTCGGAAACCTTCACACTCGGTCGCTTGCCGAACAAGTAATTACGAATACGGCCCAGTGGCAACATCAGCCAAACACGCTCATGAGCATAGTACAACAAAAACTTAGAAACAAACTCGGCCCCCGCGATGGTTGCCGCTACCGCATCAAAACTCTCTAGCACAACCGACGCGATGACAAATGTCATTGATGTCGCGACGATCCGCCATGAAACCGCTTTTTTGAACGTCCGTAGATTATCCAACCCATCGCCAGTACGAAGCGATTCCCAAACTCGCTCGTGCGCGTAGTAGACCAAAAACTTGATCAAGAACTCGGTCAAGCCGATCTTGATCGCGTCGCCCAAGCTCGGCGTTCCTGTCAGCAACCAAGTCACCAGCAACACCACAATTACCGTATCGGCCGTTGCTACGACTCGCCACGAAATGCCTTTCAGCAAACTGCGAATGTGAGATTCTTTTCGGTATTTGGGCATGAAAAGATCGGAAGGCGAAAAGTAATACGGGAACCAGCGGACAGTCGAAACAAAAAGGTGTTCAATTGGTTGGGTGATTGATACTCGGTAACTTCGCTCGGGTTTGGACAATTCAAAGAGCAAATGACCGCTTGGTAGGATCGACTATTAAAGTTGGAAAAAACACCCAGACGGCGAAATTCTCTCGATAAGTAGCTTCATTTCGAAATTTATCAGCCGGTTAGTCGGGAGACTCCAACAAAACCAGTTTTTCATCAACGATTGCATGCAGCACCTCCGGAGATTCTCGCTCTTTGATCATCAAAAATTTGCGACTAATCACCGAGTCGTTTTGCCGGCATCACTCGCTTGATCAAGATCGGCGATGACGCATCCACCGTTTAACGACAAGCCGGAAGGCGACAGCGCCCACCTGAACTCCAGCGGCCTCAATCATTTCTACGATGTTTAGGAGACTTCTCGATAAACGCCACCAATCCAGCTTTTATGGGAAACTGCGTGTATAGAAAGGCCGGGAAAATCCTCACGCAAAGGCGCGAAGGCGCAAAGTCAATGAATTAACAGTCTTTGCGCCTTCGCGACTTTGCGTGATAAATTTCGCGCTGTGATTTTCTTGTTGTTGAGGTTTTTATATTGATCTCGCAGTGGCGTTCACCGAGTAGTCTGCGAATGGACGCGAATAAACGCGAATACAAATGCCCCCCCATTTTCCGCAGCATTCGTTATACTGGTACCAGAGGTTCGCGTCCCGATACCGCTCGAGACATGATTTGCGCATCAGCGCGATCTAGAACCGCGGGTACCAAAACAATCGCCGAAGCACGGAGGTCTTCAAAGGCAACAACAAAACGCAAAATCACTTTCACTTAGGAGTGAGTGCATTGATGCAAAATTCAACCTTGTTTCAATTGGCTAACGAGTCTCCAAAACTGGATCTTGAGCGCAATGCTCCTATCGTTTGGCTCAAACGATTCGTGATCCTATCGTCGTTAGGTTCCAAAAAAGCGATTCGCAATATTCCGTTTCGACGCGGCTTGAACGTGATCCAAACGCGAAAGACAAAGCCTCAAAGTGGCCCTGTCGCTGGGCACGGTGTCGGCAAGACACTTTTAACACGGTTGATTCGATTCTCGTTAGGCGAGCAGCACTTTGGAACCGAAGACACGCAGTCAAAAATCCTGACCGCGTTTCCCTCGCTAGTGACCGTTGGGCATTGGGAAGTGGCCGGCGAAGACTGGATTGTTGTTCGCCAAATAAACGATGCCGACAACAAACTGGCATTTGTTGTAAACAGCAACGACTGGAAAACCGCCGTCATCGACCGACGCTTGGAAGAGTTGCCTTACAAAACATTCTTATTAGCGGTCAAGGAAGCTGTTTTTTCTGATTTACCACAGCTGAAGTTACCCAAAGGTCACACCGCTAGTTGGCCAGATCTATTGGCTTGGCTGGCTCGCGACGATCAATGTGGCTACCGCAGTGCCAATGATTGGCGACACTCAGAAGCTAACTCGGGACCAAGCCTACCGCGAGAAGAAAATAGCCTCGTGATGCAGTGGGTCATGGGACTGATGGACCCCGACGAAATTGAATGCAAAATTCAGCATCGGGCCCTACTTGAAAATCGCTCGACACACAAAAAAACCGCTGCTGAACAACAAAAACAAATGGAAACCCTCTGGCCGGTGCTGCAGGCAAAACTGGAGGTCGCCGAAGATGCCGAAGTGGCCACTCAACAGCGAACCTTCACGTCATTTCGCCCAGCCGATCATGTTGCCGAGAGAATCGAGACGTTGGAGCGATTGAAGGACCGTGAAAAGCAAACCTCAAAAACGCCAGAGTTGGAAGCGAGCGTCGAAGCTCTACAAACCCAACTGGC
>CAZORR010000328.1:0-2418 GCA_964582115.1 uncultured Pirellulaceae bacterium
CTTATCCCGTATTCGACAACGTCACTGCGTTGTTTTCTGCGACTCCTGTAATCACCCGAACGGCTACCTACATCTACGCCTGTGCTGAATGGATCGACGACGCGTTCCGCGGCAATGAACTCATGCTGGAGATTTACTCTCGGCTTCTCAATCCAACCAGTGTTTGCCTAGCCAACCACGTCGTTGACCTCTGTGCGGGAAAGTACGCCAGCGAATATTTTGCTTGGAACTTCAACAGCGGCATGGCTGCCATCGACACCGTTCTCTCCCATGTACTGGGCCGCGACGACATCGTGATTACCAGTCGTAACATCTATGGCGGCGCCTACCAACTACTTAATGACTGGTATGCCAAACCCGGCAATCTAGACATCGCAATCGAAATGTTTGATGGCTATTCCGCCGACGAATTTTCAGCGTGTTTAGAACGCACCAAAGAAAAGCACGCCGATCGACTTGCCCAAGGCCGTAAAATTTACGTCTATCTAGAATCACCTTGTAACCCTCACGGTTATATCGTCGACGTTGCAACGATCTGCCGCCGTGCTCACGAAGAAGACATGACAGTGCTATTGGACGCAACCGTTGGCACTCCGTTCTTGCTCAAACCACTACAGCAAGAAGATCCTGTCGAACGACCGGACTATGTAATTCACAGTTACACGAAAGATCTTAGCGGCTGCGGAGCCGTCATCGCCGGATGCGTTATCGGCCAAACGAAAAACATGTTCGCTCCCAAAGGCTATCAAGGCGAAGTCAATTGGGACCAAACCATGTTTTGGAACGTCTACTATGTCAAAGGTGCTTTCCTAAATGCTGACGCCGCATTCGAAGTCATGCAAGGAATGAAGACGTTGCCTGTACGCATGCTTCGCAAATGCATTAACACACAAATCTTGGCTAAATTCCTCGACTCGCACCCCAGCATTACAGTCCATTGCAATGCAGTTGACAGCAACGACAATTCTGACTTCCGCGAGCGGTACACCTACTTAGGATTGCCTGCACCGCTGTTCACGGTCGACATGGGTGATCTTCCATCGGACAACTTCAAACAATTTTTCGATTCGCTGTCACCGACGTTTGGACACATGATTAGTCTTGGCCAATCCAATACGATTGTTAGCTGCCCGTCGCTAACCACCCACTCTGAATTGAGCGAAGATGCACTGCGAGAGGCAGGCCTGAGCCCAACCACGATTCGATTCGCCATTGGGGACGAAGATCCGATCGACCTGATCAAGCATCTAATCCACACCGCCCGAGCGACAATCGATCCTGACGTTGACGGGTTCACCGCTAAATTTATGAGTGCACCGGATTCTAAAAAAATGGTACGCGACTTATACCAAGGTGCCCACGTCAAACACATCGACGCCCAAATCGGAAATGATGACTGGTACTAAACAATCACGATGATCGATGGCACAGTGCATTGATCAGGTCAAACGTTGACCTACATAGGCTAGGGATTCGAAGGGACTGTTTTTCGAATAGAAAAGAGATTCCCTTCGAAACCTTGTCGAAAGAGGCGTAGTTACATCTTGATCCAATGAATCCTGCGAACTCCTCGCGCGGTGACTCAATTTGGGTAGCGGGCCAAAGTGGCTAGTTATCGACAATTTAAGAGAAGTTATTGCAAATTTTGAAGTTTTTAGTAATGAAAACCCCGAATCACCCTCTCTAGAGTGTGCTTCGACCATTTTTTCCAGAAATTCAAATCAAGAGAAATCTTATGTTAAAAAAACTACTGTTCGTTATTGCGATTGCTACTTTAGTTACTAGCAATTTGCAGGCTCAATCTGGCTCAAAACAAGGTAGTGGCAACAAAGGTAGTGGCAACAAAGGAAGTGGCAGCAGCTCTTATAACTCTGGGGGCTCCGGTTCCAAAGAAGCACGAGCGATGGATCAAGCCATCGACAAGATGGCGAGCAAAATTGCAAGGACTGATTTTGCTGGAATCAGCTTAAACAAAACCCAGCGGGCTACCCTCAAAAGCTTGACAGAAGCCAACTATCAGCTAATCGCAAACCTCAACGCTCAGATTGGTCAACTAATTCCTAAAAGAGGCCTCGCTAAGTTGCAAAAAACTTACAAGGCTGCAATCAAAGAGGGGAAAAGCGAAAAAGATGCCATGGTCGTCAGCATGGAAGTGATTGGCCTTCCTAGCGACGTTCAAGAAAAAATCTTGAAGCTTAGCGAATCAAAAATGGAACTCATGGGCAAGATCACCATGGGCGTCAAAGAAACTTTGACAGAAGAGCAAAGCGCAATCTTGGCCGAAAAGATGGCGATGAAAGAAGAGAAGATGAAAGAAGCAGCCGGTAGCGGAACTCAAGCACCAGCAGGTAGCGGAACCCAAGCTCCAGCAGGCAGTGGAACTCAAGCTCCAGCAGGTAGCGGAACTCAAGCACCAGC
>CAZORR010000329.1:0-2414 GCA_964582115.1 uncultured Pirellulaceae bacterium
CCTTCGGCCGATAGCTTTTTCTTGGTCGACAGCCTACCTTTGCTGGGCACCGGCAAACTGGACCTGCGTGGCATCAAAACCAAAGCCTTGGAGCTGTGCGGCGAATAGTCGCTAATACCCATGCTACCGATTACCAGTTCACAAAACCCTCGTCTTAAAAAGGCAATGCGTCTGCACGCTTCGCGCGGACGCAAACAACAGTCACGAATCATCATCTTCGGCCAACGAGAAATTGGCCGAGCAATCGATGCGGGGGTTAACGTGGTCGAAATCTTCGTAGAAGATTCCGCGGTTGACCTCGCCCAACCATTGTTGGCTCGCCTACCCAATTGCGATTTTTTTTCGATTTCCGAAGCGTTCATGCAACGACTACAGTTTGGTGATCGCAGCGAAGGACTAGTCGCAATTGCCGAGCGTCCCGAAACGGACCTGCCGGACTTTCCGACTGATCGAAAAGCGATCATTGTTTTAGAGCAAGTCGAAAAACCGGGCAACCTTGGAGCGATTGTCAGATCCATTGACGCTTGCGGAAACGGCGGGTTGATTTTATCGGATCCTAAGTGCGACGCCTTTCACCCGAACGCGATTCGGTCCAGCACTGGTGCAACGTTTGACTTGCCGATCGCAACCGGCACCAACGAAGCCGTCCAAAGCTGGTTAACAGAACACGGCTACTGCGTACTCACTGCGTTTTTAGAAAACGCTCAAGATTTCTTTGCTCAAACGCTCGACGGCAAGGTCGCCATCGTTCTGGGCAACGAAGCCAACGGACTCACCGACGCTTGGCGCGGAAGTGACTTCCAACCGGTCAAGTTGCCCATGCACGGAATCGCCGACAGCCTGAACGTGTCAGTCACCGCGTCGGTGATGCTATACGAAGCCATGCGCCAGCGCAACGCATCAAAGTAACGCGAGATCGCTCGGAACTAACGACGATTCGTAAGGCGACATCGTTTCTCACAGGGCCTCGTAAAACACGATCGCCTTCCGACTCGTTGATAAACGATTTACTTTGCAGCTTTCCAAAACCGCCACCCACCATACCGAAAAACCGTCATCAATAAAAACGACAACAACAGCGGCAATCCGGTGACGGTATACCAAATCGCTAGTGTCGAACGATCAGCACCATTGCAAATCTCGTTGCAACTCACTAGCAAACCAAGCGAAATCGGAATCGCAATACAAACTCGCAAGAACGATTTTTGCCCCATCAATGCCCAAACAAACATCAGTGTGTTGAGCGAAAACAAGGCGGCTAAACAAGCAACGATGACAATTTCACCGGGATAAGAAACGAAACTTAAAATGCTTGCCTCAAATAATTTCCCAACAGCCAATAGTACTGCCAACAACGTTGTCACAACAAATAAATGCGACAAATTAAACCGTAAGCCCTCTAAAAAACAATCAGATCCAGATTCTAACTGAGCAAACCGCCCAAAACTCCGCTTGATCAACCATAACGTTACAAGAGTAGGGATTGCCGACACCAACGGAAGCAGCACGAGCAATAGATCAAAACTATGGTTTACCGTATAAGTTAAAACAAAACCATTCAATAAAGCCAACAAGACAGTCAGCACGTAACGCCAAGCGCCCGAGCGAACAGCGCTCCAAGCCGCTAACATCGAAGGCAAACCTAAGAAGAGCCCGATTGACACAGCACCAAGCTCATTTGGATTTGGCTCGATCGCTGGCATTGTCAGTAATTCGATTGCAAAAACCGACACCATCATCCATTCAGGAGCACCGAACGATTTCGCCGGCACAACCGACTCCGACGAATTGTGCCGCACATCGCCCTCCAATTCATGCGTTGGTGCCGCTTCGATTTCAGGCTTTGAGTCTTCGATGGCAACACCGTTTTATTGTTATTCAACTGAGATTGTAGTGAATGAGACTACGAATCCGTACACAGACGAAGGACAACTCGGTCACCATTCATAAACGTCAATAAACATCCTGAATTCTGGCGAATCCAGCTATGCAAGAACGTCTCAACTAATAAGTCGAAGCAATCGCATCGCACAGCTGTTTCATATTGCTCGAATTAATCCCTGCAATATTGATTCGGCCACTCCCCAACGCGTAGATCGCGTGCTCGGCCTGCAACGTATCCACTTGATCCTTTGTCAGTCCCGAAAAACTAAACATCCCGCGTTGCAAATTGATGTAATTAAAATCGCGATCAGGCAATCGCTCCGTCAACTGGCTGACAAACTCGCGACGCAACTGAACAATCCGCTCGCGGACCTCGGATAACTCAGCAATCCAGTTAGCTCGCAAATCGACGTCATTTAAAATCGTGTCAACAATTGACGCACCGTGCAACGGCGGATTCGAATACATCGTCCGAATCATCAACTTGATCTGGCTCTGCATCGCAGCAGCGGCTTCCTTGCTTTTTGAAA
>CAZORR010000330.1:0-2409 GCA_964582115.1 uncultured Pirellulaceae bacterium
GCCATGTCTTGGCATAGTCGTAACTTCGATAGACTCCACCGTCGCACCCCACGCACAGGAAGTCCTTGTCGGTGGGATGAAATGCGACCGCGTGGTTGTCGACGTGCTTGTAGCGGCCTTCGATTCGGTCCCACGTGTCACCGTTGTCGATGGATCGCATCAAATAATTGTTGGCTTGATAAAGTACTCCAAAGCGATGAGGGTCGGCCCACAGTTCTTGATAGTAGTGGGGACCGGTACCGCCGGAGATAAAATCGTCGGTCTTTTTCCAGCTGGCACCCGCGTTTTCACTACGCCAAAAACCACCTTTTCGATTCGGTAGTTCGATCGTTGCGTAAACATAGTTTGAGTCTTGAGGTGAAACTTGTAGCGAGATCTTTCCTTTGTCACCGCCGGGTAGACCGTTCTTCAAAGGCTTCCATGTCTTGCCGTTGTCTAGCGACTTATAGATGCCTGTCTCCGGCCCGCAGTTAATGATCGCCCATACGTTGCGATGACGCTGGTGGGTTGCGGCATATAACACGTCCGGATTTTTTGGATCGATCACCACGTCAGTGACGCCTGTGTATTCACCTTTGGAAAGAACCAGTTCCCAGTTGTCTCCGCCGTCTTCAGATCGATACAGCCCTCGTTCACCGCCCGGTGACCATAGCGGGCCTTGCGAAGCTGCAAAGACGATGTTGGAATCGCGTGGGTCGACAATGATTTTGCTGAGGTGTTCTGATTTCTCTAATCCTTTGAGCTTCCACGTGTTTCCGGAATCGTAGCTGACGTAAATTCCGTCGCCGAATCCGATATGGCGTCCACCGTTGTTTTCCCCCGTGCCGACCCAGATGGTCGAGTTCGTAGAGGGGTCGATCGTCACGCAGCCGATTGAATAAGATTTTTGGCTGTCGAAGATCGGTTTAAAAGTCGTCCCGGCATTACTGGTTTTCCAAAGTCCACCTGAAGCAGCGGCGACATACCAAGTGTTGGGGTTTTCCTGGTCGATCGCGATGTCGCCAATTCGGCCCGACATAAACGCTGGCCCGACACTGCGAAACTTAAGAGCCCCGGCAAGCATCGCCGTGTTGGTTGGATCGGCTTTTTCTTTTTCATCTTCAGCGTCTTTGTCAGTCGTTTTCTTGGAGTCGTCGTCTTGATCCGAATTTGATTTAGTTGATTTGGTTTCGCTCCGATCGCCCTGCTTTGCGGGTTTTGATTTTTGACCTGCCTCTTTTTCACTCGTCGCTGGCTTGGTTTCTTTTTGCTGGGCAAAAGCTGGTGTGGCGAGACAGAGTAAAAGAATCAAAGCAAAACGAATCATAGGTACGTTCCAGTTGCGGAGTTGATCGGGTCAGTTCGAGGTCTGTAGAACCATTTTAACGTAGCTGAATCGCGGACGGCGACCGGTTCGATAAAAGAAAATCTCCTTTGAGTTTGGTTCACGAAGACGAGTCCGTCAAACGGAAACTCGATTGAAGGCCGGATTTTCAAAGTCCAGGCCACTCAATGGGTGATGGGGGCGATTCTAACGGTGTCGCTTAATATACAAAGCATTCGTTTTAATCAACGGATCGCTATGGGAATCAAGACGACAGCTCGGTTGCTTAACCAACTCTACCTGTAGGCTTATATTTTGATTTAGCGTTCATTTGGGTATAAATACTTTTCGAAGAAGACACCGAAACCATGCGCAGAGGATTTACCTCCCGTAAGATCACGCCCATGTCGTGTGTACTGCACGCGAAGCCGCGGGTCGTGCGGTTTTCAATTTTTAGCGCATTTACCGCCAGTGAGTAGATGAAAACACTTAACCTGCTTTTTGCATTACTCTCGCTTGCCTGCTTTATCCCCATTGCGTGGTGTGAGGTTAGCAGCGTTTGGTTCGCTGGTGACCGTATGATCGGGTTTGTCTTTGTGGCAACGCTACCGGCGATTCTGGTTGTTGCCATTTTTTGGCTGGTCTTTGCCGCGCTCAAAAAATCTTGGGTGATTGCTCTGTCGACAGTGGTAGGTTCGGCGATTGCGATTTCTCCACTATTCTTTGGCCCAGAGTTGATTTTCAAGTCTTGGAATCACTCGATCGCAAAATTTGACAGGGTCAACTCTGAAGCCCTTACTACGGCTGACTTATCCGATTTTAACTACTCGCCGCATCACGGATTTTACCAAATGGAACTTAAGCCACTTCCAAGATTCGAATGGTATTGCGATCAGCACATAGCTGCTCCTGAAGGCGTGTTCTCCGCATTTTCGATCAACAAAGTCCCACATGTATACGTCAACAAGATTCGCCACGGAGCAAAAGGGTTGGCATACGCATCAGACGAATCCATGCTTCCAGCAAACGGAGAATTCGAATACCAATACTCCGGTGTAGATTCATGGTATATTTGGAGCTTTTAGATGCTACAAAGTCTTACAACG
>CAZORR010000331.1:0-2401 GCA_964582115.1 uncultured Pirellulaceae bacterium
TTGGTCAAACTGACTGATTTGATAGCCTTTGGGAAGGTCGGGGTAGAAATAGTTTTTTCGGTCCCACTTTGTATACCGAGCAATCTCGCATCCCAGCGCCAATCCGGTTTTGATTGATAGATCGAGGGCCCGTTGATTGATGACCGGCAGCGAACCAGGCTGACCGGTGCAAACCGGACAGGTTTGAGTGTTCGGGTCGGCGCCGTGGGCAGTGCTACAGCCACAAAACAGCTTACTCTGCGTGTCCAGTTGAACGTGGACCTCTAAACCAATCACGACGGTGACGTCTTCAAAATTGATCGCTTCGCGTTGACTTTCAGAAATCATACCGACGCCTCCTGGTCCATTGACGGTCGTTGTTCATGCCACTGGGTGACTTGTTGGTATTGGTGAGCCGCTTTCAGCAGCGTCGATTCGTCGAACGCACGCCCTTGCAAGTGTAGTCCGATCGGCAGTCCTTCGGACATACCACACGGCAACGAGATAGCTGGAACGCCAGCCAAGTTCGCGGAAACCGTGTAGACGTCCGCCAAGTACATCGCCAGCGGATCAGCGGCATGCTGACCCAGCTTAAACGCCGTCGTCGGCGTGGTTGGTCCCAAGATCAAATCGACTTTCTTAAAGGCTTGGTCGTAATCGTGTTTGATCATCCGTCGTACCTTGGACGCTTGCAAATAGTAAGCGTCATAATAACCGGAGCTCAGCGCGTAAGTCCCTAACACGATTCTGCGTTTGACTTCGGCACCGAAACCTTCACCACGTGTGTTCATGTACATCTGGTCCAGCGAATCAGCAGCGGAACGATAGGTATAACGGACGCCATCGTATCGAGACAAATTGCTGGAGGCTTCACAGGGAGCGATCACGTAGTAAGTCGCAACCGCCGCTGCAGTGTGCGGCAAATCGATTTCAACAACTTCTGCGCCAAGGTCTTGATAAACTTTGATTGCGTCGCGGACAGCGGTTTCGACTGCCGGATCAATTCCGTCACCAAAAACTTCGGGGGCGATGCCAACTTTTAGCCCAGCAAGCGAGTCCGTGAGGCCTTGAGTAAAATCGGGCACGGCTTCTTTAGCGGACGTTG
The DNA here is from genome assembly GCA_964582115.1 of uncultured Pirellulaceae bacterium. GTDB lineage: Bacteria > Planctomycetota > Planctomycetia > Pirellulales > Pirellulaceae > Mariniblastus. The sequence continues at coordinate 1,085 of CAZORR010000331.1, forward strand.
AATCTTGTGGGTCGTGTCCCGATATATAATTCATCGCGAGCGCACAGTCTTCGGCGGTCCACGCCATCGGTCCAATTTGGTCCAAGCTACTGGCAAAGGCAATCAAACCAAAACGACTGACTCGGCCATAAGTTGGCTTCAATCCAGTGATCCCACAGAACGACGCCGGCTGGCGAATTGAACCGCCGGTATCACTGCCAAGAGCTATCGGAGCCAAGCCAGCGGCAACGGCGGTCGCGGAACCGCCGCTGGATCCACCGGGAACGTGCTGAGTATTGAAGGGGTTGAGCGACGGTCCAAAGTATGAATTTTCGGTCGAACTGCCCATCGCAAATTCGTCCATGTTCGTTTTGCCAACGTTGATCGCCGCGGCTTGGTTTAGCTGAGCAACACAGGTGGCATCGTAACTGGGAACAAAGCGTTCGAGCATACGAGACGAAGCGGTGGTTTCAACGCCAGCGGCACAGATACCGTCCTTGATGGCGATGGGTAGTCCCGCTAGAGGTCCTTTGATATCGCCCGCGTCAATCGCCGCTGCACGAGTCCGAGCCAGCGCGGCGGATTTGGCCAGCGAGCCGCTGCCGTTTTCGCCGACATCAACAAAGGCGTTCAGAGATTGATTCGCTTCGATGCGATTGAGAAAAAACTCCGTACAGTCCACGGCAGAAAGGTTGCCAGATTTTAACTGGTCTAGCAACTGAGTTGCGGAAAGTTTGGTTAGGTCCATGGCTTCGCTTGATTTGAAAATTCAAACAGTTCTTTGGTCTGACGCGTAGGGCAGCAGCGCACTTACTAAATAAACGGTTTTACTTGAAGACAGGCGGCACTTGATAAAACTCTCCGTCGGAATCGGGAGCGTTTCCGAGGATTGTTTCGCGGTCGGTGCTGGTTTTGTTTTCGTCGGCGCGAATGGCGTTTACTGATTCAACCGCGCCAAAGAATGGTTTGACATCAGCAGGTAACTCGACGGCCTGAAGCTGTTGAACGTAGTTGAGAATCTGGTTTAGTTGCTCCGCAGATTCGGCTAATGATTCGTCACTGATTGCAACACGAGCCAGCTTAGCGACCTGCTGGACTTGTTTGGGTTCGACTGGATTGCTCATAGGATTCCATAAAAAAAGCAATGGTACGATCGGTGTATCGTGAACCATTGCTCAAAAGTTGTAAATGCATCGACAACACCACGATCGACAATCACTGCCGACCGCTGGAAGCGCTGGTTGGACCAGCGAAACCACTCAGGGGTTAAATCACCAACCTAAGATGGCAACTTGAAAGGCTTTTGCTTGACAGCCTTGCGAACGGCACCACTGCGAA
>CAZORR010000332.1:0-2373 GCA_964582115.1 uncultured Pirellulaceae bacterium
CACGGTTCAATTCGATCGACTTGCCATGGATTGGCGTTCGTCACGCACACATTGTCGCGTGAACTGTAAACGGAATCACTGGTTTGTGGAGAGTTTTAACATGGGTTCAATTCAACAAGTTGCAATGGCCGCCGTTTGTCTAACCGCGGCATTCGCATTCGGCAGCTTCATCAATCAGTCGCCGGAGCAGTCGTCCAATCAAACTCAGATCGCATCGTCCGACGGACTAAGATCACTCATCGAACCTGAAATGGCGATTCAGAAAAGCCCTGCAAAAACCCCTTGGATGAAACCTAAGCTATCAGCTCGGCTGCCAATGCCAAACCTATACAACGATGACACAGCGTCAAGCGTTGGAATGATCCCCCCGCCAAGCGACTTGTCTGGCCGAATTGGCGTCTCCCAAAACAACTGGCAAACGGCTTCGCCTACTCCCTCTCAAATAACCGACGTGATCGCAGATGCGCCAACGTTCAGCTCAGATACCGCCAGCGAATCGTCAATGCCAACAGTCATCACACCACACGCTGGCAACAGTTTGAATTTAGTCGATTCCATACAATCCCGTTCAGGGTTTAACCCCACTAACGAAACAACGACCGATGTTGAAAATGCGCCCGTATTTACTGCACCCGATTTTGAAACCGCAGCAAGCATGACATCCCCACTGTCTACCTCCAATCAGCCCCAGCAAACCTACACCACCTCACCGACGGAACGATATAACTACACGATCCGCCCAACCGAATCAGCAACCCAAACAGCGATCCAACCAACAATCATCACCCCGCCTGCAGTAGCATTCAAAACGCAAGAACCAAACTGGCAAAATCAACGAAGACAGAATTTCAATAACGATCGTAACCCAAACGGCCTGATGCCCATCCCACGCATCAAACAAACCGTGACGATCGACGATCCTGGCGCAGCTTTCGGCAACCGAGATTCACAACCGGATTGGAATTCGCAACCCGAGTGGAAAACCCCCAACAGCCAATCCGCCAACAACAGCGGTTCAGAATACTACCCAGACGCCAGTCGCCAACAACACCGCGTGGCCCGATTGCCTTTGCAGCTAAACTCAAACGCAAAGACCCGGTTAACGCGAATCAGAGACAATACGATTCAAAAGATATCGCTCAGCACGACCCAGTTTTCTGAGTATGTTGTTCAGCAGGGTGATACATTGCAATCGATTGCCAGCGATCATTTTGGCAAGCCAGATTATTACTTGGATATTTACTTGGCCAATCGAGAACAACTGCGCTTCCCTGGCGACATCCGACACGGCATGATCATCAAGATTCCAGTTTACCAATAGAACTCATCGACGATCCGGATGGCGACCGCGTTTCCCACCAGAGCCTTATAAAATAGGACACTTTCCACGTTGACATCAAACGCAAAAAGGCCGTGACGAACCTAAGTTCATCACGGCCTTTTGTTTATTTCAAATTCGGTGAAAGTCTACTTCGCGAGAGCCTTTTCACCGGCTTCTGGATCAACTTCGCCAGGATTCAAGCCTACTGAATTCATCAACCACAGTAGAGCAGGGGAGGCGACAAAGATCGAACTATAAGTACCAACGATCACGCCAACCACCAAAGCAAACGCAAATCCATGAATCGCGTCGCCACCAAACCAGTACAAAATGAACACCACGATAAACGTTGTCACCGAGGTCAAAATAGTACGACTAAGCGTCTGTGAGATACTTGTATCGATCATGTCCGCCGTAATTTCGGTCCGCTTTCCACGCACCTCACGAATTCGGTCAAACACAACGATCGTATCGTTCAAGGAATAACCAATCACAGTCAACAAAGCCGCAATGATCTCCAAACTGACCTTAAACTTGTCGATCCCGATAATCCCAAACACACCCGCCAGCCAATGACTAATCGCAATCGCCCCTAACACGATCAATACGTCGTGAACCAGAGCCACCACAGCAGCCAAACCAAAGGCCAAGTTTTGGAATCGAATCCAAACGTAAGCCACAATCCCAAGCAAACTCGCCACAATCGCAAGAATCGCCTGGTTACCTGTTTCGCCAGCAATTTGACCACCAACAGAACTGCTGGTCGGGAAGTAAGGCGTCACGTTAAATCGATTCTGCCACTCTTTCAAAATTAGCTCGGCATCTGCTTCTTCACGAACCTCCAGCTCAACTGTCCAGTTCTTCGAAATCGTCGAATCGGCTGACTCATCAGCCAATTGATCCACCGAGCTCATCTTAATTTGCTCTTCGATCAAATTCGCTTCCACTCGCTTCGCCGCTTCAAAGATAAACGCAGCAACCGTTTTACCAGACGCTTCTGGTTCAACAACAAGCTTACGAGAAACCTTAATCATCTTCCGCATTGAATCAAC
>CAZORR010000333.1:0-2346 GCA_964582115.1 uncultured Pirellulaceae bacterium
AAACTATTTCTACCCCGACCTTCCCAAAGGCTATCAAATCAGTCAGTTTGACCAACCAATTTGTGGCCCCGGTCAATTGGAAGTCACCGACGCTAAGGAGAGCTTTCCGCCGCGTTTGGTGCGGATTGAACGCGCCCATCTGGAAGAGGACGCAGGTAAGAGCGTTCACGATGATGCAGGGAGAGCTAAATCGAAGATCGACTTGAATCGCACGGGAACTCCGCTGCTGGAGATCGTTACCAAGCCAGACATGCGTTCGGCCGAGGAAGCGAAGGCGTTTTTGAACGAACTGAAATTGATTTTGACTTACGTTGGCGTTTCGGACTGCAACATGCAGCACGGAAATCTTCGCTGCGATGGCAATGTTAACTTGCATATCGAAGTGGACGGTCAAACGATCGCCACGCCGATTGTTGAAATCAAAAACATGAATAGCTTCCGCAATGCCGAACGAGCCCTGTCGTACGAAGCGGCTCGTCAGTTCGATGCTTGGCAGGAGGACGGTAAAACGATCGACGACGCTCCCAAACGGACTTTTGGTTGGAACGATGCGACTCAGCAAACGGTTCCGCAGCGCGAGAAAGAAGAAGCCGCTGACTATCGTTATTTCCCGGACCCCGACTTGATCGCCGTAACGATTTCAGAACAACAGATCAATGATGTTCAAGCGACGATAGGTGAACTGCCGCCGCAACTGCGCGAGCGTCTGAAGTCCGATTACTCGCTTAAGCAATACGATGCGGATGTGATCGTCAGCCAAGGTCGCGGAGTCGTTGACTATTTCTTGGCGGTCGCTGACGGATGTGGCAACGGAAAGGTTGCCAGCAATTGGGTTAGCCAAGAAGTGTTGCGGCATATGGGCGAAACCGAAACGGAAATCGATCAGTACCCCGTCAGTGCCTATAAATTGACGGAACTATTGAAGGTGGTTGTCAGCGGCGACTTGGATCAAACCCGAGCCAAAGATGTTTTGGCCGAGATGATTGAAACGGGTGCGTCGGTGTCCGAAGCCAGTGACAAGCTAGGCATCGTCAAAGTCGACAGCAGTGAGATTGATTCGTTGTGCCAACAGTTGATTGACGAAAACGAAAAGGTCGTCAGCCAAATCAAAGCCGGCAACGAAAAGGCCGTCGGTGCGTTGATCGGTAAGGCTCGTAAAATCAACGCCAACGCGAACCCAGGTGCGGTAAAAGACCGCATCCTCGCGATGATCGCTGAAGAGTAGAATCGTGGCATAGGCTGCTAGCCTGTGTTTGAATAACCCGAAATCGTGCGATTGATCATGAGCCAAACGACTCCACCTTCACCGAGCCCTGAGATTACAGGATCTAACGCTGCCGAACCCAATATCGCACTCGGTAACAAGCTACGAATTCTCGTTTGGGTGTTAACGATCGTGGTCTGGTTATTGGTCGGTGCGATGCGGCGACCGGAGAAGATTCCGCTGCCGGATGGTATCTCGCTGAGTTTCTTGCCGATGGTTCATGCGATTTTAAATTCTTGTGTGGCTGCTTTTTTGGTGGCTGCTTTGGTGATGATCAAACGAAAAAACGTCGTGGCTCACCGACGGTTTATTTCGGCGGCGATGATCGCGTCAGCATCGTTCCTTTTGTGCTATGTGGCCTATCACTTTACGACCGAGGAAACAAAGTTTGGCGGTCAAGGGGCGATCCGAATCGTCTACTTTGTATTGCTAATCTCTCACATCGTGTTGGCCGCGGTGAGCCTGCCGTTTATTTTGCAGACTTGGGTTTATGGGTTTACTAACCAAGTGATAAAGCACCGGAGGATGGCTAAGTGGGTGTTTCCGATGTGGCTGTACGTGGCGATAACTGGGCCCGTTTGTTACTTGCTGCTGCGGCCGTATTATTGAAATCGACTTTAGCTTATTCGCTCAACGGTTCCCGGCCGATCGAACGTAAAAGTTCGAACGAATAAATCCCCGAGCTATGACCGTCGGAGAAAGCGATTTTGTAACCGTAGTTACCTGCAGGTGTCATCGAAACAATCTCGATCGGTCGAGCCTCGGCGGCTGACAGGACCGGCAAGGCCATGCTGGTGGGCTTCGGTTTTGGGGCCTTGGTCTGTTCGACGGGTTTGTACATTTTGTGTTTTTCAGTGCAATGAGCACAGCGGCAGTTGTCGCGTAGCGAGCGAAACGGGATCCGTTGTTGTTGCCCATCACTCCAGTCAATCACCAAGTGGCGATCGTCTGATTTCTGAAGACCAACAGGAACGGTTTCGGATGGGTTGTTTTGATTCACTGAATTCACAAACTGACGGAGTTGGAAATGTTCTTGTGAGATTTTAATGGCTGTTGATGATTTGGCGTAGTGGATAATCTTG
>CAZORR010000334.1:0-2338 GCA_964582115.1 uncultured Pirellulaceae bacterium
CGATCGCTGCGGTTCAGGCCGTCTATCGAACAATTCCTTTTGAGTCGATCGTGAAGGTAATCCCGTCGTCCCAGATTCCCATGTAACCTTTGTGATAGAATGAGTTAGGGTAGGCTTCCATGGAGTCTTCCCAAGACTTGACAATCGCATTGTGTGAATTGTACACAATCAATCGCATCCCTGTTTTGTCGACTTCAATTGAATCTGGTAACTGTCCGAACACCCACTGCATCTTATTGTATGGGTCCTTCACAACTCTAGTGGCGTTGCCGTAACGAAACTCAAATTGCGTGGCAGTGTATGATTCGCCGGGTGGCTTGCTGCCGATATAACGTCCTCCTGAAAACGTAAAGTAAATTGGCCACCAGAAAAACCAACAGACTGCAGTCCCGGCCATCCCCAAAAGGAACCACCTTAGGCGAGTTGAAAAGCTTGTCTTGCTGCCATGGCTATCTAGTTTGTCGTGGTTTTTCATGCTTTAATAGTCCGCTGCGTAGCTGGTTAACGTTCGTGAATACCGAGGTTGGGACAAGTGATTCATCATTTTAGGTTCACGTGAATTTGAATTGTCGCGCATCGAATTGTTGTCGCTCGGTTTTGGCATTCAACTAGGGTTGTCACGCTATAGGCCGCGCGTACATTTTGAGCAAACCGTCGCACTTCTGGGAATGCTCGATTGACAGTGAGGACAGATCTGTTGCGGAAGTGTAGCAAGGTTCATTAGCAGAAAAAGCGGACCAAAAATTATTGCGTGAGGTAATGAGAAAAGCACGACGGCGGTGGCGCGACCCTTGAAAGCAGACTTGGACAAAAGCAACGCACTGCCAGTAAGTCCGCAACATACCCATAAAAAGATGATGGCTTCCACTGGGGCATACTCCTGTTTGTTGAGTTCTCGGCAAATCAGCGATTGCGATTCAGAGTACTTGTTCGCTCAGGGCCCGCTGATATTGGCAAATTAGGAGAAAAAGTGACCAACTAGGTTTAGTGCTTATCCCAATACCTCGCGACAAAGTAGAAAAATGCGTCGCTCGAAAAGGTGTGGGATAAGCTCTTAGCGTGATAACGAAAGCATAAAGAATTGAGCTCGATTGAGCGTGATCACGTCTGCGATCACCAAGTCCGAACGAGCGATCATCCATTTCTAAACCACTCGCAAGTCTGGTTTTCGTGCAATGTATGGATATCCGCATTGTTCGAAACTAGGAAGATCGCAGGATCTTGTCCATTTTGCGTCCTTTGGCCAACTCGTCCACCAATTTGTCAAGGTATCTGACCTGTTTGGTCAACGGCGTCTCAATTTCTTCGATTCGATAGCCACAAATTGAGCCAGTGATCAAGCTCGCGTTTGGGTTGACCGTCGCCGCAGCGAAGAACTGTTCAAAGGTAGCGTCATTCTTGATCATGCGCTGGACATCCTTTACGTTGAAGCCCGTCAACCATGAAATAACTTGCTGAAGTTCTTTTACGGTTCGGCCTTTCTTTTCAACCTTCGTAACATAGTGTGGATAAACAGAGGCAAGCGTCATATTTGCGATACGCTCATCGTGATCTTTGGTGGTCTTCATGGCTTTGTTGGATTTGAATACGGATAACGGCTGTGATCACTGGGGTCGGTCGATAATCTTGCAAGCGGAAAATAACGAACGCAATCCTTGGTTTTTCACGCATCGAATTGTTGTCCCTCGCATGTTAGTTGATGCCATGCAAAGTTTTAGCGACTAAACCGATCGTCACACACCAGGATTTCTCGATCATCTGATGCGCATCCTTTCAAAGGCTAAAATTTTCCAAACACCTTCTTCACTGCAACAGGTCCATGGTATCGAGAGTCGAGAGCATTGTAACGATTGTCGCCAAGAACAAAAATATGATCGTCGGGTACGGTCAAACTACATCCAATTCGATTTTCAACCGGCGCATTGGCATCATACGCGACCTCGTAGTTCTGTCCGCCTCGAGTTTCTGAGTATATTTTTAGGCTGCCTTCACTACGAACAAATTTACGTTCAAGTCGCACCCCATTTATCTCAATGTTGTCTGCGTCAATGGAGACCTCGTCTCCGGGCAATGCAATAACTCGCCAAACGAAATTGTAAATTTTACTGTCATGCGATCCTTCGTAGACAACAATGTCGCCCAGCAGAACGTCAGAAATTTCATATCGGCTTTTCGTGACCCAGTGAGTAGAACCCGCCGGCAACGTCGGATACATTCCGTTTTGCGGTACAGTAAACCGTTCGAATTTTGCGCGGAGCACCAAAGCGATACCAATGATCACCACAATCAATAAGACATTGGAAATAAGTTTCTTCATTTGTTCCCAAGCGTGATAACG
>CAZORR010000335.1:0-2335 GCA_964582115.1 uncultured Pirellulaceae bacterium
CTCTGCCTTTCTTGACCCAGACTGATACCGGGTGAGGTTCGACGACCCTCTTGCCGACTCGGAAGCGAACCGCGACTTTACCGTCACTGCCTCGTCGCACGCTAAACAAGTTCGCATCACTGAGCGCTGGACCATCGGGGTAAGATTTTTTAAACTCCATGCTGGCTTTGTTCACAGCATCCTGAAAAGCTTCTTCGCCGCCGATCAATGCCAAATTAGCTACTTTCCGGCAGGCATCTTCTACTCTCAGGAATCGGTGTAAATGCTCTGCCTTCTGATATTTGGCTCTTTTTCTTCCTTGCCCTAGACGATCGTAAAGCCAAGTATCACCAAAGTTGACAACATGTGAACCATCGGCCGTGTTCGTCGAGACCCTGAATGAATTCCGAGCTGGTCGTCGAGGCGAAAGCGTATTCTCAATCGTTCCTTCTAAAATCGTTTCAAATTCATTATCGACGAAAACTGCTTTCAAGAACTTTTCGAACTTTTCCTTGCTTAACGTAAACTCATAGTCGTCCTCTTTATTATCTGAAATCGACCGAACGACTCGGCCATCTGAATAAACCATCAACATTGGCCGCTTATCTTTTTTCTCTTCCGTATAACGCTCGTCAATCCTCACCACTGGCGTATCGCCTTCTGGAAGATTGATGTTGATTTGGGCAACTGCCGCATCGGAAAACGCCAACCCAAAAAACAGTGCCGTAAAACAAACGGGCAAGTATCGAAAAATCATCTTAAAACCTCTGGTTCTTATTAAATTAGTAGCCCACATGACGAGCAAAACATCAGCTCCAACCAATTGCCAAAATCTAAGGTAAACTACCCGTGGCCAACAATCGAGAGCACAAGTATTCCTACGTTCGGCACTTAGAGATCTTAGGGAAAAAATTATCAAGAGCCAAGTTGCGGCTGTAATCCGTTGAAAACACAGCATTTTTGGCAGAGATTTCTACCAAGCCCTAATCTTCGCCTGCTTCCAACGGTCGGATTTGAACGTGATACACGCCAAGCTCCACCTCATCCACGATGACTTCAATATCCAGAAATCGTTTTAGAATTTCGATATGCGTCGTCGCGTGCAACGACAACGGTCCTGTCAAAAACTCGCTGACTACTCCCGCATTCTGTTGACTGGCAGCCAACCCCATTGGCAGCAATAACTGATCCGCCAAGTATTCGCCGACGGGATACTCCCACGCCAAGTACGGTCTCGCATCCCGATAGGTTTTACGCGCCACGCTCTCCGCTGGCACGCCCGGACTACCGTAGCCAGTAATAATCTCATTCACGTTGCCACTATTGAACTCCATCATCACCACGTTTCCGGGACCAGGTGAGTTCTTAATTTCGATGGGATAACATTCCGACGGATGCCACTTCCCTTTGCGACGGATGACATCCAGCTCACGTTTGGCAATCTCTAACGGCAGCTTCGAAACCAACGCCATCAACTTGGCTTTCGTTTTGTACTTTCGCTCAAGCAAGCTCAGGCCTTGAAGCGGTCCCCCGGGTTCGATTTCAATTTTGATTTTTCCACCACCAACCGGGTAGAAACCGTACGATTCGATTTTGGCGTTGAAGCTCGGACCCATCTTTTCGACTTGCGGCAAGTAAACTCGTTCCAAAAAATCGAACGGCGGTCCACCCGGGTTATGCGTCCCACCTTCGATCACGATACTGGATGGTTTGTCCGCCATCATCAAAGCTGGCAAAACGGTTTGAGCCACCAATGTGGTACTACCCGCGGTTCCAATTTTGAAATGAAAAGCGCGAGTTTGAATCGGCCCCGGAATAAAAGTCAATTCCGACGAATTCAGCTCAGCGCCCACAGCCGCACCGCCGCAGATTTCTCGCGCAGCATTCACGCCCGTCACGTGCTGACGCTTCAGTCCGGACTTCTTTCGCCCAGCGCGGATATTTTTGATACAGAACGGCTTTCCCGTCACCGCACTCAGCGCCAGCGACGACCGGATTATCTGGCCGCCGCCTTCGCCTTCAGCTCCATCTATCTCAATCATCGCTCGGTGCCTAAAACAATAACAACGAAAGCACTGCAACGCAGCAACTTTTAATTCCCGCTCAAAGGAGCAAACGAAACCGTCAAGGTTCGCTGTTTAGTTTTCCTTCTAAAGGCAATCGGCAAATTATCCGAGCAATCAACTGGCCTACTTTACGCCAGCAGCGTCCAGCGTTTCAAGCATGACTTCGACAGCCTTTTCGATCTGTTTATCCTGACCAGATGAAGTGGATTGGGGATCGTTTTTGACTAAATGGTCGGGTTCAATTTGGTTGTTTTCCAAATATTCCCCTTTTTCATTTTTCATGCCAACTT
>CAZORR010000336.1:0-2306 GCA_964582115.1 uncultured Pirellulaceae bacterium
CAGGAGCACTTCGCGCCGGTGCCGCGCTCACACACGGCACTCAGATTCTTAGTGATTAGATAGAACCAACACTAAGAGCTTATCCCACGACCTTTCCGAGCGACCCATTTTTCTGCTTTGTCGCGAAGTATTGGGATAAGCACTAGGAAAATTAGAATACATTAACAGCCTGGTCGTTCAACGATCAGGCTGTTTGCGTGCATGGATCATGCTTAACGACAACTCGTCGACGCCTTCTTTTTAATAGCTAGACGACACAGCAGTCTCAAACGACTTATCAACACTCAAGTACCAAACTGTACACCTGGCGAAACGCCGCATTGTCATTAGTTTTCACAACATCGCTTAACGCCTCCCCCCCCTACGAATTAGGGGCCGAAGATTGCTGACCTGCTAATATTCTCCAAGCAAACATGGTCACCGAATTACCTGCTGCGTTTCGACTAATCCGTATGATCAGGTCCACAGACTTTCTGTTTCGAAAAAAATCGAGCAATAGTAAGTTGCCGTCACTTCAGGGCCTGCCTAGTATCCTAGCTAACACCTCGTGTCTATTAAAAATGAATACACCACTTCCAACCAATTGGTTTTCTTGTTTTTACACCATGAGTTCTTATGAAAAATTCAATCGTTGGTTTGGCCTTTGGGGTTTGCATGGCCCTCCCTTCATTAGTTCTCGCACAGTTCGATATCGATGGCGATCGCTGGTCTGGAGATACTGCTCATTCTCAGACACAGGGCTTTGACCAAGGCGATCCAATTCGATTAACTTGGGGGTTTGCTGCAGAAGGCATTAACATCCCAGGCTCACGAGGTGAGGGAAGTTCTCCAAACGAGATTAGAGATTTCTTCAATACTAATATCGGCCCCCAAGCAACAACTTGGCAGCCACTGTTCCAACAGGTTTTCCAACGTTGGAATTCAATCAGTGGATTGGATGTCCAGTTTGAAGCGAATGATGATGGAGCGGTTTTTGGGCTATTTAGCGCGGACGGCGAGTTAGGTGTGAGAGCGGACTTGCGAATTTCTGCGCACCCCATTGACGGTCAAGGAGGTAACGCAGCGTATAATTTCTTCCCCGAATTTGGCGGCGACACCGTAATCGACTCTAACGACAGTACATTCTTCTCAGATAGCACCGACAACTACCGCGGACTACGGAACGTAATCGCGCACGAAATCGGCCACGGTCTTGGCATGGAGCATCTATTTTCCGATGCGGCCGACCAACTCGCTGAACCAATCACCAACCTTGCCTTTGATGGGCCTCAGTACTTTGACATCCTAACGACGCAGCGAGGCTACGGCGATTTCAACGAAAAGGGATCAAACCATCAAGGAAATGACACCGTTGCACTTGCGACAGACCTAGGTGCTCTTACCGAAGGCGACGATATCGCGATTGGACAGGACGCAGCGAATCTTGCGGTGTCCATCGACGATACTGATTTCTTCAGTATCGACGACACAAGCGACACTGATGTCTACGAGTTCGATGTCGCCCAAGACGGAGTTGGCAGCTTCACACTGGAAGCGTTTGGGTTCACACTTGATATTGCTGAACAAGCCTTTAACGGACAGCCAGTAAATGAAATCGACTTTAACACTCAAGAGCGAAGCGATTTGACCCTTGCACTGCTCGATTCCGATGGCATCGTGCTTGACAGCGCAGATGATTTTGGCCTTGGCGGAACCGAGTCGCTGTTAGATATCAATCTAGAGGCGGGAACTTATTTTCTTCAAGTCACCGGCGTGAATAACGCAGACGAAAATCTGCTTGACACGCAGTTTTACGGACTGTCTGCTTCATTTATCGCGACCGCGGTTCCAGAGCCTTCCACCGCTGGCGTGCTAGTCCTGATTTGCGGACTTGCTGGCTTACATCGGCGGCGTACCGCATAGCGTCATAGCTCGGCAGCCCCTGTCCGGGACGGTTGATTGTGCAGGAGCCTAAGCATCGACAGCGATTAAAGCAAAAACGCAGATTCACAGAGGACGCAAAATGGATATTTACACATCCTCGTTGCGACCTCCGTTTGCCTGCGTTTCAAGTTACCTCGACCGAACTGGTACTGCCTTCGGCAAGCGACAATTCGAAATGGTCGATGGTCACTAATACCATCACTGGCACATCTTCTATTTCGCGATTACTTGGCTTTGCGCGGTTGTATTTTTGGTCGAAGCATCGGCTTGGCATCGTTCAGCAATATCGGCTTGTCAACTTTGACTTCGACATTTATATCCGATTCGGCTCTGCCTTTCTTGACCCAGACTGATACCGGGTGAGGTTCGACGACCCTCTTGCC
>CAZORR010000337.1:0-2304 GCA_964582115.1 uncultured Pirellulaceae bacterium
GCTCTGGGTAAGCGATCGTTGATCTAGGTTTTCTGAAAGTGAAATATCAATAGTCACTGTAATTCGTTAACATTAATGGCGACTCATAGCGTGCAAGTTTTATTTTATGGGTGGGTTGCAGAAGCTAATACTTGAGCTCTCGTAGAAGCAATCCACCATTGGCCAATTTGAACAAGCTGGGTGTTTGAGATATGGCGTCATCTGGGAAGAAGTATTTCGCAACCGTTCCACCGCAAGAGATCCTGCCGATCGTTGATTCTCGGTATGAATCGAGCGTCAAAGGGCTGTTTGTCGTTGGCGACGTAACCGGCTTGCCGCTGGTGAAGGTGGCTGCCAATCAAGGTCGACAAGTCATCGAAGGGATGGAAAAGTCTCGGCTGTTTCAAAATTCAGCTGAGCTTGAAGGGCTTGATCTTGTCATCGTCGGTGGTGGCCCTGCGGGCATTTCGGCTGCGATCGAGTGTGAGAAGCGGGGGCTGAAGTACGTTTTGATTGAACGATCGGAATTGGCCAGCACTGTGCGGACATTTCCTGCCGGTAAGAAGGTCTACGCCGAACCGCAATCCATCAAAAACATCAGCGAACTGGACGTGGATACCGATCTGGACCGAAACGATTTTTTGGAAATCGTTGAAAAGACGGTTACTGATCGAAAGTTGAAATATCGTGAAGGTGTTGAAGTCGCCAAGATTGCCAAACGAGGCGAGCAGCAGTTCGTCGTTCAATGTAAAGACGGAACCGAGTTCCCATCGCGATATGTGGTGGTGGCCATTGGCCGGCAAGGGCAACCGCGAAAACTCAAAATCGATGGCTGCGACGATTGCAAGAAAGTTACCTACCGCCTGCACACCAGCGAAGATTACAACGATGAAGACGTCCTAGTCGTCGGCGGTGGAAACTCGGCGATCGAAGCGGCGTTGATGCTGAAAAATCACAATCGCGTTACCATTTCGTATCGCGGCGAGGATTTCTTCCGAGCCAAAACAGAAAACCGCCGCCTGCTGGATGAAGCGATTGCTAAAGGTGAAATCAATGCGATCCTAAAAAGTAACCTAAAGGCCAGTCGCGACAAAGAAGTCGATTTGGAGATCGACGGTAAGGTATCCACGCTCAAGAACGATAAGGTAATCGTCTTGATTGGGACGCTTCCTCCGATCGAGTTCCTGATGGACACGGGAATGGAACTGGATGGGGTTTGGACCAAGCAACGTGTGATCTGGTCGATCATCGGTATTCTGGTCGGCTTGTTTTTGTACTATGGCACGGGGCACTTTACGCTGCACCCCGAATACGCTGAAGGCAAATTCCTGTGGCCATCTTGGTTGGGCTTTCTCAATCCGACGGCTCAGCCATGGAGTTTTATCCTCAGAACGTTGGTTCCAGTCGGTGGTGTGTTGTTGATTGGCGCTAGGATCGTCCAAGGGTTGATGTCCAAGCCAGGCAAGAGTGCTCCGTTTCGCGTGCCGGCGTTTAAGCTCTTGCTGACAGGTTTCATCATGTTGTTTATCGCTGGCATGATTGTCCCTGATGCAGTGACTTCAGATCAGGCACAAGCCGGTGCCGGTCCGTACTATTTGAATCTGAACTTGACGAGCGTCGGCAGCGACCTGTCGGTTAAAGACGTTTACGATTCACTGAAGCCTGCTCCTGAAAACCAAAAAATCACTGAACGTGGAAATATTACCGGACGTGGTCCGCTCTATTTTGCCAAGCTCTCAGATTTCTATTATCTGTGTTACTTCGGACTGATCGGAGTCTTTGGGATCTACTGGGCGGTAAAGACCAACAACAAGATCATCTGGAAACGCAATTTGACGATCATCGCCTGTCAATGGACGCTGTGGTGGGGCATCCCAACTTTTTTGGTGGTGCTTTTCGGACGCAATTGGATCACTCCATTATTGAGGAAATCACTCAACGCGTGGCCGTTGAATATGTCTGCGTTTAAAGTCAACCCGGTCGCACAGCCGGGCGATCCAGAGTGGTGGCATATGGTAGGGATCGTCGGTGTGGTTTGGGCGGTCTTTTTGACGTTTATCGTCTTGCCGTTGTTTACGATCAAGTACGGAAAAATTTACTGCTCGTACATTTGTTCTTGCGGCGCGCTTGCCGAAACGGTTGGCAACGGTTTCCGTCACCGCGGCCCCAAGGGAGACACGTCACGGAGACTGGAAAAATACGGTTACATCTTTATCTTGCTGGCAACCGTTGCGACCATCGCGGACCTGATGGGTTTCAAGCCGGTACTTTGGGTGACCGGTGGAGAACCGTTCCGATTGGACTTGTTGGGCTGGTACGATTTTT
>CAZORR010000338.1:0-2255 GCA_964582115.1 uncultured Pirellulaceae bacterium
CCTCCCGGAACCGGAAAAACATTGCTCGCCCGAGCCATCGCAGGTGAAGCGGGCGTCCCCTACTTCTCCGTCAACGGATCCGAATTCATTCAAATGTTCGTTGGTGTCGGTGCCAGTCGAGTGCGAGACTTATTTGCGACCGCCAAAGCGCAGTCGCCTGCAATCATCTTTGTCGATGAAATCGACGCTGTTGGTCGCCAACGCGGCGCCGGCGTGGGCGGTGGACACGACGAAAGAGAACAAACGCTCAACCAAATCCTTGGTGAAATGGACGGTTTTCAAGTCAACGACGCCGTCATTGTTGTCGCTGCAACCAACCGTCCCGACATTCTAGATCCTGCCTTACTGCGTCCTGGTCGCTTCGACCGGCACGTTACCGTCAGCCGCCCTACTAAGACCGGCCGATTGGCGATTTTCAAAGTTCATGTGCGAGACGTGCCGCTGGCCGCCGATGTTGATCTGGATGTCATGGCCCAAGCCACCGTTGGCATGACCGGAGCGGACATCAAGAACTTAGTCAACGAAGCAGCATTATGGGCGGCCCGGAAAGACAAAACAAAAGTCGAGATGGAGGATTTCTACTACGCCCATGACAAAGTTCTGATGGGTGCCAAACGCGAAGAGATTTTGTCCGACGAGGAAAAAGAAAAAACAGCCTACCACGAAGCCGGCCATACACTAACCGCCTGGCGACTCAAAGGCGCCAGCCCCGTGCACAAAGTCACCGTCATTCCCCGCGGCCGAGCACTCGGCGTGACGCAGATGGTCCCCGACGAAGACCGCATGAACATGTCGCAGAACGACATCTTGGACAACTTGGTCGTACTACTCGGCGGCCGCGCGGCCGAAGAGTTGATCTATTCAGAGCTTTCAGTCGGTGCCGAAAACGACCTCGAACGCGCCACCTCGATGGCTCGGCGCATGGTCACACACTGGGGGATGAGCGAAAAGCTTGGCCCGGTCAGCTACAAGACCAGTGACGAAGACCCATTCTTGGGCGGTCAGATCCACAAAACCAGCCAATTTTCTGAACACACGTTAGAAACAATCGACGCTGAAGTTCATTCCATTTTGACCGCCGCCGCCAAGCGTGCGTTAGACCTATTGGTCGAACACAAAAAAGACTTGGAAGCAATTACGCGTGGTTTGATGGAGCACGAGGAACTCGATCGCAAGCAGATCACCGAACTCATCGGCGACAGCGTTCACGCGACTCGGCAGAAAGCAATCCAACAAGCCGAAGCCAAAAAAGAAGCGGAAGCCGTAGAGCCAACTGCCTCAGCAACCGACGGTGGCGATACAACCACCTCCAGCTAAGAGCTTATCCCACAACGTTTTCGAGTGACCCATTTTTCTACTTTGTCACGAGGTATTGGGATAAGCACTAAGCACGTTAGTACCAAAGTCGCCTTTCACTTCGAGGGCGGCATTTTTTATGCGCTGTGTTCGTAGTAATGCCTTTAGGCTTTTCCCTCCGAAGTGAACTCGCTAATCCCTTGTTAAAACTGACACTAAAAACAGTTCAGTTGACTCAATAAACCACTTGGCCAATTAAATGCCACGCTCTCCGTGAAAGTAGCGTTCCCCACCAAAGCGACCGACATCTTCATTAGGTTGGATTCAAAAAAATAAATCTCAATCAGAAACGATCAACATTCGAGACCAATGTCCAGTTAAATCAGCATTGATTTCGCTCCTCAAATTTTGTTATTTTCTCTGCTCAGCAATCCCCCCAAGTGGTTCATGAGCAATGTTTCGACGCACCCCAAAACCGGTCACGCTAGCCGATGACATTCGCGTAACTCGCAAATCAGGAATTCGCACGGCGATCTATGTGACGCTATTAGTCTCAGGGATCGTTCCGGCATTTTCGATGTTGGTGGGTGGTCAAGAAGGTGTGCCGTTTACATCACATATCAGCAAACTAGCATCGGTCGTGTTGCATACTTACCCGCTGACCGTTGCGATTGCAGTGATCACTCTTTCACGAAAGCAGAAATGGTTGCGCTGGGGCAAGTGGTTTTTCGCAGCGTCGATCGTTACGCTGTGTGCGAGTTTAGGAAACGCGATTGGCGAAGTCACCGGGTACGGCGTTGTCGAGCCCGCAATGATCTTCGGTGCTCATTCAAATCCAATTTTTGGAATTCCCGCGGCCTGCATCAACAACCTTGCTGGATTTTATCGTGAGTATGGCTTCGGTACATTCCTCGCCGCGATATTGGTTGGCACTTATGCGGGCACAACCGCGAGTCGCT
>CAZORR010000339.1:0-2223 GCA_964582115.1 uncultured Pirellulaceae bacterium
TCGTTGATCAATCGCTCAAAAACCTTTTCCGCGTTGGAGTGTTGGCCGCTCAAGGCCAACGCGTTGCCTTCGATGTCCAGAATGTCGGCGAGACGGTGATGGTCTGGATACCTCGCTAGAAGTTCGTCGGTGGTAGTGATCGCTGCGGTGTACTGGCCGGCTTTGACTTGGCCAACGGCAACGTTGTACAAAGCGGCTGAGGCCAGTTCATGGTCCGGAAAGTCGACCGCGATCGATTGAAACAGCGCGATCGATTCGTCCAATCGAGCATCGATTTCCATCGCCGCTTTTGCTTGATTCATTTTCAACGGTAGCAAATGTGGTGGCAGGGCGACGGGGATGAATTTCGTGGCCAAACCGTAAGCGTCCTCGAATCGCTGTTGTTCTAGGTAATAAGATGACAGTAAACGAGCAGCTTCGGCAGGTTCGGGTCGGATCGTTGCCGTTGCCAGTTTCAAAAATGCCTCGCAGTTTTCAACATCACCAGCCTTTAGATAGGCAAGCCCCGCGTCGGTGGCTGTCTGGACTTTGATAGCAAACGGATCTTTGTCGTTCAATTTTTTGTAGACCGAGGCATACGTTTGAGCGGCCGCTTGGAACTTGTCCTGCTGCAGATAACAAAACGCAAGTTGCCGTTCGGCATCACGAGCTAGCGCAATCGACGGGCCGTCGCTGCCGACAGGTTTAACAAGGAGCTTCAACAAAGTTTCTGCTGCGGCGAAGTGCAGTAGTGAGTCCGCAGCAACCCCGTTCTGCTTGATCGCTACGCCCAATGCGATCGCATTTTCCGCGGCTGAGAAGACAACCAGATTTCGATCCGATCGGTCTTTGGTTTTAGGGTCCGTCAACAATTGGTCAAAGTACTGCTTGGCTTGTTCGTATCGACCGAGCTCAAAATTCAAATCCGCGATCGCGAATTTTGATTCATACTGAAACACTCCGTTCGGATTGGGGGCTGCGATCATCTTTTGATAGGCGTCGATCGCATCTTGTTGGCGATCCAGCTGTTCATAAGTACCACCTAAGAAGTAATACGCTTGATACGCGTCGGGGAAGTTAGGATGGTCCTTTAGTAGTCGGCCGAGTGTATGGGTGGCAGTAACCAACAAGTCGCTGGCTTGTTTTTTTTGCACTGCATCGGCGGCTGTTTTGAGTTGGCGTTGGCCAAGTTGAAATTGGCTATAGCCGAGGAAGAATTTTGCTTTTGGTAATAGGTTATCGGTACGATCTAGTTTGAGGATGGCGGCTTTAAGATGTTCAATCGCCAGCGGATAGTCTTTTAGTTGTTGGTAACAGCTGCCCGCCTGGAACCTCGCCGCACCCGTGAATGGGCTATCAGGAAATTGTTCCCAAACCGCTTGCCATTGAGACGCCGCCAATTTGAGGTTGCCGCTTTGCTGAGTTAGCGTGGCGGTTTGTATCAGCTGATTGAGTTTTTGATCGAGACTTGCTTGAGACGCGGTTTCGGGTGAGGAAGCTTGTGGCGCGGCAGTCACTGGAGAGATGGCAGCAACGTTCAGGGTTAACATAACGCTAAAGGTCAAAGCAATGAACGAGCAGGTCAAACGGAACATCATTGTGCTGATTGAAAGTTGAGTGCGGTTTACTTTGCCAAGTCGCAAGTGGTTTGTCAGGGCTGATTTAACAGTATCCGGATTGACCACAATTCGCGAATCCTGAAGTCTGGTGACTCCAGATACTATATTAGCCCATGTCGCGACCGAAGTTCAGCCGTGCAAAGTTCGTTGAAAAATGGCAGGTAGATTCTGATGCCGCGGAGTTTGTCCGGAACTAGAGTTTGGCCGGATGGCCAACGCCGAAGTCGAGTGTATTTCAGGTTACCCAAAATAAGCGGTTGCTATGGGGGTAGTGACTAAGTGCCTAGTTTGGCTGAGAAATTGTTGGGCGGCAGTTTTCGGTCAAAAGCAACTCAAACCGACCAAAATTGCCCCAAATGAGTGTTGTTTCCGTCAAAACGGGGGCTTTTGTGATTCTAAGAGCGTTTTTTTGACGATTCTTTTTTCGTCCACCGCAAAGTGAAGTGTACAATCGAAGTGGCCACTCCAACAATTGCCTTTCAGTTGCGACTGCGACACATTTATCGACCTTGAAGCTTTTGCTCAAGGTCCTTTGTATTGTCGCTTTCAGCATGCACCAAGATCTGTTTAAAAATCGATATTTGTCGAGGAGTTTTTTCATGCCGTTTGCTTTCCGTTCCCACCG
>CAZORR010000340.1:0-2194 GCA_964582115.1 uncultured Pirellulaceae bacterium
GGCAAGAGGGTCGTCGAACCTCACCCGGTATCAGTCTGGGTCAAGAAAGGCAGAGGTGAATCGGATATGAACGTCGAAGTTAAAGTCGACACGCCAAGATTGTTGAATGATGCTAAGCCGATTCAACCGCGCAAAGTTAACTGATCGAGAAATTGAAGATTTGGCAGCACAGATAACACGAGATTTTTTTTGGCTGGCGGTGGAAGCCGATCCACTTGAATCCAGAAGAGCCAATAACTAATAGCCTGGTCGTTGGACGACCAGGCTATTATTGTTTTAGCTGCTTGTTGTTAGCTCTATTTACTCACTAAGAATCTGAGTGCCGTGTGTGAGCGCGGCACCGGCGCGAAGTGCTCCTGCGATCATGATCGTCTCAGCGATTTCTTCTTGCGATGCACCCGCTTTTTCGGCTGCTTGACGGTGCAGTTCAAGGCAATATCCACACTGAGTTGTCAGGGCAACCGCTAAGGCAATCAGCTCTTTGTTCTTGACCGAGATCGCGCCTTCTTTCATGACGGCCGAGTTGAAATCTTGAAATGCTTGCCAAGCGTTGTTGCCAGCTTTTTCTAGATTGCCAAGCTTTTTAAGGTTGTCCATGGACTGCATCGATATGTCTTTCGTTTAGTGTGGTAACTGGTTTAATTGAGTGATTTTTCGAGTCGCTGAATCAACGCCGAAACTTGATTCTATGAGGCGCTGACGGGCGGGTTCTTACCAGCGCTCTAGATTATTTGAAAAATTCGCCGACGATTACTTTTCGGTTACGAAATCCAACTCTACTACTTTGCCGGCTCGGAAAACCTTGGCCTTGACTGATTTTCCAGGTTGGAGTGTTTTGAGCGAACGGCTCAGGTTTTCGAACGATTTTGGGCAGTCGCAAACGGTGTTTTGAACCTCAAGAATAATGTCTCCACCCACCAATACGTCTCGACCGCGGAAAGAAATCTGATCGGTGCCACCTTGGAGTCCCGCTTTGGCCGCGATTGAGTTTCGATTGACTCGCTGAACCAATAACGCTCGACCTTGTGGCACGTTTAATACTGCGCTCAACTCGGGAGAAAGTAACACGCCTTCAAACCCAGTCCAGATCGGCGATCGATCAAGCAAGATTGTTTTTGCTGCGTTGGTTGCGACGGCAAAGCCAATGCCATCGAACCCACCGCCCTCACTTAAGATGTGGCTGACAATCCCAATCAGTTCTCCTTGGTCGTTAAACAACGGGCCGCCGGAATTGCCATGATTAACCGCCGCATCGATCTGAATCACCTTGAGTGAAGTGCCACCAGCGATCACTGGACGTGTTTGCGATCCGCTAACGTGGCCTACCGACAAAGAGTGTTCGATCCCAAAGGGCGCCCCAATCACAAGCGCCGGTTCTCCTGGTGCAGTTTTGTCGCTATCGCCCAAAACTGCTACCGAAGCGACCGCCGGTAGTTTTTCAACTTTGATTAGAGCAACGTCCGCGCCAGGAACAGAGGAAACGATTTGAGCGGGCACGGCGGTTCCATCGACGAATTTGACGAGAATTCGATCGGCGGTATGGACGACATGAGCGGCAGTCATGATCTTGCCGTCTTTTGAGACGATGACGCCAGAACCCACCGACCGCTTCGGACGTGGTCCTCGCTCGCTGTTCACAACTTCTAATGAATGAATCGTTACAACCGACGAATCAAGTTTCTTAAAGAGTTCGCGGTAGTCCTGAGCGTGCAATGCGGAGCTTGGGGTAAGCAGCGACAGTGTCATCAGTGCGGCTGTAAATAAGTAAGCAAACTTCGCGACCATAAGATTCTCCCTGTTAGACTTTGCACTCGTTGGACGTGCGCAGCCGACAGAACCTTACTGGTTTTGTGAAAAAACAATCAAACCAAGTCGAACACTGAGAACATCGCACGACGTCGGCAATTGGCAACCGGTCGCTGTGAGCCTAAGCAGGCGAGATCGCTTTTAGCCATAGTGGTCGTCGTGGAAGCGAGATGCGGCGAATCTCTTGTTTCTTTTTCAAATCCAATAAGCTGATCGTGTTGTCGCCCGTGTTGGTCACTAACGCACAATCGCGTTTGCGACAGAAGGTCATGTCGCGTTCAAAGAAACTCGCCCGTGCCGGTCCCGCTTTAACGACCCCTTCGAATTTATTGGCGACCGTGTCAAAGATCGCGATGTCCTCGAGGCCTCGCAAACTGGCCAGTCCCCA
>CAZORR010000341.1:0-2192 GCA_964582115.1 uncultured Pirellulaceae bacterium
AAGAAAAAAAGTTTTTTGGTAGTGGGCATTGTGACTCGAATACAGGCTGGAAGCCGATGCTACGCTATTCAACTGCACACCACAATCCATCCCGCCAATCGGAAATCGCTGAGCCATGGCAACGGGGCGTCGAGGTCTGTGGTTTGGTTGGATGCCGGTGGAATGCCAATCCATTTGTTCACGGTGAATCCAGCTTGCTGTAAATCGCGTTTCAACTCGGCGCGACGAAAGCTGTGAATGAACATGTTTTTGACGCCGCGATAGGTCGCCGTCCGATCGCCAAATTCTTGTTTGCCTCGGCTCGCTTTCCAGATCGATGATGCTGCAGAACGTATCCCGCCGGGCTGTCGAATTTGAAACAAGCTACTATGGGCATGCAAAATAAACGGTTGCTCCGGTTTCAGCATTCGTCGAACGTGTTTTAAGAAACGATTGCGGTGCTGCCGACCATGGATCATGCCCAACGTGCTGAACATACAAATCGCGGCATCGATCGAGTCGTCAGTAAACGCGTCCAGTTCGACCAAGTTGCTCTGCACCAAGCCAACTCGATCCGACAGGCTCGCTTGTTCCGCCTTGCCTGCAAATGATTCCAGCATTGGCACCGATAGGTCAATTCCTAGGCCTCGGTAACCTTCGTTCAGCAACGGCATCAACGATCGTCCATTGCCGCAACCAAAGTCTGCTACAACGAGCCCCTGGGGTGGGCCTTGCTCCAGCGGCGGGAGGTAGCGGCGGAGTGTCTGTCTGTCGATCAAGTCCAGTTCGTTGCCCGCCAAAAACTGATCGTAATTATCCGCAATCGAAGAAGACTTTGTGTAATCAAAGTTGCCGATCGTCAAACCGGGTGGGATTTGCCACAGTGGTACGGAAATACGGGCGGCTTTGCGATTTTTGTTGCTTTCTTTCACCGGGTTGGCCTTTGGTCCACTTTAGCTTTCGAGTTGTTTTTGGTATTTTGCGCGACTTAAGGCGACAGGGCATTCCCAGCTAAGTTGATGGGCAGCCCTTTTAATGCTTAATTCAATCTTGAAGTATTCAAGGTTTCAACAAACTTTTTTGGAGTAGCTACAGTGGCAATTCGTGTTGCAATCAATGGTTTTGGTCGTATCGGCCGTTTGACTTTCCGCAATTTGATGGCACGTGCTGGCGAATTCGACGTCGTCGCGGTTAACGATCTGACCGACAACAAAACTTTAGCAACGTTGCTCAAGTACGATAGTCTTCACGGTCGCTTTGCAGGCACGGTTGATTTTGACGATGAAAACCTAATCGTCAACGGCGAAAAGATCCGTATCTACGAAGAGCGTGATCCGGCCAAGTTGCCATGGGGCGATTTGAATGTCGACGTCGTGGTCGAAAGTACCGGCGTTTTCCGTAGTCGCGCAGCCAATGGAAAAGCTGGCTACGATTCACACTTGGCCGCTGGTGCCAAGAAAGTCATCATCAGTGCTCCTGCAAAAGACGCTCCCGACCTGACTTGCGTGTTGGGTGTTAACGACAATTTGTTGACCGATGATATGAAGTGCGTTTCAAACGCCAGCTGTACAACCAACTGCTTAGCACCGGTTGCCAAGGTGCTGCAAGACAGCTTTGGTATCGAAGCGGGATTGATGACGACGGTTCACGGTTACACGAACGACCAAAACGTTTTGGATGCTCCTCACCCGGACATCTACCGCGCACGTGCGGCTGCGGTCAATATTATCCCAACATCAACCGGCGCTGCCGAAGCAGTTGCGTTGGTCATTCCGGAACTCAAAGGCAAACTGACTGGTATGGCGATGCGAGTCCCAGTTGCCACCGGTTCGGTTGTTGACTTGACGGTTAACTTGAGCAAGTCAGTAACCGCCGAAGAAGTCAACGCAGCGATGAAAGCCGCCGCCGAAGGGCCTCTCAAGGGTGTGCTGTGCTATAGTGAAGATCCGCTTGTGTCCACCGACATCATCGACGATCCTCACAGCAGCATCTTCGCAGCCGACCAGACCAAAGTCATCAACGGCAACATGGTCAAGATCGTTAGCTGGTACGACAATGAGTGGGGTTACAGTTCACGTACAGCCGACTTGATCGCAAAGATTGGCTAGTTCCGATTGGGCTAATTGATTGTCAAAAAACGAAACACGCCTTGAAGCATTTCAAGGCGTGTTTTTTTGTAACCGTTCACGGTCATTGTCGCTCGATTCTCCGAA
>CAZORR010000342.1:0-2190 GCA_964582115.1 uncultured Pirellulaceae bacterium
GTTGTACAGAAATGTGTTTGAAAATTTACAGCTAGATTTACGATCAATTTTGCGTGACGATAACGTTATCAAAATAACAATCCGCCAACGCATAATAATAAAGCCCCGGTGAACCACTTTGGTTCGGGTGGGGGTCGGTTTGAGTCATTGACCAATCAGTTGGTTCCGCTTCGCCACGCTTCCAAACTTTCCCGTATACGGTAGCCTGCGTGTCGGTCGTGTCCACTTTCATTTTTATCGTGTACCAGACTTCGGGGTCGACAACAAACTTCTTTTCAGCGCCCATTCGTTTGTGCGGCGCCCAAGACAGAATCTCCATCTTGCTGTTGTTGCCTTTAAGGATGAAGTTGTAACGATTGCAAGACAACCCAACGCTACCGATCTTCCGTGACTGCTCAAGCATCATCACGTCCGATTGGATGGTGTAGTTCTTCATGCCTTCGTGTCCCAATCCAATTTGGTGGCTCGGACGACTCTTCAATTTACTACCACCCGAAACCATCATCGCCGTATCGCCATCCAAATCGACAGGTTTGACTTTGATAAAGGCTCGCATCCAAGTGGCTGGCACCGCCACTTTGGAAAGCCCGGTGAAGTCCCAGCTCCATTTTTTGGCTGGGCTGAACATCCGCAGTCGAGCGGTTGCTGTTTTTCCAGCAACGGTCGTCGAGACGGTTCCCGCCAAATGCTTCTCGGCCGTCGGCGCGGTCAATGTTGCCCCCGAGGATTTGAATCCTTGCAAAGAATCTGCAAGCGACAATTCTGCGGCAGGCATTTTTTTGATCAGTCGACCGTTAGCGTCAAACGCGTGCACGGTGTACTCGACGGACTTGCCGGCTTCGACAATCGTTTCGTAAGGCCGCAATTGAATCGAGGCGATTGCGTCAGTTGCTGCGGTTTCAGCGGCCATTGGTTTAGCACCGCCAACAACTGGCGACTTGGATTCATCAAAAATACAGATCGTCCGGTCTCGAGTCACCAAAATGATTCGGCCTTCTGCGGTTGCAGGCGACGCATAGATCTCGTCCTTACCCGATCCGACTCTTGCATTAAGGTTGACGTGGGAGAGTTTTTCACAGCCTTCACGAGACGGTTTCAAAATCCACATGTTACCGTTAACTTCTGTCGCGTAAATTTTCCCATCGGCGAAAATCGGCGATCCTTTACCGACCGTCCCAAGGTCGAACTGCCAGAGTTCTTCGCCGGTTTTGACATCATAAGCATGTAGATTGCCAAGGTCCGCTACGACATACAAGATTCCTTCGTTGGCAACCAATGCAGTATATCCGGCCTTAATGCCGTCTTTCCGCCAGATACTGTGCGTTTTCGTTACGTCTCCCGTTCCCGTCGCATCAATGCATTGCACTCTGCCAAATTCCGTGTTGTCGATATTGTCTTCGCCGTGAGACATTAGCACGTAATTGCCAGACACAGCGGCCGTTGTGTTTAGGCCGCGAAGTGACATGTTAAAGCCCCAGATCTTTTCGCCGGTTCGAGCGTTTATCGAATAAACGCCACCATCGCAGTTGCCGCCGATCAATTGACGTTTGCCTTCGATGACGGAAACCACGGGCGCGGAGTAATTGGTGTCCTTGGGTTTACCGCCAGGTGCCGAAACCCATTGGAGGTCGCCGGTCTTTTTGTCAAACGCGTAATAGTAGTGCAGTGGTGCGGGGCCTTTGGTAGCGCCCCAGTTGGTTGCCATAAAGCTTACGATCAAACGGTCTTCATCGACAATCGGAGTTTGTGTTCGTCCGCCGTAACCAGAGATCTTTCCGTAACGTTCGGCCAATGAGATTTCCCAAACAACTTTGCCGTCGGGGGTATAGCATCGCAGAATACCGCTGACGGAGTGGACGTAAACGTAACCTGTTTCTGTGTCACCACACATTGACGCCCAGCCAACGCGAGGTGCCGGGATGTCGGTCTGGAAAACATTGAACTTATCACGCCAAAGCTCTTTCCCCGACTTTAAATCCCAGCAAACCACTTGTTCGCGAGCATTCACTTTGGTGTCGGGATCGACCACATCGTCTTCAGTTCGGCAGTTCAAAAACACTCGGCCGTTTTGGATGATCGGCGTTGCGCGGCCGCCTGTTTCGGCAACCCAAGCCACGTTCTTACGAGGCTCGAAACTCCAGTCGTCGGCCAAGTTCGTATCACGAGAGATTCCGTTCTGTTCAGGCCCTC
>CAZORR010000343.1:0-2175 GCA_964582115.1 uncultured Pirellulaceae bacterium
TCAGCTGCTGAACCGCCTTCAGCGAGTGCATTGGCTGAAAATGTGGCGGTGTCATTTGCGTCTGGGATGCCGTCGGTGTCGGTTCCGCCGCCGGTGGTGGTGTTGGTCCAGTTGCCAGCATCGTTCCAAACGCTATTGCCTGCTGCTCCGCTCCAGACAAATGTGTCTTGTCCCTGTAAGTTTGATCCAGTTAACGTCAAAAATAGTCCCGCCAAAATTATAGACGTAGCTGTGCGCCGTAGGTGTTGGTTCATTGTTCTACTCGTCGTTGGTTGTGGTTGTTTAAGAGGCTGATTCATTGCTGTATTTGTTGTTAGTTGTCTTTTAAAGGAAGTGGTTGTTGTTGGATTAAGTGACGTCGTTGTTTTGGGAAACCATTTGCTGCGCCATTTTGAAAATCTTTAGCACAAGGTTCAGTCGATCTCGCACACCAGTGCGTTCGAAGATTCGATTCAGGTAGGTGCGTACCGTCGCGACTGACAGGTCTAGCTCTTCTGCAATTTGCTTGTCCTGGTTGCCGCGTAAGATAGACTCAACAATCAGAGTCTGTTGTGGCGATAGCTTCAGCTGGACGACGATGGCCTGCCAAATCAGGGGCGTCATCGGGAGTTCCGGCGCGCATGCACTCGCGCAAGAAACGGTTGGTCTACCACTCATCTACGTATTCCCAAGGTAGAGGTTTATTGTCGGCGTCAAAACGAAATTGAAAAAGTGCTTCGCTTCAACGCGGTTTACGGTATACGAATCAAAGCAACTCTCAAGTCATTGATTCAGGTGTCATTGTTGTTAATGTCATTCATGTGTTGTTCCCAGCTGGTGATTTCTCATCAGTGCTGGTTTGAGCCAGTAGGTGATTGCCAGCGCACAGGGCTACTGGAAATCGTCTGCTGACCATTGGTGCGAAAAGCTCGCCATTGCAGTTAATCGAGTCATGTGCGCTTAACAAAAACGCATTTTTAGCTCGCGAGCATTGGACTAGTTGTTTTTTGAACCAATTCCCAACTAAAATAAGAAGTTCACGAAATCAACAAGCGCATCTGAGGCGCTTTCTTATGAATCAGTTGGGAATAGGAGCCAAAGGTGATTTCATTTGATGGGAA
Source organism: uncultured Pirellulaceae bacterium (assembly GCA_964582115.1). Classification (GTDB taxonomy): domain Bacteria; phylum Planctomycetota; class Planctomycetia; order Pirellulales; family Pirellulaceae; genus Mariniblastus. The sequence continues at coordinate 1,101 of CAZORR010000343.1, forward strand.
TGAATATGCACGAGCGAGGAATCGGCTGGGGTTAATACAGGTTGAAGTAGAGGAACTCTCTGGAGTTTCACGTCGTGTTATTCAAAAGATTGAAGCAAATGATCGATCTGTTTCGCCGCAATCTCGGCGCAGGCTGGCGATTGCGTTGGGGATGATGCCTGATGAGCAAACGGTTGTTGATGATCGAGAGAAAGATGCGTTCTGGGATCTTCCTAGCGTCTTGTTTAGTCATCTCACTCGTTTTGCTAAATTCATGCAATCCGATGCGGCGCGTTGTAACCGCCTGCACGACGCGGAAACAACCGTGAAGCGAATGCGTGAGAATTGGAAGCTCCATCTCAGCCAAGTTTGTGATCTCAACCGCAACAGCCGGTTACAGAGAATTGATCAAATGCTGGACGATCGCTGTGAGGAGTACATTGATCGTTATGTGCAAATCTGGCACTTGATTCCTGAAGCATTGATGTGCTCAACCTCAAATGGCCAGCGGACTGGGGCTAGTATTGTGCTGCCAGTCAGTGACACGGCCTACAACGATTTCGTGTCAGGTAAGCGAGGGTATATGGACATTCGACGGAAGGACGTTGTTCCGCAGAGTCAGAATCTGATCTATGATTCAGGGGTGGAGTTTCTGGATGCGCCGCGGGCGTCGTGGTATGCCGTCACAAGTTCGCTTTCTGCGACCATCTTTTACCAAACGGCAGTACTTTCACGGAATGTTAGTGCTCCTGACTTTCGTATTGCCTCATTCGAAGCCAGCCCAATGAACGCCAAACGGTTGAAGGCGGTTGGTTTTGTTCGAAATGGCCGTAAGACCAGTGAATATCAGTTGCCGATTTGCGAATTCGCTTCGCGACCAACGGTTCAGAATATCAATGACGATGAAGCGGAAGATATTCAAGCAACGAGTGTTTTTCTCGCCAATCGCCTGAAGAACAAGTTGTCTAAAAGAACAGATCCAGATCGCAATGGTCGCTTGCGGCGTCGCACGATGTTGTCTGCTTTGGCGATCTACCAGCGATTGCTCCGATCGAATGTTCGTTCTAGAGCTGCCTGAATGATAGGGGCCTACTGG
>CAZORR010000344.1:0-2161 GCA_964582115.1 uncultured Pirellulaceae bacterium
AAACAGTAACCGACGCGTAAGCATGGCACCCACTCAACTAATAAAACACTTGAAAATCTTGCGAGACCCACAACAAACCCAGATGGACCTTTTTTTACCGGTAGCAAGTCACCGCCGAAAAGGGTGGTTTGATCTCGGGCGACGCCTACAGCTACAAACTGAGCCTGCGAAGCTCGAGTGTCTCGCATCAATATTCAAATGTTCAGCCGGGCTTAAGAGAATCTACCTGTGCAGTTCTGGAATTTGTAAACGATTTTGGCAAGCTACACTTCTGTTTAATGACGATCCTGAATGCCTAAGCTTGTCGCACCGGCGCACACCTTGTAGGAGTTTGAAACGCAGAGCCAAAGAGAATGTGGCGTTCAAAATACCCCGACACGGCAAACCACTCAGCTATCAAAAGTGGCGACAGTAAATCCTGCCGTCACCCCATGTGGGGCTTTCGTTGTAGAGAATTGGCGTATCTGTGGGTTCCCACCCACAATAAGTTCGGCGGCCATATTCGTGGCGACGGCAGTCTAGCGAGCACGTTATCACCGGGCTGCCAATACTTTTTTGACTTTGATAGTAACCGAGAATTCTCAGCTTTTGCCGTATCGTCTTTAAGTTGATCTCTTCCAGAATTCTCGGCGGCCTCCGTCCGAGTATTTCCGTTGGTTCTTCTGAAATTTACCAACCCGAAAAAATCGGTAGATCGCGTTTTTACACCGTGTGTATGGACAATGAACTTCTCTGAGTGGTTCAGGGGCCGAACCAAATTGTTTCAGATAGATATCTCGCAACTCAGGAACTCCACCTAGAAAAACCCAATCGAAACGCCGTGTGTTGCGCAAAATAAATGTGGGGTAGGGCGATCTGAGCGGTTTTAAATTCGGATCAAAAGTTGAACCAAAATTTGATTCCTTAAAGAACGCTCCAGCCATAATGCCTTGCTCCAATAACCGACTCTTTGATTCGAATCGCTTTGGATTGGTCGCCTCTAACATTTGATGTCCATCACCATCTGGATAGATAATGAGTATGGCCGTAGGATAATCTTTACCGACCACATCAATAACTCGCTTAAAAAGCTCGGCGCACTCGGCGAGTTCAGCATGCATTGCTGCAAAGTCATCGGTTGACGCCGTCCCGTAGGTTAACAACATCGAATTTCGATTCATGGACGGCTTGATTGCCGGACACAACGCCTCTAATTTGGAACCCGATTTTTGATAAGGCTGAGTGCTGAAATCGACAACAAACTTCCGAGTCGCTTCGAGAATCGGATCATCAAAAAACGGTTGAGTGACTGGAAACAACTTCCGATCATACTCATCGGCTAATCGATCAATTTCAGTCTGTGTTAAATTCATCAGCGGCGGCTCCTTACCTCAGTTGGAAATTCTCGCTTTGCAAACGCCATCGTATTGATGAAGTTCTAGCGCTCGGATTTACCGAGCGACAATGAAAGTGTGAATGAACTAACGATTCTGGTTAGCGAAGTGCGTAGAAATAGCCTAATTCGGGTCGACACAAATGGAATTTTGGAAGATACACAGCGCAATCCGATAAGCCCCTACAATCCGAAGGGGCAAGATCGGGGGGGGCAACCAACAACACGGTTAGATCGGGGGCGAGGTCAGGCGTTGTGACAACACTATTTCGCGGCTAGGAAATACCATCAAACAAAAACGCCCTACCGGCACTCAAAATGCAAAGTTGCACACTAACGCATACCTCTGCTTATCGCGCAGTTTGGTTCTGCTGATTTTAGAAACAGCCGCGGCGATTTTGTGATGCGGAGTTTTTAAAAAGCGCTTCCCCTGCGTTCTCCGCGACTCTGTGTTTAAAATCCTGTCGTCAGCACATAACTAGTCTGTGAAAAAGGCTCCTAACATCTTTGGGTGTGACTGGAATCGGTCTGTCACTAGACAGCGTGACCGAACTGGTCCAGCACTATCAAAAGCGATACAAACGAAAGATTTACTTTGTTGACGGTGAGGGGCATGAGACTCTCAACGGGCTGTCTAAAGATCAAAATGCTAATTTTATTCGCAACCAAGCAGGTATCAAAGAGATCGCTGAACGCATATTAACCGGTGGCAAGAAATCGCTCCATTCGGTCTACCAGAAAAACGGAACCAGCATGCAAGTCAACTCGCGATACATTGAAAAGTTGACA
>CAZORR010000345.1:0-2152 GCA_964582115.1 uncultured Pirellulaceae bacterium
CGCTAAGCCGCAAGGGCGCAAAGAGCGATTGCGAATGACTCTTTGCGCCCTCGCGTCTTTGTGGCCTTGCGCTAAAGCCTAATAACGAACGCCCAAAACCTACGTTGATTCGCGCCCGTTTTTGTCACGAGGCTCTTGCAGCCAAAACGTCAGCACCCAAGCAATCAATAAGCAAAAGACAACCAACAAAAACACAAACTCAAAGCTGACTTGATCAACCAGCCAACCAAAAAATACGCTCAAGAAAAACGGCGGCGCGGCCATCGCCAAGCTGAGCGTACTCAGGTACTTCGGATGATTGGCCGAGTCCGTGATCTCGAGCGTATAGTAATTAAACATCCGCATCGTCACCGGCGTGATCCCTAGCATCCCAAACACCAGCGTGTACCAGATTTTGCCGGCTTCAGGTTGCAAGGCCAACCCGAGCGCCGCTAGCGGTATCACACAAACTACAAACAGCATCGTTCGCAAAACGACTCGCACGCCCAGTCGGTCAGCCACCCAGCCAGCAGGGATACTGAACAAAGCCGCTCCAATGTTCTGAGCCAGCACCCACGGAATCAACGCAGTTAGGTCCAAGTCAAAGCGTTCTCTGCCCAGTCGCTGATAGTGAGGAAAGATTGTTAGGCAGATCCCGAACAAACCGGCAATCACTGCCAGCAGCAAAAAGTTACGATCTTCACGAAGTGTTTTTAGCGACGCGGCCAATAACTGCACCGGTCTGCGTCGTGGCGAAGAATCGTCATCGGGCTGCTCAATCCAAAACGCTGCGACGACGCCCGCGATGAGGAACATGGAACCCGTGAAGCCGAAGATCCAATCGAATCGGTACTCACTGGTGGCGACATCTCCAGCGGGCAACCATCGGTTCATTAGCCAATAGGCCGCCACCACCGCCAAAGCTGCGCCGATCCCAGTTCCCAGCAGCGAAAACAAACCTCGCCGGCGAACCTGAATCAGCTTGCCAACCAATGTATTGACGACCAGTTGATTGATGCCGGTAGCGGTAAAAAAGACCGCGTAGACAACCAAAAACAAAGCTGGCAGATACCAAGTCGCTATTCCGCCCGTTAGATGCCACAGCAACGACAGCGCTAAGAAGCAACCACCCATCGTAAAACTTGACCCGACCGCGACCCATTTTTTCCGTCGTGTGCCTCGCACCCAATCGGACGCCAGAAACGGGGGCACGCTCTGCCCCAGCCGATTCAGCATTGGCAAAAAACCACCTAACAACGCAGAACCACCAATGATGTCCAGCACTGCTGGCATCACGATACTCTCCGTCTTAAAAATCCAGCCGACTCTCAAGCAACAATAATAAAACAGTCCCAAGCAAAAGTTCGTCGAGTGGGCTGGGTCGTTTTCTGGGGTGACCGGCGTTTGAGATTGATTCAATTAAATCTCGCCTCGGTTTTCCAGCAACAACTCTAAGTAACTGGTGCGAATCGAACCCGACAAACCGAGCTTGGTGGCGAGGCTCTCCAGTGCCTGCTTGGCAGCGTCTTGTTGGTCGGTGGAATCCACGACCAACTCCAGTTCGACAAACTCTCCGACTTCAGCAACCGTGTCCATGCAAATTTCAACGTGCCGGTCGTCCCAATCCAACGCCAACGTTTCTCGGGATTTGGCCACCCGAGCCACCGAGTAATAGCCGATTCCCAGAAAGGTTTGTTTGATTTGTTCAGCAGCGGCCTGGTCAACCAACGGCGTTTCGATTTCGGTTCGAATCTTTGCCGACGGATCCAAATTAGGCCCTTTGAACGTTAGCCACTGCTTGCCATCGGACTGCCGAATACGGAGAGCGATGTCCATTTTGGCGAAATCTCGCAACGGGTCGTTGAAGTATTCGTCGACTTGCTCGGATACTTTGACAGGCTGTGCCCCCAACGCCAGCAACGATTCGCGTAGTTCGACGAGGTTATCGACTGGGAATTTGAATTCGACTTCGATGGGTGACGACATGTACGTGGCTAGGTTGCGTTTGGGTGAAGGAAAAACTTTGCGGGGGTATCTTATCGGCAACGGGTGGGGTTTGATAAGCTGTTGACTGTAGAGAATTAAATTTTAAACAAGGATTCATCGATGGCGACTCGCGGGTATTTGGGAATTGATGCAGGGACACAAGGCCTGTCTGTCGTCTTCACCGATG
>CAZORR010000346.1:0-2141 GCA_964582115.1 uncultured Pirellulaceae bacterium
TTCTAGGGGACCTTTGCTTTAGGCTGGCCGCAAACGGCGTGCGAGATGAAACTCAAGGCATGATCGCCAAGGTCTACGCCACCAAAACGTTGCTGCAAACCGCCATCAACGGATACCAAATTCAAGGTGGCCGTTCAGTTCACACCGACGAACGTCGTAAGTACACGCGATTGGCGGCCAGGTTCGATGGAATTGAAATGCCTGAAAACCCGATCGAAAACTACATCGGCGAGAACATGCATGAGTTCACCATCGCCACCGTTTACGAAGGGCCTAACCCAGTTTTGGCCGACGTTGGTGCCCCCAACGCGATGACTCGTGACTTGCGGAAAAAGTATCTCGAGCCGATCGGCATGGCGGAAGTCAAAGGCAAGTTCGGCTTGCTTGCCAAGATGAAGTTTGGCTGGTTCGTCGGCACGAAAGTGCTGGGTTCTTATTTACCGATCAGCGGCGACTTGTCAGGCGTCTCCAATCTGTTCCCAGAAAAGAAACGCTTGGTCAGTCGATCGATGAAACGACATCGAGTACTCGGCCGCAAACTGTTGTTAGCGATCGCCAAGTACCAAAAAGAGTTCATGGACCAGTCGTTTTTGCTGGGTGACGAAGGCGGAGTGTTTGACCAGTTGAGCCATAGCATGGCATCGATGTGCTTTGCGTTGTCGCTAGAAAAATCATCGCCAGAGTATTTGAAAGTCGCTGACGCGTTGGACTTGGAAGCAACGCTTCGCATGTCTGGCCGCGAAACATCACCTGCCTTGCAAACCGCTTGGGCTGAAATCGGACAATTGATGATGAATCGCGATTCGCAATTGCACAAAGATTTGATCGGCGACATGGAAGTGGCAGACATTCCACTGGACCCTCGATTCATTGACCGGTTTATTTAATGTAACGATTACTAAGAGCTTATCCCACAACCTTTTCGAGCGACGCATTTTTCCACTTTGTCGCGAGGTATCGGGATAAGCACTATGCGTAAACTTTGATACTTCGTTTTTAGATTGCCGCAAACTGACGCCACCGTGTTCCGTCATGCGGCAAGGAGCTTTAATGCCACAAAATAGCCAGTCAGCCAGCGAGAAACGTCTCGCGTTTCGGCAAGCCCTTGCCAGTGGAAAACTACTGCGCTTTCCGGGTGCCTTTTCGCCGCTTGTCGGGATGCTAATCCAGCGGATCGGTTTCGATGGCGTTTACATTTCGGGCGCCGCTCTGTCTGCCGATTTGGGCTTGCCCGATATTGGCTTGACCACGTTGACCGAAGTGGTTTCACGCGCCCAAGCAGTCGCTCGCATGACCGACTTGCCCGTGATCGTCGACGCTGACACCGGGTTTGGCGAACCCGCGAACGTGGCCCGAACCATCCAAACGATGACAGACGCGGGCCTGAGCGGTTGTCATCTAGAAGACCAACAGTTCCCAAAACGTTGCGGCCATTTGGACAACAAAACGTTGGTGCCCGCCAGCGACATGGTCAAAAAAATCGCCGCCGCTGCCAACGCCAAAACCGACCAACAGTTTTTGATCATCGCTCGTACTGATGCAAGAGCCGTTGAAAGCTTGCCGGCAGCAATCGACCGAGCCAAACAATACATCGACGCCGGAGCGGAAATGATTTTCCCCGAAGCACTGGCCGACGAAGCGGAATTCGAAAAATTCCGCGAAGCGATTGATGTACCGCTGATGGCGAACATGACGGAGTTTGGGAAATCCCAATTGCTAACGGCCGATCAGCTAACGAATCTTGGCTACAACATGGTGATCTACCCTGTGACCGCTTTGCGTTTGGCAATGAAGGCCGTTGAAAACGGTCTAAAAACAATCGACCAACAGGGTACTCAAGAATCCGAAGTCAAAAACATGCAAACGCGTCAAGAACTGTACGATCTAATTGATTACCAGTCGTACGCGAAAATCGATAAAGACTTATTCAATTTCTAAAACTGACAATTCTACGAACCATTACAGAGGGATACCGACCGTGACTGAAAAGTACAAAGCCAAAAAAGGCCTCGAAGGCATTATTTTTGACTCAACTGCTGTGTCGCAAGTGCTGCCCGAAAAGAAGTCGCTTTACTACCGTGGATATCCGGTCAGCGATTTGGCAAAGAACTGCCAGTTCGAAGAAGTCGCTTGGTTGTTAC
>CAZORR010000347.1:0-2105 GCA_964582115.1 uncultured Pirellulaceae bacterium
GTTCGTAGCGATTGGATTTTGCTAGATCTTTGACGTACTGGGCGGCTTGGTCGGCCGATAGATTGCCATGCTGAGCGATCACTTCGTGCAACGCGGTGTCGACGTCTTTGGCCATGCGGCTGGCGTCCCCGCAAACGTAGAAGTAGCCGCCTGCTTCCAACCACTTGAAAATCTCGGCGCCGTTTTCTCGCATCCGATCTTGGACGTAAATCTTGTGGTCTTGATCGCGACTGAATGCAGTGTCCAGTCGTTTAAGCAAGCCGTTTGAAACGTAACCTTCCAGCATGTCACGGTGGAGGAAATCGGTTTCCGATTTCTGGTCGCCGAAGAACAACCAGTTGTCCCCCGCCGCCCCGGTGGCTTCTCGCTCTTGAAGGAACGCGACGAAGGGCGCGATTCCGGTTCCCGGGCCGACCATGATCATCGGTTCATTTGGGTCGGTCGGGACGGTAACCCAGTGTGACGGCTGAACGAAAACCTTCAACTGGCTGCCCGTTTCGACTCGTTTAGCCAACATGGTTGATGCGACTCCTTTGCGAACGCGATCATTTTTCTCATAGGTGACCTTGCCGACGGTCAGGTGAACTTGATTGGGATGTTTCTTTAGAGAACTGGCGATCGAATAAAGACGCGGGTTTAAAACCGGGATCGCTTGCAGCAAATCACTAAAAGGGATTTTCAATGTTTTGAACGACGTTATAAAGTTCAGCACGTCTAGTTCGTCCAACATGGCTTCGTCAGCAGCTAACGCTTCGGCTTTTTTCTTTTCATTGTTGTCGATCAAGTTATCAATGAACCATTCGGCCAGTTCTTCAGTCGCGGTGGTTAGATCTTTGTCGGCTAAAAACACCGGACTGTCTTGGTCTGACATCTCGCATGCCGCAACGATCTGGTTGATCAAGTCTGGGCAGTTGCTGGGGTAGACGCCCAGCGAATCGCCGACTTGGTACTCAAGGTCGCTACCGGCTAAATCGACTTCGACGTGCCGCACATCTTTGGCGGATTCATCGCCGGTCAATTTTGCGTTGCTGATCAGTTTGGCGGGGTAGGGATTTTTACGCGACCATTTCCCGTCGTCCGTTTTGGCCGATGTTCCACTCGCCAGACTGTTGCCACCACCGGATTCTGCATTTAGCTTGACCAGTTTCTTGATCGCGCGAACGGTTTCAAGACATTTCGAACCAAAAAAGAGGCGACCGCCTACCGCAAACAACAGCTAAAGCAGCAATAGAAATACTGCACCTCGGCAACGTCAGTTTTCTACGTCACAGCCCCAAACTAGCCTACGTAAGACTGCGTCTCCATAAAGCTTTGCCAGTAAAACAGTGTCTTTCTTGCCGGACCGCCAAACATCAATCAGTCTTGCGACGGATTAGTGCCCCAGCCATCGAACTCAGCGTCGTGCGTGAATCCAAGTTCACACATTTGACGAGTCCAATCTATGACCGTGGAGGGGTTCATCTGCATTTTCGATGTCCAGCCAGTGATGACAAATATCGTTTTATCGGATGCAGACGGTTCGTGTTCCGAGGTATACCCAATGTCAATTAAAAAATGTAGTACGAAGAATTTAAACGGCATTGGATCACTGGTTGCGGCATCATATGGCCGACCACAGCGATGGTGTAGCGGCCATCGATGGCAAAACCTCCCAACAAGGGATCGACTGTGATCGCAACATGACTTTGCAGTTCTCATGCACCCGTCCCAAGCAATGTGTACCGCGCTTATTGCTCAGGAAATAGTAGCGAGATGAAAGACGCAATATCACCGAAGTTGATCATCATATCGCCGTTAATATCAGCTTCCCGCACAGGCGTGGCACCAAACAGAATGTCGAAAAATGGCGCGATATCACCGAAGTTAACCAAGCCGTCACCATTTACGTCGCCTAGAAGAATGTTGTCCGCTTCGGGCTCAGCAACAGATAGGCTAATGATTCGCGGGCCGTCTGTTCCCACCGGACCGGTGTGGGTATAGAGAATGCTGACCAAGGTGTCAGCTGGCACAAGGGTATTCCCCAAATCATTGTCGCCCTCGCGTTCACCAGCCAACACGATATCAGGAAAACTCTCTGAAGAGATAGTGAGCGTGCCGCCGGCATT
>CAZORR010000348.1:0-2094 GCA_964582115.1 uncultured Pirellulaceae bacterium
AAGACATCATCCCAGTTTTGATGAACCGCGTGAATCCGTCTGGTACCGAAGAGATCATGATTCGTCCGCTAGGCAAAGACAAAATCGAAGTCACGATGCCGACGGTTGATTTGGAACAGGCCAAGGATACTTGGAAGAACTTGGTCAAAGTTGGCCTGCTGGAATTCCGGATTTTGGCAAACCCACAAGACCATGGTGAATTGGTGGGCATTGCTCGTGCGTTGGCCGAACAGGGTGAACGTAGTACCAAGGTGAAATCTGCAAGCGGCCAGCCGCTAGGCAAGTGGGTCGGTATTGCTCGGATTGTTAATGAAGACCTTGGCATCATTGAAAAGAATGCTGGTTTTAAGTACGTCCCCAACGGCGGTGCTTTGGTTCGTAATGGTACGACTGGCCAGATTGTCAACGTCAGCCGTTTGCCGCTTTCTCCAAAGTCCGACATTGCCAAGGTTCAGTTGGCTAAATGGGCTGCTGATCAGGGAATCCGTGACTTGCAAGTCTTGGTTGTTCTGCCAGAAGACAAAATGGATGTGCAAGGTAAGCACCTCTCCAAAGTCAGTTGGCAGATGGACGAAAAAGGCGGCAACAGCGTTGCATTCTCGTTGACGAATGAAGGAAGTAAGCGACTGGGGCGATTGACCGGAAGAAACAAAGAAAAGCCGATGGGTATTGTGCTCGACGGAAGATTGCATTCGGCTCCAATCATTCAGTCTCGTATTGCGACCAACGGAACGATCACGGGTGATTTTTCGCGACCTGAAATCGATGACCTAATTGGGCAACTTAAAAGTGGTAAGCTCGACGTTGCGTTGAACAAGCAACCAATCAGTACCGACTTTATTGAATCAACGCTAGGTAATGAACTGAAGCAGCAGGGGTTCTTGGCGATCGGCGTGTCGATGATTTTGGTGTTGGTCTTCATGGCGATTTATTATCGTTTTGCTGGGTTCGTGGCTGCGTTTGCGTTGCTGTTAAACCTCGTTTTGATTTTAGCTCTGGTCATGGCGATTGGTGTTAAGTTTACGTTGACCGGTTTGGCGGGTTTGGTGTTGACCGTTGGTATGTCGGTTGATGCGAACGTGCTGATTTTCGAACGTATCCGCGAAGAGATGGCGCGGGGAGCGGCATTGCGGATGGCGATTCGTAACGGTTTCGATAAAGCTCGTACGACAATCGTCGATGCGAACGTGACAACGTTGATCACTGCTTTGGTTTTGTATGCGATCGGAACGGAGCAAATCAAAGGATTCGCCGTGACGTTGATCTTGGGGATTTTGATGTCGATGTTTACTGCGATCTACGTCTCACGTTTGGTCTTTGATATTTGGGAACGTAAGCGTTGGTTGAAGGATCTCAACATGTCACAGATTCTTGAAAAAGGAAATTACCAGTTCTTGAACAAGACCAAGTTGACGGGATTGGTTTCGTTTGCGTTGATTGTTGCTGGTTTGGTTGGAACGTTTGTGTTGGGGGCTCGGATCTTGGATCAAGATTTGCGAGGCGGATCAACGGCTCGAATGGTGTTCAATGAAAAGCAAGACAAGGCTCAGATCGCTGCAACGTTGGATGCGTTGGATTTGAAAATGCCAACCGGCACTGGCGAAGAAGTCGAATTCGATGTATCCGCTTATGGTAGCGAAGGCGATATGGTTGGCCGGAAGTACAAAGTGGACAGTAACTTGCCGGCTTGGGAGGGTATCGGTTCGGATATCAAAAAGTTTAAGGAGCTAGACGAGATCCTTGCTGAAACGTTCCAAGGCAAGTTGATGATGCATTCGGTTTCTATCGAAGGTTCGATGGGAACTCCGGCGACGCAGAGTACTTCGGCAGATCCGGGTGATGATGAGCAGTCTTCGGTGACGCCGCGGCGCCGTCACTCTGGTCAGGCATTTTGGAATGGCGTTTTGCCAACTCCGGCTGTGTTGACGGGGTCGATGTTGACCTATCAAGCCGATGAAGCGCAAACGGAAGTGGAAGCCTCCGAGACTCAAGCGACTGACGATGAACCGTCGGTTGAAGGTGCTGAGGCTGCGATCGACGTTGATTCAATGCGGAAGATGATTAAGGTTTCTCGTAAGCTTGTTGTTGAACCAG
>CAZORR010000349.1:0-2066 GCA_964582115.1 uncultured Pirellulaceae bacterium
ACAAGCAAGCGTCTCGTACACTGCACCAAATTAGCATGGTCGATGGCTCGATCCCTCACCGTGTCGACGGACGCTTCGGTGCCGCTCGCGTGGTCATGCTTCCAGCCGGCCCCGGTACTGGTATCATCGCTGGATCTGCCGTTCGTGCGGTCTGCGAAGCGGCTGGCGTAAAGAACATTCTGACCAAGAGCTTTGGTAGCAATAACCCTGTAACATTGGTTAAAGCCACCCTTGAAGCTCTTCGCCAACTACAAACCAAAGAAGACACGCAACGTCTGCGAGGAGTTGAACTGTGAATATCCACGAAGTCCACGAAGGCATTGAAAAATACAAGAAGCGCAAGCGACTCGGTCGCGGTACTGGTTCTGGCCTAGGCAAGACATCAGGCCGAGGACACAAGGGTCAGCGGTCGCGTGCAGGTCACTCGCAACACCCAACGTTCCAAGGTGGAGCCATGCCGATGATCCGCCGGATCGCCAAGCGTGGTTTCAACAACAAGTTCGCCCTCAAAATCGGCGAAGTGAATGTTGCTCAGCTAGAACAGCATTTCGCTGCTGGCGACGAAGTCACTATGGAATCACTCAAGGCAAAAGCTTTGGCGAACTATCGCTACTCGGTCCTAAAGATCTTGGGCAAAGGCGAAATCTCCAAGAAGCTTACCGTTAGTGCTCATCGCTTTAGCGAGTCGGCCAAAAAGAAGATTGAGGCTGCTGGCGGCACCTGCGTTGTTCTACCTGGCAAAAAAGCCGTGGTAAAGAACAAACAAAAATCAGCTAAAAAAGCCTAAGCAACAACTATCGGGCTTTAGCTTTTGACTAAAATTTGAAACAATCTGTGAACGCCGACTTAAGATTTTAAGTCGGCGTTGCCACGTTAATAACTAAAGATGACTGGAACTGGGCCGAGCGTGCTCAGGCAGACCAGTTTTCTTACAAGAATCGATTTTGCAATGTTAGAAAAACTTCGAATCTGTTGGACGATCCCCGAACTTCGTAGAAAGATCTTGCTAACGCTTGGGCTTTTGGCGATCTACCGTATCGGTTGGCAGATCACGATGCCATTCGTTGATCAAGAACAGATCGCGGAATCGGCCAAAAACTTGGCCAACGGTACGTTTGGTTCGTTCTTCCAAAAAGTGTCGATGTTCAGCGGTAGCCAGTTGAGCCAGGCGACGATTTTTGGTTTGGGAATCATGCCTTATATCTCGGCTTCGATTATTTTGCAGCTGATGGGCACCGTATACCCACCATTGGAAGCCCTGAAAAAAGAAGGCGAAGCCGGTCGGAAGAAAATCAACGAGTACACTCGTTACCTCACGGTTGTCTTGTGCGTCGTTCAATCGTATCTGTACCTGCGTTTCATGTTGATGATGACACACGTTCCCTTTGAACAAAACCTAATCGCCGACAGCTTTGAAATCGGATACGGTGGCCTGCCCTTTTCATGGCAAATCACCGGCGTCCTAATCATGACTTGCGGTTCAGTATTCCTCATGTGGTTGGGCGAGCAAATCGATGAGTACGGTATTGGCAACGGTATCAGTTTGCTGATCATGGCCGGGATCGTTGCGATGATGCCTGGTGCCTTGATCGGTTTATTGCGCAACTCAAGCTTGAGCTTGACAGGTTTGAACTCATCAACCATCGGGCTCGAAAAGATCATCCTACTGGCGTTGATATTTGTCGGGGTGGTGGTCGGGGTGGTGTTTATCACCTTGGGGCAACGGCGGATTCCCACGCAGTCCGCCAAGCACGTTCGTGGCCGCCGCGTATACGGCGGAACACGTCAGTACATGCCGCTTCGAGTTAACCAAGCGGGTGTGATGCCGATTATCTTTGCTCAGTCATTGCTGATGGTTCCACCACTGATTTTTAACTACCTTGGTGGCGCAGGAACAAACACATTTCAATCGATCATGAGTGACATTGGTCAAGTAATGCAAAGCCCAACGTCAATGGTTTATACCTTGGTGTACATCGGGATGATTTACTTCTTCTGTTACTTCTGGACTGCGATTACTTTTAACACCAAAGAAATCTCCGACAACATGAAGGACAACGGTACCT
>CAZORR010000350.1:0-2065 GCA_964582115.1 uncultured Pirellulaceae bacterium
TTTGAGTAGGGGCTTAGCGAGTTCGCTTCGGAGAGGTAAGCCTAAAGGCATTACTACGAACACATCACGTAATCGATGTCGGCCTCGGAGGGAGAAGCGAGATCGCCCTCTGGCTGGTCGTTAAACTGGGAGCGTTTAGCTAACCACGTTCTGGGGTTGGCCTTGTAAGAACGCCGCGATGTTATCGGCCGTGGTTTGCATTAAGCGTTGCCGAGCGGCCAGAGTGGCCCAGGCAATGTGTGGCGTTATTAAGCAGTTCTTCGCCTTTAGTAAGGGATTGGTCACGCCAATCGGTTCGGTGCTGCATACGTCCAACAGAGCTCCGGCAATCACGTCCGCATTCAACGCGTTTGCTAATGCTTGTTCGTCAACTAATCCACCTCGGGCCGTGTTGATCAGGATGGCGGTCGACTTCATCCGTGATAATAGCTCGGCATCAACAAACTGTTGGTTTTGGTCGGTCTGTGGACAGTGAAGGCTCACCACGTCCGCTTCGGAAAACAGTTGTTCGATCGGGAGTCGTGCGAAATCGTCATCCGGTGAAGGTGAGGCATGCTGGCGGCTACTGGCCACCACTCGCATTCCAAAGGCAGTTGCAACGGCGGCGGTTGCTCGGCCGATGCGCCCCGTCCCTACAATTCCAAATGTTTTTCCAACTAGTTCTTGAATCGGAAGGAGCGTGAACGAAAAGTCACCAACCGCTTGCCATTGCCCATCAACGATCGCTTGATGGTGTTCCGCCGGTCGGTGCAGAAAAGACAGCAACATCGCGAAAACGTGCTGAGCCACCGACTGGGTACTGTACTCAGGGACGTTCGAAACCACGATCCCGCGTTGGGCTGCGGCTACGGTGTCGACGATGTTGAAGCCGGTTGCGGTTACCGCAATGAATTTTAAGTTTGGCAATTGGTCGAGTGTGGCCTCAGTGAAAGGCACTTTGTTGGTCAACACAATCGTCGCGTCAGCACACCTTGCTATGATTTGATCGTCTGCGGTTCGGTCGTATACCTGCAGGCTTCCTAGGCGTTCGAGCGGGGTCCACGGATTGTCTCCGGGGTTGAGTGTTTTGCCGTCCAAGACGATTAGCTTCACTTGCCACTCCAAGTTAGAAAGGCAAGGTAGACCAGAAATGCCAGCCAAGCACAAAACAGACCCGCGGAAATTCGGAAACGTATGGTTGCCGGGGTTATCGGCAACTCGGAAATTTTACCGGCAGATGATTCCGTTTTGCTGGCGGGATCAGCAATGGCGGAATTGGGTTGAGACGGTGGTTGTTTGCGAGGCATGCGGAAGCGGTGGTTGGCTCAAAAACGAGTGTCCGGTTACACGGGCAAATGCTTGGTGGAAAAAACTGGCCTAAACACAATTTTTAACGGTCGGAGTGCGGAAACAGTGACATCAAGGACCGAATCTACAAGTTTGCTGTGGACGCGTTGATTTCAAGGTCGGTTTCAAAAACGTCGTTGAATTCATAGACGTTGTCAAAATCTTCACGGCGATCGCTTTTTGATTTTTTCATTATTTCAACGTCGATCATGTTGTACACAAGGTCGCCAAAACAACTGGTCGCGTCAATGTTCCAGTTTTGCAAAACCACTTTGGCCATGTAGCCGAACTGGTTGATTGCGTATTGTCGAATGGATTCGCACAGTTGTTGGCCAGTAAAGTGCCGTTCTACTATCGGTTCATCGTCGTCTGAAAACCGTTCGAACTCTTGGAGTTGTAACTGCATGTTATCCGAAGCGTAAGCCAATGCCTCGCGAACAAACTGGTAAGCCTCCATGGGGTATCGTGAATCGTTTTCGATAATCTCGAACATCGCAATCTCATCATGCATTTGCTTCACTCGATCTCGTAGTAATTCGACAGTCGTCAGAGTGGCGACTTATAATTGGAGGGACACAAGCCTAGTTTGACTGAGTAACGACTGAGAATACAGAATTTCTCAATCAACTGGGAGTGAGTAGGTCTATTCTAACCTGAAACCGTTTTAGTCCAATTGCAAATAGAATCCAAGACCGGTTATTCTGATTTTCGAGGCCGTTTATTTTGTTGCGCAGCTTTT
>CAZORR010000351.1:0-2058 GCA_964582115.1 uncultured Pirellulaceae bacterium
GCTCAGTGAAAATGTTCCGCCCAAGGAATTGGCAAGCGTAAACTCAGTGAACGTGTACCTCTTACCAATTCCAAAGTTATGGTCATCATTCCCAGGCCCACACCCACCCACGGCAGGCAAACAACAGAAAATGGCAAACGCGATAAACGCATGTTTAAGATTGAGCATTTTTCAAAAACCTAATAACTGCCTTGACGATCATACCTACCCTCCCTTTTTACGTAGCACGAGCACTCTTGCCCGTCACCAGCCTGCTCGTAGCAATGCCTTTAGGCTTTACCCCTACGACCTTTTAAAATTTAGCCACCAAACCATTAACCGTTCAAGCAATCTACCAACCAACGTTTCAACAATCGAAACCGGCAAAACTCACTACCCCGACTACTTCGCCGCCGAGCAACACGTTAAAATCTCGCTGTCGGACTTCCCAAGCAACTCGGTCACTTCAAACACCAAGGTGCGGCAACGCAACAGGGGATCCCACCAACCGTCGCGCAAACTTTACCTTTCAATCGAGTTCTTTAATCGTGGTTGACGAACCTTCGCCTCCTGAGCAAATTCGGCACAAGGAGTTCACCCAACTGAATCAACCGCGGCAGCTAGTATTGGCGTGTCCAGCATTCAAAAGCAGCGTCAACTTATCGCGAATCGTTCGTCTTGCCGGTTGCATTGCCGCTGAAAAAATCATTGCCTGCGGCTCAGCAAAAATCGATACAACGATCGCTCGAAACGGTGACCACATTCCGATCGAACGTCGCCGAACCCTACTACCCGTGCTCAAAAAACTCAAGCAAGCCGGCTATCGTCTTGTCGGGCTCGAGCAAACTGACCATTCGGTTTGCATCTACGACTATTCATTCCAACGGCGAACGGCCCTCGTCATCGGCCACGAACGGCACGGCATGACCGCAGACGAACTGGCGCAAGTGGACGACTTAATCGAAATTCCTGTTTTCGGATTGCCGTACAGCTACAACGTCGCAACCGCGACAACCATGGCAGCCTACGAATACTGCCGCCAATTCCCAACCGGCTGATCACCCACCAAGCGGCATACGCTTCCAGCTTGTGGCCAGCCAAACCAAAAGCCCGCCGCGCGCCAGCCAGCACAACCACTCACCCGCCAGCCGCCACAAACCCACTTTCGCCCTAACAGTCGAAAATAAAGCCCATCCCAGCAACAGAACCTCAGATTTTTCTGCCGCGGGAAATAGCCAAGCCCCGCCGGAAACGCTACAACATACAGCCATACTTGACCGCCCAGCAATAACTCGGCTTACCGCCGCTGCACCATCTGAGCCCCTTTTTAAGATAGATAAGTTTATGAGTCTTGATTTTGGACTGCTGCAAACACTCCATCGCATGCTGCGACAACTCACCGACATCGAAGATCGAATGCGTCGCGGGCCGATGAAGGTCAAGGTCGTAGAGACCAACGAAACTTCCTTTGCAGCCGACGAGGCTGATTGTTTGGCCAAACAAGAAGAACTACGTCGGTCTTCCAATGACAAAACCATGCAGCTGAACGAGCGCGAAGCCAAAATCGACGACATGAAGAACAAGCTGAACACCTGCGACTCGAACAAAGAGTTTCAGCTGCTCAAAGATCGAATCGCCGCCGACCTGCAAGCCAACAGCGTATTGCAGGACGAAATATTAGAGTTACTCGAGCGGTTGGATGTGGTTAACGCGGACGTCGCTCAAGCCAAAGCAAATCACCAAAAAGCCAAAGACGAAACCACCGCCATGCGCGAACGAGTCAAACTCGAGCTAAGCGAACTCAATGCGGAAAAAGATCGCGTCACTGGCGAACTCGCCGAAGGCGAAAAAGCCCTCCCTACCGCCATGATGGAAGACTACCGCCGACTGGTCCGCCTCAAAGGCGAAAACGCATTCGCGATCTCGATGATCGACACATGCGACAACTGCAACCAACGTCTAACCACCCAAACGATCAGCGACTTAATGCTAAAGAAACTGGTCTACTGCCCAGGCTGCGGCGCAGTCTTATATACGAAAAGCTAACAAGCGACACACACTTCCAGCTTGTGATCCCTT
>CAZORR010000352.1:0-2040 GCA_964582115.1 uncultured Pirellulaceae bacterium
ATGAATCGTTTGGCCATCGTTTGTTTTCCCTTGACACACCTCCGCAGCAGAAACCCAACGATTCGACGAGTCTTTGTTGATTGAATCGAGCAGTTTCGCTCGATAAAGGTGCACGTTGTAAAACGCAACGACGACGTGTTGCTTTGATTCATCCGGTAGCGTTTCGATGTACTCCATCGAAAGCTGAGCCATATTTGAGACAAGAAAGTCAGACTTACTGTTCAAGTTCAATTGCCACGCAACCTCTCTCACTACAGACTCTCGAAAGCTCTCCCGGTTGAGTCTGTCAGC
Source organism: uncultured Pirellulaceae bacterium (assembly GCA_964582115.1). GTDB lineage: Bacteria > Planctomycetota > Planctomycetia > Pirellulales > Pirellulaceae > Mariniblastus. The sequence goes on from CAZORR010000352.1 coordinate 292, forward strand.
TACAATGAACTCCCAGCAACCTCGATTTGCCTGCCATCGCAATAGCATTTGGGTTCGATCGTCCACGGTTTGCTGCAGGAGAGCAACTGACATGTGAAGTTTTTGCATGAACGTCTCAGTTGATGTGATGTTGTCCGGAAGGTTTAAGAACGGTTAGACGAAAAATCGTCTAATGAGAGGAGCTAAGAATGAGATCGCTAATCGGGAACAAAGCATCAGAAAAAGATATTCGAGATTGGCTTTCAGAAAATGGATTCCTTGGAGGTTCGGCTAAATTTACTGAGATCGAGTTGCATGCTATTAAGAGACCGGGTTGGCTGCAGATCTTTCGGTTTGAGTTTAGTGGATTAACCAACGATAGTGAGCGAGTCAAACTTTACGGGGCGATGCGATCCGACGAGCGGTATGGCAAGCCAGCGATTGTTGTCTTTGACGATTTGGCAGATCGCGGCGCCCAACTCGATTTCTGGTCAGACGGTTTGATAACTCAACCTGGTCGTAGATAAGCAAGCCGTCTTTGATTGTCACTCAATCACCGCATCCGAATTCAAAAAGTTGATTCTGCGTCTGCCGTTTCGATCACCGCCCACGTGTCGAGAGACTGATACATCGACAGCCGATTGCAGCGGACGAGATCATCATGGGCTTCTTCATAGCTTGCACAGCGGCTTCGCGATACGACGATGCCAGTTTGGGGTTTGTCAAAATAGTTTCGAGGCCGAAAATTTTCGGGTCGGCGCACAACCGTCAAGATGAAGTCAGGTTGGCTGGAGGAAAGTCGGTTTGTTGACATTTTTCGTTGTTGTGTTGATGTTTTTCGTTGAAGAACCGAAGGGGCACAAATCCATCGACTCAGGCAATTGGCTAGACTAAGTTCGTATTGCCAGGTCGATCTTGGCAAACGTTCTGGTCACCCTGCTCGCGAGCCGGCTGAAACTTTCCATGTTGGAGGAAATCTTCGACAAGGCGAATCGTTTTTGAATACCAAGTCAACACGCCGTGATGACCTTCGACCCGAGCGTAGTCGCGGTAGCCGTCCAAGTGAACGCCGCCTTGAACGATCACGCGATCCTTGGTCGATTCGATGATCGCAAATTCGATGCCGTTGTGCTGAAGCGAATTGGGCAGCTGATTGACGAAACTGTCTGCCGAATCGGAAAGCTGACTGAGGCTGGGCGTGAGCCAACCAATGTACCCCTTCAGTTTTCTCGCTGCGTGTGAACCTTGATGAGGTGGCGCGAGCATGATAACTCGGCCAATGTTTTCAAAGTCGTGATGGGACAGCATTTTGCGGACGATGATCCCGCCCATACTGTGCGTGACCAAATGGATGCGGCCGCCGTCTTGCATTCCTGCGTCGAGACGAGCCATTTCGGTAGCCAGTCGGTCGGCATGAGTTTCAATTCGATTGCCAACGCTACGGTATCCCCAATTACAGATGCGGTATCCCGATCGCTTCAACCGTCGACTGATCGGCCACATGTCGAACCGGTTTCCGCCAAGCCCGTGAACCAGTATTACGACGTCCTGGTGATTCAATTTATTCATCGTTAGGATCCGATCCGAATCAAAATTTCGTTGCGGCGAAGCGGGCCAGGCGTCCACGGTGGATCGTAACTCGCGATTTCTGGCTCGCCAACGATTGCAAGACCACGTTGCTTGACCCAGTCTTCAAGCTCTGATTGACGTTGGGCTTGGGTCTCAGCATCGACACGACCGGCAAAACGAATGACGGCAAATTTTCCACCG
>CAZORR010000353.1:0-2037 GCA_964582115.1 uncultured Pirellulaceae bacterium
ACGGCTGCTGGGGTGGGCACTTGATAGAACGCTGCGATGTTTTCGATACCGTTCTGGAAACACACGATCACGGTTCGTTCAATTCGTGGGGCCGCGATCGTTTTTGGCACGCTGATCGAAGCGTATCGCAAAAAGCAATCGATGCCGAACCGGACCTGCCGTTTTTAGATGCGATGAAAACAACCATCATTCGCGACAGTCGGTGGCGCTGCGACCACGGTTGGGACATTGACCTCGACGACGGTTCATCCAACTACGACCTCTACAACAACCTGATGCTCAGCGGCGGACTCAAATTCCGTGAAGGCTTCCGTCGACGAGCCTGGAACAACATTACCGTCAACAACGTTTTTCATCCTCACGTTTGGTACGACAAAAGTGAAGACGAAGTGTTTAGCAACATCTTCATGGGCTCTCACCGCGGTGCAAGAATGCCCAAAGAAAACGCCAAAGGGAAACGTGTCGATAGCAACTTGTTCTTTGCCTCAAATCCAAAGGCCAAGGATCGTCATGCAAAGTACGGTTGGGACGTCAACTCGATCGCCGCCGATCCGGGCTTCATCGACCCTGCGGCAGGCGACTTCCGCGTCAAAGAAGGTTCGCCCGCATTTGACATCGGATTCAAGAACTTTCCAATGGACCAGTTTGGTGTTAAAAAGCCTTCGCTCAAAGCAATTGCCGCGACTCCCGTGATCCCAGCACTGAATGTCGCTGGGAAATCGAGCAGCGAATCGTCCGCTGCGGCGCCATCAGCAAGTCGGTATTGGTTAGGCGCAAAACTTCACGAATTGGTTGGCGAAGAATTTTCGTCCTACGGCGTGACCAAAGAAGACGGAGGCGTTGCACTGGACGAAGTCCCAGACGACTGCGAAGCCAAACGCTTGGGCTTCAAGGCAGGCGATTTAATCCAAGGTTTGAACGATCAAAAAGTGTCGAACCTGCGTGAATGGTCAAGTGCTTTGATCAAAGCCGGCGATGCTCCGATGAAAGTCACAGTGGTTCGCGATCAACAGACCGGTGTGCGGTCCGTTTCAGCGAACTCTTACGTGGTTGTCGAGTCAGTCAGTAGCGCCGATGGGTTTTCTGCGCTTAACCCAACTGCTTCGCAACAGCGGACCGTCACTGCTAACCACAAACTCAAAAACCAATCGATCCAATCGCTAACCGATGGTGAATTGGCTGAAGATTACGGTCCCGTGTTTGGCAATGGTACTACCAACGGGGCCTACAAAATCGACTTAGGCGATGCAAAGGCCATAGCAGCAATCAACAGCTGGTCCTACAAAAAAGGCAAACGAGGCTCGCAAAAAATCACGCTCTACGGAAGCAAGTCACCAACCGACCCCGGTTGGAACATTACCGATCGTTCACGCTTCCAACCGCTGGGCAGTATTGATACGTCGAGCATCAAATCAAAGGTCTTCACAGCAGCTTCATTGCGAGCAACGAAAGGGGAATCACTGGGCACATTCCGCTGGGTACTCTGGAGCGTCTCACCGGTGACGTCTAGCGGAGGCGGTGAAAATACCGCGTTCCAAGAACTGGGCATTGAACTTCAATCACCCTAGAAATTAGTGCAGATAGCCCCTCTAAGCAGTTAACTTTGAAGGGGCGATTCAGCAAAATTCCATTCGAAAAAACTCGCCGATATAATGCGAGCACATGGATTCCTCGCTCTCGCCCAAAAAAACACAATCAAAACTGCCACCACTGCATCTAGAACTAATAACCTGCGTGTCCGAGTGCCCCAGCACATCAAAACCACGAATAGAATATGCAAACAATCAAGACACTACTTGTTTTTCTATTGCTATCAGTAACCGCAGCCTCTGCAAACGACCGCTTTGTGTTGCACTACGATTCGCCAGCCAACGACAAGCACCGGACAAATAAGGGTAAGGGCAAGACGCCTGAAAAATTTGGATTTATGCAAACCGCACTGCCGCTGGGCAATGGTCGTTTGGGAGCCATGTTTACCGGTAGCATCGAGTCCGAACATCTGATGCTCAACGATATCACGCTTTGGATGAATGCCAA
>CAZORR010000354.1:0-2029 GCA_964582115.1 uncultured Pirellulaceae bacterium
TTAGTTCGCTTTCTTTAAGCAAACACATTACGCTGCGAAAGCGAAAAGCACGACCAGGGGCTTTTCGCTGACGCAGCGTTTTTTTGTTGGCTATCAAACCCCGTAACAGCAAACCGGAAGACGTCGACGAGTACCGCCGTAGGATGAGCACTCTTGCCCGTCGTCATAAAGGTTGATACTAGAAACAGTTCAGCTGACCGTATGAACCATCAGGCCGTTCACCAACAAAGAAGTCAATATAACTAGGCGGACGTACTTCCGCCGTGAGCTCGTACCCAACTGCTCAATTCGATGCAAATCCAGTCAGCTTTGCATGTGCTGTACAAAATGTAGCGACCACAAAGAGGATTTCCATGAATACCACACCGCTAATAAGCGTCTGCATTTGGGTTTGTTTTGCAGCTACATCGGCGTTTGGCCAGGCGGCCAATAATGTCACCGACCATCAGTCGCACACTCTGACAAACAACATTGTCTACTCCAACGTCAGTGACCAAGAACTGCTACTGGACGCATACATCCCAAAAGTATCCGGAAAACATCCAGCCATCTTGGTAATTCACGGTGGTGCTTGGCGATTCGGCAACCGTAAACAATTGAGCAGCTACGCTCGATCACTAGCCGAAAGAGGATTTAGCTGTTTCGCAATCGATTATCGATTGGCCCCCAAGCACAAGTTTCCTGCTCAAATCGAAGATTGTCGATCAGCCGTCAAATGGATCAGGAAAAACGCCAACAAATATAAAGTCGATGCTTCGAAATTAGGAGTCATCGGTTATTCAGCTGGGGGACACCTAGCAACCTTGCTCGGCACAACTGGCGAAGGCCCGAGCGAACAGAATGAAAATTCCGACATGCGCATTCAAGCCGTAGTAGCCGGCGGTGCACCGACAGATTTCCGCTGGATGCCCGACAAGGGCAAATGGGCCAAGTACTGGATGGGTGGTGACCTCGATTCGGTACCCGAAAAATTTCGCTTGGCATCATCAGCCGCGTTTGTCGACGCAAAAGATCCGCCAGTATTTTTCTTCCACGGAACAAAAGACACGCTAGTGCCTATGCTCTGGTCGGGCGTATGTCATGTTGCATTAAAAGAGGCCGGCGTAAAAACAGTGATGCATCGCGTGCGTGGCGCCGGTCATGTACAAGCTGCCAAAGATAAAGACGCTTTGAACAAAGCGTTTGAATTCCTAGCGACTGAACTACAACTAGGCCAGAAACCAGCGCCCAAAATCAAAGCAAAATCCGAAAATTGAATTTGCGTTTATTAACGTTCATTCGCGGTTGAAAAATCTAGCAATCAAAGACAAATCTCATTGCTTATAAACCACGTGATCCAAAAACAAACCATGAGCCGGCGCCGTTTGCCCCGCCACATCACGATTCTTTTGCTCCAGCACCCAAGTCATCCACTGGACCGATTCACGTCTGCGACCGATTCGCACCACCGTGCCCACCAAGTTACGCACCATGTTGTATAAAAAGCCGTTGGCTGCCAAGGAAATCTTAATCCCCGGAAAACCGTTAACCTCTTCCGCCTCAACATCAAATCGCAGCACCGTCCGCACCGTTGTCTTGCGATCTGAATGAGCCCCTTGAAAACTGGCGAAATCAAACTCGCCTGTCACCAAATCAGCGGCCGCTTGCATCGGCTCTAAATCCATCTCGCCGGGCACAAACCAACACCGACCCAATCGCAATGGATCCTGAATCCGGCCGTACTGGATGTGATAGCAATACGTCTTTTCAACCGCATCACGAATCGCATGAAACCCTTCGGGCGCGTCTTCGACTTTCAACACCGCCATCTCATACGGCGTCTCGGCATTGATTGCCCGTAGCAGGCTCCAGTTTTCTAACTCCGATTCGGTAGCAACACTACAAACCTGCGCCAAGGCATGAACACCAGCATCGGTGCGTCCGCTGGCCGTGATCCGTAGCTTTTCGCCAGTAACCTTAGTCCACGCTTCCTCGAGACGCTGCTGGACCGAGATCCCGTTCGGCTGGACTTGCCAGCCGACGAAATTCG
>CAZORR010000355.1:0-2025 GCA_964582115.1 uncultured Pirellulaceae bacterium
GGTGCAAATGGATGCTGAACTAACTCGGATGGGCACATGGGGCCCCGTCAAAGACGCATTTGTCAAATCTCGCAATTGGACACTGCTAGAGAAGTTAACTTTCATGCAGTCGTACAGACAACTTGCGGGCATCGAGCACGCTGACGTGTTGCTCTACATGGCCAACCGTGATGGCTCCGAAGCAGCGATATTACGTCGTTTGATCTCTGCCAAACTATTAGCCGAATTGCATTCAAAAAATCCAATCCAATCACTTTCGGATGCCGGCCTACCCATCGCTTGGCTGAAGGACGGTCAAATTGTTGGGGTCTGCTCCATTGATTATTTAACCAACAGCGCCGAAATTCAGCAAGTCGCCCAAGGGTTCCGAACGAACAATCCGTCCAAGGCGATCAGTCTACTTTCAGCTGGCTGGATTTCACCCGCGGCTGAAAAGACGTTCAACGAAAACAAGGTCACCTTCGTTCGAGCAGACTTTGCCGCCAACGCGAAAATTGCCAATCAGACAACCAATCCTGAAGGATCACGTCGATGAAACGACAGCGCAATAAAAGTACTCGGCTGGTGGTGGCATTCTGCTGCCTTGCAGTGCTTATTGGAATAGGATGCCAGTCTCTCAAGCAACGTAGCCAAGTGGACTTGGGCGATATCTACGATGACCTAGCACAGTTACCCGATACCGAGCGTAATCCAGTAATCGTAATCCCTGGGATCCTTGGTTCGCGTTTGGTTGACAACCAAACTGGCGAAGTGGTTTGGGGCGAAATGGGACCGGCTGGCGTAAGCCCGTTAAAGACTCACAGCCTGACTGAACTTGCACTTCCGATGCAATCAGGGACTCCGCTGCACCAGTTGCAGGATCGAGTTGGACAAGACGGACCGCTCGACCAAATCACGTTCCGAGTCGCAGGCATCCCGATCAAAGTGAACGCTTATGCTCAAGTTTTGGCGACCCTCGGCGTCGGTGGCTACCGCGATCAACACTTCCGCGGATCCTCTCGAAGGAATGAAGTGAACTATGGTGCTGAGCACTTTACCTGCTTTCAGTTCGCCTACGACTGGCGCAGAGACATTAGCGAATCAGCCGCGAAGCTAGCGCAATACATTGAAGAAAAAGACGCCTACACGCGGCAACAGTATCTCGAGCGATATGGAATCGAAAACCCAAACATTAAGTTTGACATCGTCGCTCATTCGATGGGCGGTATGGTGGCAAGATATTATTTGCGTTACGGCAATCAACCACTTCCGGACGATGGTTCGCTGCCCGTGCTAACTTGGGAAGGCGCCCAACGAGTTGGCCGCGTATTTATTGTGGGCACACCCAATCGCGGTTCAACGCAAGCGATCATGGAAATGAAAGACGGCTTGCGGCTTGCCCCACCGATGCCCAAGTTTCCGCCAGCAGTCATTGGAACCATGCCGGCAGCCTACCAGCTCTTCCCACGCAGCGAAGACCTACCACTGGTCTACAAAAACGGCAGCGGCCCGGATATTTTATCGCCACAGACATGGCAGCAACTGGGCTGGGGATTGGCCGACAATCGTCAAGATCGCGTGCTGGCGAGGTTGATGCCGAATTGTTCGGTTGAACAACGTCGGCAAATTGCGTTGGACCACCAAGCGAAATGTTTGACACGTGCAAGACAACTACACCAAGCGCTGGATGTTCCATCACCATTACCTGTTGGTTTGGAAATGCATCTATACGCAGGTGATGCTAAGAAAACGCTGCATCAACTGCAGGTTAATTCAAGCAACGGTAGAGTCACGAAAAAAATCAAAACTGCTGGCGATGGAACCGTCACTCGCACCAGCGCGCTTGCTGAAACGCAATTCGATAATCTACAACGACCGCAGCGAACCATCCCGTGGACTGACGAAACATTTTTGTCGACAGACCATCTAGGTCTGACTCGCGACCGAACTTTCGTGGACAACGTTTTGGACCAACTGTTAGCCACTCCTGACAATCGCTAGTTAGAGCGAAGCTCCACAGGCTGACATTTTTTACGTGGTGCGTTC
>CAZORR010000356.1:0-2015 GCA_964582115.1 uncultured Pirellulaceae bacterium
ACTTTTTATTGAATTTCTACAGCATGTTCGTATTTACGGTTATGATTCTGTTGGGCGAAACTCCTTGATTGGATTAAGAATATGATTGGGTTTGGTATCGTTGGCTGTGGCATGATTTCTCGTTTTCATGCGAAAGCAATCGCTGAAATTAGAGGTGCGAAGCTGGTTGCCTGTTGCTCCAGTCGAATGGAATCGGCACAAGCGTTTGCGGACGAACAAGGTTGCAAAGCCTACGAATCGCTTGACGCGATGCTGGCAGACCCAGCAGTCACTGTTGTCACGATTTGCACTCCTAGTGGTGCTCACCTAGAACCCGCCGTCGCTGCAGCCAACGCGGGCAAACACGTGGTGGTCGAAAAGCCCCTAGAGATCACGCTTAAACGTTGCGACAAAATCATTGACGCCTGCAAAAAGAACGACGTGTTGCTGTCGACGATTTTTCCGTCACGCTTTCATGACGCCAGCCAAAAACTTAAAAAAGCGGTCGACGCCGGCAAGTTCGGCACGATGACGCTCGGCGATGCCTACGTGAAGTGGTTTCGCACGCAAGAGTACTACGACAGCGGACAATGGCGAGGCACGTGGGATTTGGATGGCGGCGGGGCGTTGATGAACCAAGCGATCCACAATGTAGATTTGCTCTGTTGGCTAATGGGCCCGGTTGAATCAATATCGGCAAACGTTGCCACGCTGGCTCATGATCGAATCCAGGTCGAAGATGTCGCCACGGCGACGCTGCGTTTCAAAAGCGGTGCGCTGGGAGTGATCGAAGCGACCACCGCGGCGTTCCCAGGGATGCTGAAGAAAATCGAAATCCACGGCAGCCATGGATCAGCGGTGATTGAAGAGGAAGATATTAAGACTTGGGAGTTCGCCAAGATGACAGCCCAAGATAAAAAAATCGCGGCCGCCACCGAAACGATGACCGACACCGGCGGTGGTGCGGCCGACCCGAGTGCGATTGGCCATGCGGCGCATGCAAAGCAATTTAAAGACTTCGTCAAAGCGATTAAAAGCGGCGGCCAACCCGTGATCGATGGTGCCGAAGGCCGTAAAAGCGTCGAGATTATCTTGGCGATCTACAAAGCTGCGGAAATTGGAAAGTCAATTTCATTGCCGCTGGCGAAAGACCCCGTTTTAAAGGCTCGTTCAAAGGTTTAATCTGCCATGACAAAATGTATTGACAATCCGATCCACTTAGATGCCCTCGTGATCGCGCCACACCCGGACGACGCTGAACTTGGAATGGGTGGTGGTATTCTGAAAATGCTGGCCCAAGGTTTGAAAGTCGGCGTGCTTGATTTGACTTCAGGAGAACCGACACCGCACGGGTCGCTAGAAATACGCGCCGCCGAAACCCAAGCAGCCACCGACATTCTACAACTCAGCTGGCGAGGCAACCTTGGGTTGATCAACCGTAGCCTTGAAGCAACTCTGGCCGCTCGCAAAGAACTTGCTAGTGTTATTCGACTGACTCGTCCTCGTTGGTTGTTTGCGCCCTTTTGGATCGACGCTCATCCTGACCACGTCGCAGCTACCGAGTTGGTCAATGCGGCTCGGTTTTGGGCCAAGCTATCAAAAACAGACATGCCGGGCGAGCGGTTTCATCCAGAGCGGATTTTCAACTATTACTGCGTCCATCTAAAAATGCACGCGACCCCAGCTTTCGTGTTGGATATCAGTGAGTTTTGGGAACAAAAACTAGCAGCGATCAGTTGCTTTCAAAGTCAGTTCGTTACCGGCCGCGAACAGATGGATCCTTCGTTCCTGGACCAGCTACAAATCGAAGCGGCTTATTGGGGCAAGTCGATCGGTGTTAAGTACGGCGAACCCTACAATAGCCGAGAACCCATTGGCCTGTCTGGATTTGACAAACTGGTTTAACGGCCAAGAGTAAAACGTGTCTCCCACCCTGGTACGGTAAAGACGGACTGGAAGAATCGCCAATGGACGCGAAAGAAAACTCGAATCAACAACAAGAAAATCGCAGCGTGGAATTTCTCACGCAAAGGCGC
>CAZORR010000357.1:0-1997 GCA_964582115.1 uncultured Pirellulaceae bacterium
CGAACAGTTTAATCGCCAAAAATTAGCCTTACCATCGCTAGAATGGCAGAAAACGCATTCCATCGCTCGATCGCGTTAAACTCGAACACTTTTACCGAATATCAGCCGTGTTTTGTCGTTTAGTAAGCGTTTTGTCGTGAGAAAACCACGGTAAACGTCTTGACGATAATGCTCAGGTCCAACCAGAGTGACCACTCGCGAATGTACTGGTGGTCAAACGAAATTCGCTTTTCCATCTTATCAAGCGTTTCCGTTTCGCCACGACAGCCGTTGACTTGAGCCAACCCGGTGATGCCCGGTTTGACTTTGTGACGCAACATGTACCCGTCGATCTTGCTTCGATAAAACTCATTGTGAGCCGACGCATGAGGCCGCGGTCCTACGAGCGACATTTGCCCCATCAACACATTGATGATCTGTGGTAGTTCGTCCAACGAACTCTTCCGCAAAAACCCACCGATGGAAGTCAGGCGGCTATCGTTCTTGGTCGCTTGTTTGACTTCCGGTCCATTGTCTTGAACGGTCATACTACGGAATTTCCAAACCCAGATCTCTTTGCCATCCAAGCCGTATCGCTTTTGACGGAAAATCACGGGGCCGGGCGATGTCAGCTTAACTGCAGCGGCGATTGCCAACATCGGCAAACCGGCAAACAACAAAGCGATCGCAGCCAACACAAAATCAACGCAGCGTTTAACAGTACCATCGACGCCGTAGAATGGATTTTCAAAAACGCTAACCACGGGCAGACCTTGAATGTCTGTCCAACGCGAGTTGAGCATCTGAAACACAAACAAATCAGGCACGATATAGACCGATGCCGTGGTGTCTGCGAGAGCTTCAATCAGTCCTCGAATTCGTTCTTCGGCTCGCATTGGCAATGTGATGTAGATGACTTGAACGTCGCCGCGTTTGGCCGCGCTAAGAAGTTCATCCAATTTACCAAGTTTCATCGATGCTTCGTCAGGCAACTCGACCGTCCGATCACTAATTCGATCGTCGTAGTATCCCAAAAAATTCAATCCCAATTCGGGCGTCGTATTGACGTTGCGAACCAGGTGAAGTCCTAAATCGTTGATCCCCACCACCGCATAGTTTCGAGTATTCACATTGTTGCGTTGTCGCCAGCGAACGTACCAACGACTGGCGATTCGAACCGCCAACGACAAAGCAGGCGTGATCGCGAACCAAATCATCAAGTTTCTGCTCGACAACTCAGTCGAATAAATACTCAGCTGACCAAGTACGCTCAACGACACCAAAGTCGCCGACCAGGCCAACAGCGCAGTCGCAGCTTCTTTGTTAAACGTGATCCCGCGCCAGTTTCGATACAAACCGACCAACTCTGCCGAAAAATAGAACAACCCGATCGCGACTAAGGCAATCATGATCGTTGATTTACTATTGGTTGCTGGGATCCAATTGATCAATAGATACAAACCCAACACAATGCTCAATGCATCGAACGTTTTCATGGTCAAACGGTTCCATGAGTTTTCTTGCTGGATCTGGCGTTGTGGTTCTTGATTCATCTGAAAAGGAAATTTACAGAAGGAGGCGAGGGTGAGAATGTCTCGAACCCTAGGTTTTGGCCGACAACTTGGTCGGAACAAGAAATCAAAACTGAGTGAAATCCTACTGTCCACGTCCAGCTAGATAGAACAACCGCTACAACCCGACAGTCACAGCCTTTAGGTAATACCGACGCCATGCCGTCAGGCAACGATGTAAAGTGGCATGTGCTTCCAGCTTGTGGTCACCCATATTGTCGGCTTTAATCAGTGGAAAGAGAGCTCTAGCAATTTCGAAAGCGCTAACGATTTCGTGACGATTAACGCAAAGCCGCTAAGGCGCAAAGAGTCACTCGTAAACGTTCTTTGCGTTCTTGCGCCTTCGTGGCTTTGCGTTGAATTGTTGCCGCAGCTTCGCTCTGAATGGCTGCGGACAGCTTTACATTGAATCGGATAGGTGGTTCATTGCGTCAGCTGACCTGTTTC
>CAZORR010000358.1:0-1990 GCA_964582115.1 uncultured Pirellulaceae bacterium
TGGCGGTCCCAGCTACAACGGCTGAAGGGCTCTAAGAAATTGCTTGGAAAGCCTCGACCAGTAGCGAGTCTTCCGAAGCGTCAATCGTTCTCATGTCCAGCATCAGCCGATCCTTCTGGACTCGGCCCATGATCGCGGGTTCGTTTTTGCGGAGCTTTTCTGCCAACGAATCAATAGATCCATTGCTTGCCGAAATAGACACGCACCAAGTTGGGATCTGTTGGGTGGGCAGGCTGCCACCACCTAGCATTGACTGGTCCTCGACCACCTCGCAATCGCCGATCACACTCGAACTAGTGATCTGCGTCGCAACTTTATCGGCTCGCATTTTCAAGTTTGCAATTGGCATCGATAGCATTCGCAAGATTGGAACCTGCGTCATGACGGTTTCCGAATTTCGGTACAACAACAACGTAGCGTGAAGGGCAGCCAAGGTCATTTTGTCGACCCGCATGGCTCGCATCAAAGGATTGGCCAGAATCGTTTTGATCCACTTTGATTTGCCAACGATGATGCCGCACTGTGGACCGCCGATTAGTTTGTCGCCGCTGAAGAGTGCAACATCTGCGCCTTCTTGCAGGCTGTCTTTGACGACCGGTTCGTTCATCAATCCAAATTGAGCGTAGTCGATCAATGCGCCGGAACCGACATCATCGATCACGGGCAGGCCGTGTTGATGAGCGATGGCAACCATTTCTTTGGTGGATACGGTTTTGGTGAATCCAACGACTTCGAAATTACTAGGGTGAACCTTGAGCAACGCACCGGTGTTTTCATTGATCGCACGTTCGTAATCGGCAGCGTGCGTTTTGTTGGTGGTTCCTACTTCACGTAGTTTCGCGCCACTGCACTCCATGACATCGGGTAAGCGGTAACTGCCGCCGATTTCGATTAGCTGCCCTCGCGAGACGATCACTTCTTTGCCAGCAGCCATGGCAGACAAAACCAACATGGTTGCGGCGGCATTGTTGTTGACAATGACGGCGGCTTCGGCACCCGTTAATTCACAGAGCAAGCGTTCAACTGATTTGGCACGCTGCCCTCGACCGCCTGACTTGAGGTCAATCTCAACACTGGCATAGCCGCGAGAGATATCGGCGACTGCTTCCATCGCCTGCGCAGCCAAAGGGGCTCGGCCTAGACCGGTGTGCAAAATGATTCCGGTGCCGTTGATGACCTTTCGAAGGTAGGGGATTTCTTCGGCCTTTAAAAAGTCCGCGATGGAGCTCGCCAGCTCTTGAGGACTCGGAACATTGATCTCGCCGGCTTTATCTGTCACTTGCTGACGAAAGTCGTCTAGGAAAGTGCGGACCCCGTCGGCCACGACGGTATGGTTAACGGAATCAACGAGCTTCTTGAGTGGCTCGCTTTCGAGGAGTTGATTTACCGAAGGAAGGTTGCGAAAAATGTTTTGCATAGTAGGTCGAAGTAATTCGTCACGGATCAAGAATGAATTTGAACGGCACCAAGACGCTGATGTTAAAGCCAAAGTCACTGAAGGCAAGTAAATGACTGGTTCAGATGAAAATTAGCGATGGCAAGCGAAGCCGTTGCAGATATTTTAGCTATTTTGTGTCGGGATCGCGTTCCGAATTAGCTTGTTTTTTGATTTCTTGGCGAGCGTTAGGCATAAAACCAGACACCTCGAAGCGATTGTCTTTGCCGCTGGCGGCCACTCGGCGTTCCATTTCTTTCGACGGTTTGAAGGCAACGACGATTTTCTCGGGAACTTGAACGGAATCGCCGGTTGAAATGTTGCGAGCCTGTCGAGCTGCACGCACTTTAAGATCGAATACCCCAAAATTTCGCAATTCCACTCGTTCGCCATCGGCCAGAGAATTAAGAACCGATTCAAACGTCTTTTGGACGATTTCCCGGACCAACGATTGAGTTAGACCGGTTTCTTCGGAGATGGCTCTTACGATTTCTTTTTTGGTTAGTGACATAGTTGGCTACTATTGCGTTGGCACTCAAGAAATTGGTTAAGACA
>CAZORR010000359.1:0-1949 GCA_964582115.1 uncultured Pirellulaceae bacterium
ACATGGCGTTTGCGAAACAAATGGGCTATCGCGTTAAATTGATTGCCTACGCGAAACTGGTCGACGAAGCAAACAGCATTCAACTGTGCGTTGGTCCAATGCTGATTAAAGCCGGTAAGCCATTGGCAGAAGTGCAAGCTAACTTCAATGCGGTTTCGGTGGTTGGCGATGCGGTTGGCCCGGTCTTCTTTCATGGCCAAGGAGCTGGTCAAATGCCGACGGCTTCCGCAGTCGTCGCCGATTTGATTGACACTGCTGTTGGCAGAACTCGTTTAACATTTAATACACTTAAGTTGTGGGCCGATGGAAATAAACGAGTTGAGTTTGCCTCGCCGGGAGATTTAGAAGGACGCTTCTACATGCGTTTTGATGTCTCCGACAATCCGGGCGTCTTAGGTCAGATAACCAGTCAAATTGGCGACCACGGGATCTCGATCGCTTCCGTTATCCAACATGAATCCGGCGATAACCTGGAACAGACAATCCCTCTGGTTATCATGACTCACCGAGCCAAGGAATCGGCCGCGGCTGCTGCCATGATTCAAATTTCAAAAATGGCGACCGTTGGTGATTCTCCTGAAAGACTTAGAATCCTAGACTAATAGCAATCACAGCAGCCAGATACGGATCCGGCTATTACCTAGTCCGAGCAATCCTAGGGCATTAGTTGTTCAGCCGTTTTACATTGATTTATATAACCACCCCGTCTTTTGAAATCGATCTAGTAAAGTTTTCACATGAAATACGTCATTATTATTCCTGACGGCTGTGCCGATGAAGCCCGCGAGGAATTGGACGGAAAAACTCCACTCGCCGCCGCCAATACGCCAGCGATGGACGAAGTTGCCAAGCGCGGCGTGGTCGGACGAGCCAACCACACGCCATCTCATTTGCCCGCAGGCAGCAGCGTCGCCAACATGAGCCTGCTCGGTTATAGCCCGCTTGAATATTACACTGGTCGAGCCTCGCTTGAAGCGGCCGCACAAGGCATCGAGCTTGGAGAAAACGATTGGTGCGTCCGTTGTAACTTGGTCTCTGTTGTCGACCAAACAATGAACAGTTTCACCGCTGGACACATTTCGTCATCGGAAGCGAAAGCACTATTGGCGACCGCTCAAGAAAACGTCGGCGACGGTCAGCTTGAGTTCATCCCCGGCGTCAGCTACCGCAACTTGTTGATGTACCGGCCCAATGAGGGCAGTGCCGCTCCGTTTTCTCAAGATACTCGAGCGACACCGCCACACGATTTATCCGACAAGTCCGTTGCCGACGATTTCCCACGCGGTCCCGGCAGCGATTTGCTGTGTGATTTGATGCAACAGTCAACTGAATGGTTTTCCAATCATCCCGTTAACCAACAACGCGCCGCCGACGGCAAACCCACGGCGACCAACGTTTGGCTGTGGGGAATGGGCCAACGCCCCGACCTGACCGCGTTTGCGGATTTGCACGGAGTCCAAGGAGCCATGATCACCGCCGTCGATTTACTAAGAGGGCTCGCCGCATTGGTTGGCTGGGATCGCATCGAGGTACCAGGAGCCACTGGCTACACCGATACTGATTACGCAGCCAAAGGCCGCTACGCGATCGAAGCGCTCGACAAGTACGACTTGGTTTGCGTACATATCGAAGCGCCAGATGAATCGTCTCACGAAGGTGACTTAAAGAAAAAAATTGCATCACTTGAGTCAATTGATATGGACATCGTCGCGCCAATCTTAGCGCACCTTGAAAAAACAGGCGAACCTTACCGATTGTTGGTAACCCCTGACCATCCCACCTACTTGAGCACCAAGACTCACACTCACGGGGACGTCCCGTTTACAATTTGCGGTTCCGGCATCGATGCCGATTCGTATGATCAGTATCACGAAGCAAACGCCGCAGCGAGCGAACTTGCGATGCCCAACGGCTGGGATCTGATGCCATTTTTTATTAGTAAAGACTAA
>CAZORR010000360.1:0-1916 GCA_964582115.1 uncultured Pirellulaceae bacterium
CCGCCACCAAAGCCTCCACCGCACTGGGCGTTAGCCTGGCCGGCCAAAAAAGTCATTGCGCAGACAGCCGCGAATAAAATTAAGAATTGTTTCATCAGATTCTCCTTGAAAGGTTTGGCTCAACACAAAATGTCTCACCAGGGGGATAAAGACGTTCTAAGGCAACCAAGACTCAAGTTTGCCCTAGTACTCAGTTGCTCTAATACACTCTTAAGCAAGTCTCGGGCCAAGTGGATATGAACTTGCTAAAACACCAGCCTACAGGCATCAGCACAGTTTTTATCGACTTTCGTCGCAATGCTCCAATAACTGATGGATGTACGTTTGATGTCACAGAGATGTCAAATCGACGGCGCACTCTACTGACTATACAACTAACCGCTGGCATATTCCAGTAATAACTAATCGATTTACGGATGATATTGTTTTATGGTTCAGACAAAACGCAAACGTAAAAAAGTTTACCATGTCGATCAAACCCGAATGACTGACAGGGACAACCACACTGCGACCAAACAACTTCACCGTCAACAAATCATCTTAGCAGTAGATTGACTACTTGGCACCTCGTAGAACAGGCTGCTCAAGCGTGAACAAGCATACTTTGAGCGACTGCAATTTTGTCAATCTCCTCCACCTGGCAGTGCATTGCATAGATACTCGAAGGTCCTGCATTTGGTGTAAACACATGAACTGCAGCCACTTGTGCGGCAGTGAACGCCTTTGGCACGATGGTTGCGTTACTGAGTATTGATTCTTCGAGCCACAGTGACATTCCGTCACTCAGGTTCTTTACTTCAACATTTGGGAGCAAACTATGAAGATCAATCATCGCAACAACCGCGTTTCAACACCTTTTGGTGATTTTCAAATTGATGTCGACAACATCTTCGATCACGTTTTCGGAGACCGCAACCAAACTCAACCAGCCTCCGATTGGAAGCCTCGAGTTTCAGTCAACGAAACGACCACTGGCTATGAACTCGTGATGGAGTTGCCGGGTGTGGACCCGAGCAACGTCAGCATCGAGATGAATGACAACCAACTTGAAATCGAAGGTACACGTGAAGCTGTCGAACTCGACGAAGGTGCAACTTCGCTGCGTGACGAACGCGACCACGGTTCCTTCAGCCGCAAGTTTGGCTTCAAGCAGCAAGTCGACAACGAAGCGATTTCCGCTTCGTTCAAGCACGGATTGTTGAACGTCAGCTTGCCAAAAGCAAAATGCGTCTTGCCAAAGAAGATCGATATCAAAATCGCCGACTAGATTGATATCATTTCAATCACGTCACAACTTCTACGCCAACCGTTTCGGTTGGCGTTTTTTTTGAAATCAACCTGCTGTTGGTTCATGAAAAACGGAACACTAATCTACTCTAATTATCACTAATCCCGCATCCAGCGTGGCATGCACGTTTAATAGATTAGTGTCGATTAGTGAAAATTAGTGTTCTTCCTCCAACCAGAACGCGAAGAAATTAATCGCGATTTCACGACAGTCGCCTTGGAATCAAACCTGAGCCTGGTTCAGATTTTCGATCACTTGCTCAAATGCTTGGCCGAGCCCCGCCGTAATGGTAAGTCGATCTTCTGTGACGGGGTGCGTTAACTTGAGGCTGGTTGATGCCAATAACAGGCGGTGACTGTCAAGTTGTTGGGCGAACAGTCGGTTGTGCCTGCGGTCTCCATAAGTCGTGTCGCCGATGATCGGATGAGCCATGTGATTGAAGTGCCGACGAATCTGATGCTTGCGTCCGGTAAGCGGCTGAATCGACGCGAGTGAGTAGCGACTGCTGGGGTACTTGCCCGCGGAGTACGGAACCTCCCACTGCTGCAAGCAAGTGAATCGAGTCGTGGCAGACTGAGCGGCTTTGTCCTGTTGTGCCTGTCGGTCGACGATCCGATCGTGCTTCTCT
>CAZORR010000361.1:0-1899 GCA_964582115.1 uncultured Pirellulaceae bacterium
AGCACACCTAAAGAAAATGCCCTGACGTTCTAGCCTAGGCCCAAACGCACTTACGACAGCACTCCAATAGCTAAGACAGTCTCTTTACGCCAACCAACCATAGCCCGCCGCATTCCACCTATTCGTTGCATATTACTGAATTCAAGCACTTTAGAACTATATTCCAAGGACTCGGTTAGTGAATTTCCTTGCAATTACGAGGTATTCGATTACCATCAATGTTGCCGCAACAAACAACAAAACTCAGTCACATGCCCCCCCAATCCTCTGTGACGAACTTCTCTTCTCCTGGGTTTGTCGGCAACGGGCACTGCTTATCTTATAAGCCCATCGAACATTTACTCAATTTTAACCTGAAGCTGAAAACGGACTTCGGCTGACGCTAGGTTTCAGTATTTGGACGGACTCCATTGACTGAACACAGGGAGATTCGATGATCACAGCAGCCTCACTCAATGCTCAAAAATCCAAAGAATTAGCTCAACTCGCTAAAAAAAATGGTGTCACAGGCTGGCACGCAATGAAAAAAAGCGACCTTGTGAAGGCCTTGCTGAAAGTGGCACGCAATGAGCAGCGACGATCGGTAGCCAAAAAGCCGAATATACGGCCTGTTGGTGGTAGATCTAATCAATCAAAAAACACTCGGCAACGATCTGTAAAATCGGTCGCCAGCGAGTCTGCGATTGCACTGAAGCTACGGCAAGAACGGGAACAGAAAGAAAATCGCAAGAATCTTGCACTAGCAGCTCAAGCGGCCGGCCAACCCCAAGCGCCTACCAAAGACCGGCTAGTCGTGATTGTGCGGGATTCGTTTTGGTTGCAGAGCTACTGGGAAATCACCAAAGCCAGCGTTGACCGCGCGAAAGTGGCAATCGGAAATCAGTGGCACCTCGCCAAGCCCGTATTGCGAGTCATGGAGGTTGTCAGGGGAGGCAGCATAAACTCGGCCGAACGTCAGATCCAAGAAATAGAAATCCACAGTGGCGTGAGTAACTGGTATTTCCAGAACCCGACCCCTGGAGCAACACTGCGACTGTCAATTGGCTATGCAGTTGGCCGAGAAAAGTTTCATTTGATTGCCAAGAGCAATCAAGTGACGCCTGCCAAAAATGCAAAAAAACAACAAGACGAAAACTGGACGGACATCACCAATGATGTCGAACGCTACTTCGCGCTCAGTGGCGGACTGGACGAAAGCGTGACGGCTGACCTACAAGAAGTTATGGAAGCAAAATCACAGCAACAAGTCTACGCACCATCGTTTGAAAGACTTGGTGGAGCGTTGAATATCGTTAACAAGCATTTTCATTTTCAAGTTGATGCTCACCTAGTCGTTCACGGCAGTGCTGCCGAAGGAACGAAAGTGACGGTGGCTGGACAGCCCGTAAAAGTTAAATCCGACGGTACGTTTGCGATTCGCATGGCAATGCAAGAACGTCGACAAGTACTACCGGTAGTTGCCATCAATCGCAATGGAACTCAACAGCGAACAACCGTGCTTGCGATTGAACGCAACACCAAGGTCATGGACCCTGTCACAACTGACCCCAATTAACTGTCAACTTGGTCAAGCGGTTAAGCTCTGTAAAACTGAAACCGAATTCAAGCCAAACTGAAACAAAAAAAGCCACGCATTCGAATGCGTGGCTTTTTTGTTTTATTATTTTCAGCCAACCCAACACTTACACCAAACCGGTACTGGAATCGCTGAAGGGGTGCTTAATAGCGGAAGCCACCTCGAGAGAAGCCGCGACTGAAGCTGCGACCACCACCATAGAAGCTACGACCGCCATAGAAACCACCACGTGAGAAGCCATAGCCGCCAAAGCCACTACCAAAACTGCCCGAGTATACAGGACGATAAAATGAACCGCCGCCGTAGCCGCCACCAAAGCCTCC
>CAZORR010000362.1:0-1884 GCA_964582115.1 uncultured Pirellulaceae bacterium
CCAAGGCCGTGATTCCAGACAGTAGCTACGCTGGTTTGTATCAAGAAACGATCGAATTTTGCCGCATTAACGGTGCCTTTGACCCGACCACAATGGGCACCGTTCCCAACGTTGGACTGATGGCTCAGAAAGCTGAAGAATACGGCTCACACGACAAAACGTTTGAACTGCCTGCCAGTGGCACGGTTCGAGTGACTGACGATTCGGGTAGCGTGCTGATGGAATTCGCGGTGGAAGCGGGAGACATTTGGCGGATGTGCCAAGTCAAAGACGCGCCGATTCGTGATTGGGTCAAACTGGCCGTGACGCGCGCTCGGGCAACGGGCTGGCCAGCGGTATTTTGGTTGGACGCCCAACGCGCCCACGACGCTCAACTGATCACTAAAGTGAAACAGTATTTAGGTGACCACGATACCGATGGTTTGCAAATTGAAATCATGTCACCCGTGGAAGCGACCAAGTTTACTTTGGCTCGTTGCAAGGCTGGCGAAAATACAATTTCGGTTACCGGAAATGTATTGCGAGATTACTTGACGGATTTGTTCCCGATTTTGGAGCTAGGCACCAGTGCCAAAATGCTTTCGATTGTTCCGTTGATGAATGGCGGTGGGTTGTTCGAAACCGGAGCCGGTGGTTCCGCTCCCAAGCACGTGCAGCAGTTCAATCAAGAAAATCACTTGCGGTGGGATTCGCTGGGCGAGTTCTTGGCGTTGGCGGTTTCGTTGGAGCACCTTTCGGAAGTCAACGAGAACCCAAAAGCAAAGTTGTTGGGCGAGGCGCTGGATGCGGCGACAGGCAAACTGTTGGATACGGGAAAATCACCTTCGCGTAAGGTGAACGAGTTGGACAATCGTGGTAGTCACTTTTACTTGGCGATGTACTGGGCGCGTGAGTTGGCGGGTTCGTCCGATGCAGAATTAGCGGCCAAGTTTGGTCCGTTGGCTGATCAATTGGAAGCCAATGAAGCGAAGATCGTGGAAGAGTTAAACGCGGTTCAAGGTTCAGCGATGGATATCGGTGGTTACTACATTCCTTGTATCAATAAAGCAGCGGCTGCGATGCGGCCGAGCGAGACATTCAACAAAGCGTTGGTGTCGCTGCAGTCGTAAAGATAGTAACGATTAAGGTTACTTGGAGCCTCAGGACGTGAGTTAGTTCAAAACAAAAGCCCGCTTTCTTAAATTGAAAGCGGGCTTTTTTGTTTGCTTGCTTCTGTGAAAAAGCAATCGATTTTCTTTTAGGCTGCTTTGGCCAGTACTTTGCCGACCACATGAACGTCCATTTGAGGGAACGGGATACCGATGTTGGCGGCGTCCAATTGATTCTTCGCTGCTGCGACGAGCTTTTCATGAACGGTCCAGTAGAGGTGTGGGCTGCACCAGACGCGAACTTGCCAATCCACCGATGACGCGCCTAGGGATGAGAGGAATACTTGTGGCATTGGGGCACCGGTTTGACCGGCGGCAGCGATGTCCGCGACGACTTCTGAGACGGCTCGATTCAACGCTGCACGAGTGACTTCTAGATCGGCAGAGTAGGCCGCTCCGACGTTGATGTCGACTCGACGAACTGGGTTCCGCGTGTAGTTTTCTAATTTTGCGCCGAAGATTTCGCCATTGGGAATGATCACGTGGCGATTGTCTGTCGTGTTGAGGCGTGTTGTAAACAAATCAATTTCTTCGACGGTGCCTTCGGTATCTGCCACAACGATGTAGTCGTCGACTTTGAAGGGACGAAACATCAGTAGCATGACTCCAGCAGCAAAGTTGCCGAGCGTTCCTTGCAATGCCATACCAACGGCAAAGCCTGCTGCGGCCAAGATGGCTGCAAAAGCCGACAGGTCAGTGCCGGTTGTGGTTTGTAACACGACCATGGCAACGACCA
>CAZORR010000363.1:0-1874 GCA_964582115.1 uncultured Pirellulaceae bacterium
ACGACCACGTTCAATGAAGACCTAATCGGTGACCGGCAATTTGATACGGCGGTGATCGATGAAGCGTGTCAGAGTACCGAGCCCGGTTGTTGGGTGCCGTTGCGATTTTGCCATCGCGTGATTTTGGCCGGCGACCACATGCAGCTGCCTCCCACGGTGCTGTCCAAAGAAGCGGCAGACCAAGGGTTTGCCAAGAGCATGATGGAACGACAAATCGAACTCTGGGGCGACAATATTACTCGGCGGTTGGATGTTCAGTACCGGATGAACCGCGCGATCATGGATTTCAGTTCGGAGCAATTTTACGACGGTGAATTGGTTGCCGACGACTCGGTGAAAGAACACGTGCTGGCCGATTTGCCTGACGTGCGCGACGATTACTACACTCAGCAAATCGTCACGTTTATTGACTCCGCGGGGGCGAACTGGGACGAAGAACTCGAACCGGAAGGCCTGAGCAAACGTAATCCTCAGGAAGCGAGGCTCGTGTTGCACCAAGTTGAACAGTTGCATGAAGCCGGTGTAGATTATGGTGACATTGCCGTGATCGCTCCTTACGCGGCGCAGGTTCGTTTGTTGCGAGACTTGTTCGAAGGGCAGGGACTGGAGATTGATACGGTCGACGGATTTCAGGGTCGCGAAAAAGAAGTTGTCGTGATTTCATTGGTACGCAGTAATGCGATCAACGAAATTGGTTTTTTGTCGGACCGACGACGGATGAATGTGGCACTTACACGCTCTCGCCGCAAACTGGTCGTGATTGGCGATAGTGCGACTTTGGGAGTGGATGATTTTTATCGTCAGTTCTTTGACTACGTCGAAGCCCACGGATCGTACCAGACCGTATGGGAATTTGATTTGGGTTAAGTTTTGTTTCGAAGGATGTTTTGTAAACGTCTAAGCTGGAAAGTACCAATCGATGATCACGACTAACAAAATATGGCGATACACGGTGCCTTTATTAATGGCGGTGTGTTGGTTGGTTTGCTTTGGCAGTACTGGTTTTGCGGAAGATGTTTTAGTCGTCAAGAAAAAGACGTCGGACGATACGTTCCGGCGCAAAGGGATCATCGAGGAGTGGTTGGGCTACTCGGTTACCATTTCGTCCAATGGATCGCTTAAAGAAATTGACAGTACGCTGATCGTCGAACTACAAACGATCTGGCCAGCGGCTTACGAAAGCGGCAATCGTTTGGCAGCGACCGGCAAAACCAAACAAGCCATTCGCAAGTACCGCGAGGCACTGGCCGAAGAAAAACGCCCATGGGCTCAGCGAATCATACGATCGAAATTGGTTACTGCCTATCAGCTGATTGGAAATTCAACTGCGGCGATCAACGAGTTCCGAACGATACTCGCTCAAGACCCTAACACTCGATTCATGAACCGAATGCCGTTGCCATGGAGCAATCGCGTGCAACCAGCTACCGAAGCCAGCGACTGGCTCAATAGCGATCAAGCTGCGGTCCAGTTACTGGGGGCAGGTTGGAGTTTGATTTCACGGAAAAAGGAACAAGCTGCAGCGGCGTTGGATCAACTTGCGGGAGATTTAGACCCGCGCATTCGGGATCTCGCGACGGCTCAACTGTGGCGTCTACAAACCCAGCTAAACCCCAGAGAGGTCAAGCAACTGCAAGGAATTGTCCAAGGCATGGAACCTGAAAATCGAGCAGGTGCGTTACTGATCCTTGCCAATGCCGAGCAAAAACAAGGGAACTTGGATGCTGCGTTGTTAAACTGGATGAAAGTCGTCACGCTTCACGAGGACCAGTCGTTGTTGGTGGCGGCGAGCCTGTCCCAGACTGCGTCAGCGTTAAGGTCGCGCGATCCGAACTTGACGAAGCAGAAGATCTACCCCAAACCAGATCAGTTTA
>CAZORR010000364.1:0-1834 GCA_964582115.1 uncultured Pirellulaceae bacterium
TCTAGCCCGTCTTTACCCTATTGAAATCGACTTCGACGATTCAAAGTGGTGGTGTCCTCCGAGGAGTGGCTGTTTTTTATTATTTCCTTGACATTAACGACCGATTACACTATGCTATAAATAGCTATGTTGCACATAGTCTTAATGGCGTAGTTTTGGTGTAGAAAGAAGAGTCATGAAGCTTGAACGAGAACTGATGCGAGGTGCCGGCCCGATGGCAGTGATGCAGTTGCTATCGGGAGGCGAGAAATACGGCTACGAGCTAGTTGAATCGCTCAACCGTCAAACCGATGGCGTGTTGAAGCTGGGGCAATCGACACTGTATCCGATGCTCTACAACCTCGAAGCCAAGGGGATCGTGGCCTCTAAAGAGAAAGCCGGTTCCAACGGTCGGCAGCGGCGGTACTACCGCTTGACGGCCAAGGGCAAAAAAAAACTTGAGGCCGATCGTAAGCAATGGGCGGCATTGGTTCAGGCGATGGGTGCGTTAGGAGTGACGCGAAAAGATTCGCGCGATGAACTCTGCCCCGCGACGTAATCTCAATTACAACATCCAAGCAATTCAAATTACATCGGAGCAACTCATGGCTGATTGGTTTCCAACATTTCGTTCGATTGGGCGCTGCGCCACCGATCGATCCGTTTACAGTCAATTGTGGCAGCAGTTTCGCCATACGCCATACAGGGATCTTATTCGTCTGCACTTATCAGGTCGATTGAATTGGCGTGCAGCAATCGCCGAATCGGACCTGCCGAGTAACGCTCAACAAAAAATTTCTGATGTTGTCAAAGCGACTCGATTGTGGCGACTTGAAAAATCACAGATCGCCACCGAGTTGATCGCTCATTTTCACGACGGTCAGCAGCAAGGGCAGAGCGTCGACGATTTGGTCGCCGAGTTTGGTGAAACGGCAACGGTCGCTCAAATGATGCGGATTGCTAAGAAGCGGAATCGATCATTGCTTTGGAAGACCTGTATTGCCGGATGCTACGCGTTCCTTGGCTTTCTAATTTTTTACGTCGGGCTGGCCATTTGGTTTTTCTCTGGCAAACCCAACCCTTCGGTCGACTACTTCAAAGTGGTGTCCGCAAATGCAGTAGCGGTGCCGGAAGATCAGCGAGCATGGCCAGTCTATCGTAAGGCGTGGATTGAGCACGATTTTGCAAATCTGAATATGGGAGAAATCCTTGGAAAGCAGGAAGCGGATGAGCCATGGTGGAATGATTGGCGTCCGGGCGACGAAAAATGGCCCAAGCTGGTTGAATTTCTAGAAAAGAAAGAGTCATTGGTCGAAGCCATTCGACGTGCCGGACAGTTGCCGGGCCTTGGGCTTGAACTGAAACTCAAACAAGATTATTCCCAGGACGACCTGTTGGCAATGTTTGGAGAGGACAAAGATCAGGTAGCAGAAGAACATCAATCGGATGTGCCTTTGCTTAAAGACGCCTTGGTATCTGCTCGATTTTTGCATTTACAACAGATGCGGACGATGTCTTGGATCTTGATGACTGACGTTTTCCGCATGGCGGATGTGAATGCAGCGGATGAAGTGACGGAAGATCTGCTGGCGATGCTAGGGATTGGGCCTCAGGCAGCTGAATTATCGACGTTGCTTCACGGGTTAAACGGTCTGGCGCTCAGTGGCATAGCGCACGGAACCATTGAGGAAGTCCTGACGCAGTATCCAGACCTGCTGAACGACCGGCAACTAAAGTCGGTTACTGAAAAGCTCGCGTCGCTGTCACCAAGAAAGTTGATCCGTGTCAAAGGTGAAATTGCTTTTCAAAGAGATTTGATTCAGCGAATCTATTCCGACGACGGGAATGGCGATGG
>CAZORR010000365.1:0-1814 GCA_964582115.1 uncultured Pirellulaceae bacterium
GCTTATGTTCTTTATACGTCAGGGTCGACCGGCCAACCCAAAGGCGTTGAAGTTTCTCGTGCCGCACTCGCTGCGTACGTCGGATGGGCCGTCGATTACTATGGCAACGGTAATGAACTGATCTTTCCGCTATTCACTCCACTAACCTTCGACCTAACACTGACTTCGATCTTTGTCCCTCTTGTTTCAGGTGGCCAAGTCGTTGTCTATCCACGCCGTTCGGATGGCTCCGACCTCGCGCTGTTGGATGTTGTGGAAGAAAACCTCGTCAACATCATCAAGTTGACACCGTCACACTTAAGTCTTTTGGCCAACCGCGAACTGCCGGGTTCAAAAGTACGCCAACTAATTCTTGGCGGCGAGGATCTAAAGACTGAATTGGTTAGTCGAATCGCATCAACTTTTTCTACCGACTTGATGATTCACAACGAATATGGCCCCACCGAGGCGACGGTTGGTTGCATTGTGCATTCGATTAAGGCGTCGGATAAATGCACCTCTGTTTCAGTGCCTATCGGTCGTCCCATCGGAAATATGCAAGCGTTGGTGCTCAACGAACATCGGCAACCAGTTCCTATTGGCGTTGCTGGAGATCTTTATGTCAGCGGCGACCAACTGGCCAATGGTTATTTTGGACGCGAAGAATTAACAGCCAGCCGCTTTGTTGATCATCCGCAGGCCCCTGAATCCAAGCTTTACCAAACCGGCGACATCGTACGTATCAACCAACAGGGTGTTTTCGAATACCTTGGACGGCGGGACCAGCAGGTAAAAATTCGTGGTGCACGAATTGAACTGGGTGCAATTGAAACGGCGCTCCAAAGCCACTCGGAAATCTCCGCGGCCGTTGTCACCACCTACGGATCGACTTCGACAAACCAAGCCATTGACCACTGCACCAAGTGCGGTTTGGCTTCCAACTATCCTGGCGTTTCGTTTGATCAAAATCGAGTCTGCAACCAATGCAATGCGTTTGAATCGTATCGCGATCAGGCTCAAAGTTGGTTCCAACCTTTGACTCATCTAGAAAAAATTCTCGCCGATCGAACGCAATCAGAAAACAACCAAAGCGAATACGATTGCATGGCGCTTCTTTCGGGCGGTAAAGACAGCACGTACATGTTGGGACGACTTGCCGACATGGGGTTAAAAGTCCTCGCGTTCACCTTGGACAATGGTTACATCTCCGAACAAGCCAAAGCCAACATCCGCCGAGTTGTTGCGACGCTGGGGGTTGATCACGTTTTCGGTTCCACGCCAGCGATGAACGAGATCTTTGTCGACAGCCTTAAACGCCACTCCAACGTGTGCCAAGGTTGTTTTAAAACGATCTACACGTTAGCCATGAACACAGCGAAAGAGAAGAAGATCCCGTTTCTGTTTACGGGGCTTTCGCGAGGTCAGTTTTTTGAAACACGATTAACCGAAGACCTCTTTAAACAACCGTGTGTTGATCTGGTTCAAATCGACCAGACAGTAATGGACGCTCGCAAAGCCTACCACCAAGTGGACGATGCGGTCTATCGAAATCTTGACGTTCAGGATCTGCAAAGCGAAGAAATTTTTAATGAAGTACAAATCCTAGACTTTTATCGCTACTGCGATGTCGACCTGGATGACATGTACCGGTACCTTGACGAAC
Organism: uncultured Pirellulaceae bacterium; assembly: GCA_964582115.1. Lineage (GTDB taxonomy): Bacteria > Planctomycetota > Planctomycetia > Pirellulales > Pirellulaceae > Mariniblastus. The sequence goes on from CAZORR010000365.1 coordinate 1,643, forward strand.
GTTTACCTTGGGTCCGGCCCAGCGATACGGGGCGTTCGACAAACTGCTTGATCAACGATGTTGGCATCTACGTTCACAAACGACGCGAGGGCTTTCATAATTACGCGTTACCTTACGCTTGGGATGTTCGGATGGGGCACAAGCAACGTGCGGCGGCGCTGGAAGAGTTGGA
>CAZORR010000366.1:0-1810 GCA_964582115.1 uncultured Pirellulaceae bacterium
GCCCGAGTTATATGGCGACCAAGCGTGAGGCCGATTCGACGCGAGGCCGAGCGAATATGTTGCGGCATGTGCTGACGCATGGCGTGTCCGGGGAGACGGCTGGCTCGACGGGGTCGCGGGCGGTTTTGGCTAATGATGACCTGAAGCAAACGATGGATCTTTGTTTGTCTTGCAAGGGTTGCAAACGCGAATGCCCGTCGAACGTGGACGTTGGTAAGATGAAGGCCGAGTTTTTACAAGCGTATTATGATGTCCACGGTGTACCAGTTCGTTCAAAGCGAATCGCTGGTTTTGCCAAACAAATGGGATTGGCCGCGAAGGCTCCGTGGCTGTACAACGCGCTGATCGGCAGTTCGGTCACGGGCGGTTTGATCAAACGAATGTTAGGGTTTTCAACCAAACGATCCCTGCCCAAGCTGGATAAATTCACGTTGTCGAATTGGTTTAAGCAGCACCGGCCGCATCCCAACGCTGGCTCGCATGGCAGTGTGTTTTTATTCTGTGACGAGTTCACGAACTACAACGATCCGCAAGTCGGAGTCGCAGCAATCGAAACGCTGGAGCGATTGGGCTGGGCGGTCGAAATTCCGGACCACGCCGAAAGTGGTCGAGCCGCGATGTCGAAGGGCTTACTGCGGATGGCTCGTGATTTTGCCGAAACGAATGTTCGCCAGCTGGGTGATTTGGTTTCAGCAGACAAGCCGTTGGTCGGGATCGAGCCGTCGGCGATTTTAAGTTTTCGTGACGAGTACCCGGTATTGGTGCGACCCGAATTGCGACCGGCGGCGGCAAAGTTGGCGTCAAACGTTTTGATGTTTGATGAATTTTTTCAACAACAAGTCGAAGCCAAAAAAATCTCCCAAGGCCAGTTTGCATCGTTCGATGGTGAGGCTGATTCGAATCAAGTAATCCGCCTTCATGGACACTGTCATCAAAAGGCGTTGGCTTCGCTCAAGTCAACGATTCAAATGCTGCAATTGCCGCCAGGTAATCGAGTGCGAATCATTGCTGCGGGGTGTTGTGGGATGGCGGGTTCGTTCGGGTATGAGGCGGAACACTACGATGTGTCGATGCAGATCGGTGAGTTGACGCTGTTTCCGGCGGTTCGAGCGGAGCCGAAGACGAGTTTGATCGCGGCGCCGGGGACAAGTTGTCGACATCAAATTGCCGATGGCACGGGCCGAATTGCATTGCACCCGGTGCAGATTATTCGAAGATGTTTGAAAGATGAAAAGTTAGATGATTGAATCAGTTAATGAAAAAGCATTTTCAGAGTTTTGTCAAAAACTCGCGTCAGACCGAAATGAACAATTGGCTGCCGCGCAGGGCAATCGTTTGCCGTGGCCCAGTAAGCAGCTAACGCGGATGGCCGATGCTGGTGTGTACCGTTGGTTCGTGCCGGTTGAGCAAGGCGGGACTGGATGGAGCGTTCATGATTTGATGCTGGCGTATTTGAAGATGAGCGAAGCTTGTTTGGCCAGTACTTTTGTTTTGACTCAGCGCATTGCAGCGCTCAAGCGAGTCGTGGCGTCCGCCAATGATGAACTCGTGCAGCGACGATTACCGTCGTTGATTAGCGGTGAAGCTTCGGCCACGGTAGGAATTTCGCACTTGACCACCAGCGGTCAGCATTTGCAACGGCCCGTGTTGATTGCTGAATCATGTGAAGGTGGGTTTGTGCTGAACGGGTTTTGTCCGTGGGTGACGGGTGCCAACGATACGAAATGGTTGTTGGCGGGGGCTTTTGTGGATGACGGTTCAGCGGATCCAGCCGTGCAATTCAAGCGGCAGATTTTGGCGTTGATTCCGA
>CAZORR010000367.1:0-1801 GCA_964582115.1 uncultured Pirellulaceae bacterium
GCAACGATCTGTTTCGACGATGGGTATCTCGATAATTTCACACACGCATTACCCATCCTGGAGGAGTATGGCTGCAAGGCTTCTTTTTACGTTGCGACCGATTGCATCGATTTCAACCAGATGACATGGACGCATCAATTGGACTATCGATTCCTAAACACCAACCGTGACCAGGTTGACATTCAATTCGATTTTTTACCGTCAGAACTTCACGCAAAGACACTAGCTACACGCAAGGATCGCATTGCATATTGCAAGCGATTAAAACCAGCAATCAAAAATCTACCGAATTTTCAGCGTGTGCAAGTGTGCGATCATGCTCGCGACATGCTTGATGACGTTCAAATGCCAAAGTTGATGATGAACTGGGATCAACTAGCAGAACTAATTCAACTTGGGCACCGAGTCGGTTCTCACAGTGTCTCGCATCCGATGCTGGCGTCGATTGAAGACACCGAAGAATTGGCTTTAGAACTTTCGGTTTCCGCAATGCGAATTGAAGAAAAGCTCGGCCACTTCCCGAAAACCATCTCCTATCCCATTGGCAGCTTTAATGATGCAGTAGTCGAACAAGCGGTCGTGGTTGGCTACCAGTTTGGATTAGCAGTGCAACAACGAGATTTCCACTGGCCTAAAGACGATGTCTACCGTGTGCCTCGCGTTGAAGTCTACAACGAAACATGGTTCAAAACTTGGTTGCGACTTAGCGGTTGGTTGCCGAAAATAAAAAGGTTGATGCGCCGATGAAACTCTTGTTATGGATCGGCAATTCACCACAGCACATTGCTTTAGCAAACTCGCTGCAACAGAAATTCGACGTTGCAGGCGTGATCTTGGAAACACGACCGTCGCGAAACAAGAACATACTCTCTCGCATCTACAAGCGGATTTTCCAATCGCCGCTGGCACGAGCTTGGAAGTCGATGCAAGCAGAGTGTCGCCATCGGCACCCCTCATTAATCAACCAAAACGTGCTACACGTCGAAAACATTAACCACCAAACTGCCATTGATTTTACGGCAGCTCAGGCGGCTGACTTTGTTGTGGTTTCTGGCACGCGAATGATCAAAAGCAAGTTGCTTGGCCAAGCACCAGGCAAAATTTTAAATTTGCATACAGGCCTTTCTCCGTACATCAAAGGGGGCCCAAATTGCACCAACTGGTGCCTCGCCGAAAAGAAAATACATTTGATTGGCAACACCGTCATGTGGATTGACGAAGGAATCGATTCGGGAAATTTGATTGGTACCGAGTTTACACCATTAAATGGCGATGAAGATCTGAATGAACTACACATTAAAGTAATGCAACACGCGCACGATCTATATGTCCGGTGTATCGCCAAAGCGATCAACGGCGAAGCCAAAAATATTGACCAGTCGTCGATCAGCGCGGGCACTACATATTTTTCCCGCCAATGGACTCCAGCCAAATCGCGATCAGCCGTGCAAAACTTCAATAAGTTTTATCGAGAAACTATCGAAGGCGACCTGGAACAACTGCGGCCACACATCACAACCGTCGCACCGTAGTGTTCGGTATCATTTTGATGTAGCCGGAGTCGCCAGAGGCTGTCGCTTTTTTAGCCGTGTTGGCGATAGCCACGGCTCATCGGCCATTAAACCGTGGCTATCACCAACACGGATCTAATTACGATAAGCTCGCCAGACTTCGGGATGTGGTTATCTAAAACACCTAAACTCTGGCGAGCCCAGTTACCACTAGTTCTTCTTTTGAATCTCTAAGGCATAATTCGTTTTTCCGCCAATCACGTCCATCTTCAACGGCGTGTCAACATGGC
>CAZORR010000368.1:0-1760 GCA_964582115.1 uncultured Pirellulaceae bacterium
TGGGCTACCGAAGCCTCAAGAAGTCAAATTCTGCTTCGTCAGCACCTTGTAGCATGTCGACTAAGTACTTTCCCAGTACGGGAGCGAACTTAAAGCCATGTCCTGACAACCCGGCAGCAAAAGTAACGTTCGGATTTTCCGGATGCCGATCAACGACGAAGTTACCGTCATCGGTCATGCTATGCATGCAGCCGGTATGATGCACCAAGCGAGAACGACTAAAGTTCAGGTAGTCGCTCATGAAGGCCTCTACTTCGGCCAGTTCGACCGGATCTAGGTCATTGTCCAATTGATCGGCGGACTCGAGTGGCTGTCCACCGGTGTGCTTGCAAACCTTCATGCCAAGGCTGTCAATTTCTGGTACGCCGTAGAACTGATTGCCGTTTTCGTCTTGGGCGGTGAAGCACGGAAAGCGATTGACCAATTTTTGGTCCACGCGATCAATTTGGAACCACTGTTGCTGTTTTCGCCACACTTTCATCTTTAAATCAACGCCCGGCAACAAACGCTCGCTCCATGCACCGGCGGCGACGATCAGTCGTTTTGTTTTGAACACTTGTTGGTCGGTCGTGACTACGATCGTACCATCGTCCTGAGCCTGCCAATGGTCGACACATTGCCCCGACTTGAGTTCGGCACCAGACTTGACTGCCTGTTTGATTGCCGCAGCGACGCAAATTTCAACCCGCAGAAAACCAGCCCCCGGATCGAACACCCCGACAAGATCATCTGACAGTTTAAAAATCGGCAGACGCTGCATGACTTGGTCGGCGGTGAACTGTTCGATCTTCAAGTCATGGCTACCAGCACTGCTCAAGATACGTTGAATGATTGGGCTGTCCGGTTTGCCGATCTGCACTGAGCCACATTGAGTTAGCAGTTCCTTGATATCCGGCGAGGTTCGATGCCGCTTATTTAGCTCATCCCACATTCCGAAGGCCCGTACCAGCAGAGGCAGATAGCGAGGGTCGTCGGGATAGGCCTGGTGAATGAGCCGAGTTTGCCCATGGGAACTTCCGCGATCGTGCGCCGGGCCGTGCTGGTCGATCCCAAGCGTCTTCCAACCCTGCATCGCCGCATGACGAAGTGCTTGGCTGCCGACGCCGCCGAAACCAAGCACAATGCAATCATAAACTTGAGCGTCAGAGATTTGCTGATCGGGAGCCACTGAGAATCCATTCCTTCGACCGTGAAGCTGTCATCATTAAACATAGCTTCACGGCCTGATTGTAAACTTGACGTCGACTAAAAGTTTGGCGTTGGTGGCCGGTAGTCATCCACGTTGATCGTTTTAAACCATTCGATGGTCTTGGCCAGTCCTTCACGGATGTCAATTTTGGGTTCCCAGTCCAAATGTTTTTTGGCAAGCGTGATGTCGGGTTGGCGGCGAGTCGGATCGTCTGGTGGAAGCGGTTGGTAGACGAGTTTGTTATTATTGCCGACCATTTCGATCGTTATCTCTGCAAGTTCCTTGATCGTATACTCACCAGGGTTACCGAGATTGATCGGCCCACGCACATCATCTGGTGCGGCCATCAACCGAATGAACCCCTCGACCAAATCGTCGCGGTAGCAAAACGAACGAGTCTGCGAACCATCGCCGAAAATCGTAATGTCTTTGCCTTCGAGTGCTTGCCGAATGAAGTTACTAACGACACGGCCGTCGTACGGGTGCATCCGCGGCCCGTAAGTATTAAAGATTCGGCATACACGAATGTTAACACCGTTGTGTCGGTGATAGTCAAAGAACAGCGTCTCAG
>CAZORR010000369.1:0-1712 GCA_964582115.1 uncultured Pirellulaceae bacterium
CTGAAAACAACGACGGCTCCGTCGAGCACGCGGAGGCTGCGTTCGACTTCGGCGGTGAAGTCAACGTGGCCAGGCGTGTCTAGTAGGTTGACGTGAACGTCTTTCCAATCGAAGGTCACACAAGCACTGTAGATCGTGATCCCGCGGTTTTGTTCTTCTTCGTCGTCGTCGGTGGTCGTCGTCCCGCTGTCGACTTTACCGGAGCGGTGTTTGGCGCCGGACAAGAACAACATCTTTTCGGTGACGGTCGTCTTGCCGGCGTCGATGTGTGCGATGATGCCGATGTTGCGAACGTTTTGTAGTTTACGGGCCATGGCTTCGAAGTGGGATTCGGAATTAAGTTTCAGAGGAGAACTGGATTTAGATTGAGGCCTGAAGTTTGGTTTGGTTCGGGCTTTAAGTCAATCAGTGGTGTTGGGGGCTGGGATCGGTGTTGTTCGGGTGGCGCTGTCGCCTTCCGGTTTGCCGTTAAACTACTGATGCTGTTTGCCTTTGGGCCAGTTGTTAAACGGCTTGTGCTTAATTCGGCGCACAAAAAAACCGCTTTGATTGAAGCAAAGCGGTTTCTTGGGTTTGGTTGTTACCAAGCAAAGTGAGCGAACGCTTTGTTTGCCTCTGCCATGCGGTGAGTGTTTTCGCGTTTGGTCATCGCAGCACCTTCACGGTTGAAAGCTGCGGTTAGCTCATCAGCCAACGTCAGGTGAGTCGGACGGCCTTTCTTGTCGCGAATGGCGTTGAGCAACCAGCGAATTGCCAACGATTGCTGACGCTGACGGCTAACTTGCATTGGAACCTGATACGATGCACCACCGACACGCTTTGAGCGGACTTCGATGTGTGGCTTTACGTTTTCCACAGCCTGTTCGAAAACCTGAATCGGCTCTTGGTCCGGAATTCGCTTTTTGATTTCATCAAGTGCGTTGTAGAACACGTTTTGAGCGATGGTTTTCTTTCCATCCCACATGAGGCAATTAATGAACTTGCTTGCCAAAAGCGAATCAAATTTAGGATCCGGTTTCAGTTGAGTTCGGCTGGCGGTGATTCTGCCCATTTCAAATTCTTCTAAATGGTTTGTGAGTTGATCGCGGAGTCGTCAAAGACGGTTTGCGTGAAAAATTGTTTTGACGACGGTTAGTGTCGCTGTGTCACCGTAAGATGACGGATGAATCATTGGTGCTTAAATCAAATTCGTAGGCCGGATCGATCCAGCCGAGGAACGGATTTAGGGTTACTTCTTCGCGCCGTAACGGCTGCGGGATTGCTTACGGCCTTCGACGCCTAGAGCATCTTGGGCACCACGAACAACCTGATAGCGAACACCAGGAAGGTCACGGACTCGACCACCACGCACAAGCACGATCGAGTGCTCCTGCAGGTTGTGGCCTTCACCTGGGATGTAAACCGTGACTTCTTTCCCGTTGCTCAAGCGAACACGAGTAATCTTCCGAAGAGCCGAGTTCGGCTTTTTCGGCGTCATGGTACGCACCTGCAAGCAAACCCCTTGTTTTTGGGGGCAACGCTCGAGTACAGGAGCTTTGGTGAATTTCCGTTTTTTCTTGCGTCGCTTACGTAGCAACTGATTGATCGTTGGCATTCTTATTCACGCATGGATTCGTTCTGTGGCTTCCCTGTCAAATCGGACATGGGAAGCCCGTAAAATTAGTAGTTTTGGCTAAAATGTCAACCACAAATGGTATTTTTTAGTCGAAGTT
>CAZORR010000370.1:0-1680 GCA_964582115.1 uncultured Pirellulaceae bacterium
ATCGAAACATCGCATGTTAGAAATTGCTAGAAACCGAACAAGTGGCAGGTAACAAAACGATGCGCGCGAAGGTGGGCTTGCGTGTGGCCTTTAAATGGTGAATTACTTGTTCCGGCTTGTTGATCGCGACCGTTATTTAGCTAAAGGAACTCATGCCTAAGTTATCGCTCAAGACGATGTTCGGCCTAGTTTTTCTTGCCGCGGTGGCCTGCTATGTTTTGGCCAAACCTGCTATCGATTTAGCTGCAATACTGATGGCGGTTGTCTTGGTAAGTCTCGTCGCGTTTTTGGTGTTTTCGTTTTGGATGCGGAGGTTGCGACTGATTTTGATTGTGTTGTTATCGTTGGTCTATTTGGTAATTGCTGATGGAGGGGTGGTTCGGACTGCGGAGCGAATTCTACCAACTGAATGGTGCTTAGAACGTTTCTGTTCAGGGCATACAAGCCAAGATTCGGGGCGCAAACGGTCTGATTCGTTGACCCAATGGATTTCACGATTGTACTTAGAGCCAGATCATCGGGATTTGAACTATGTTTATTCAACGAGGCCTGTTTTTGACAAGGAAAAGGTCGTCCATCGTTCAAACGACATCTCTGAGCAAACTCTCGACGAACTCTTGAGCCTTGTTGACGGTCCTAAAAGCACTTCGCCTGTGTTTCAGTCGCCAGTAAATATCCAGTTGCCAAAAATAACGGTTACTTCAGTGTCCACGGTATCTAGGCGAAGGGATTGCCCGCAGAACAGAGCGTTTTTCATCATGGGGCATTGCTTGACAGTGCTTTTAGTTCTTGCAGTTGTCGTGGTATGGGAAATCGTTAGGCTGCGTCGGACGAAAACACAAGCGAGTCGTCGTGGTAAGGCGATGTCCCCAAGTTAAAGTTGATGGACTACACTGTAGGCGGCGGATTGCTGGATAACGGAACTGTGCGCGTGACAATGGACTTGCGCGTGGTTTGGTGGCGTTTCGGTTCGTAATCGCAATCGTTGTTTTGCTTAACTAAATTCATGCCAACGAAAACCTCCACTAGCTTTCATGATGAGCGGCAAGGTCAATGGACTCGGGTTGAGTTTGAACCTGAAAAGCTTACGTTCGTTCCGTCGCGGCCTAAGACGCACTGGTTGGCAACGCTTTTGACTATTTTAATTTTGATTGCTCTTGTTTTGGGATTTCTTCAATCGCCCATGGGCATTGTGTTATTAGTTGTTATTGTCGTTTTAATAATTTCACATTTGCTTGGGCGGACGCCACGTAGCCCGATTGTGATCGATACTCAGCCGACATCAGGTTCGCGAGGCACAAACTACCACATTCATCAAGTACGACGGTTTACGATTCGCGAAAACACTCGTCGAGACCCGGTTGAAGATTCTCATCTCCTGCAGGTATATATGGAGTTGAAGGGGGTGGAACGACTGGTTTTGCTTTATCAAGACTACTTTACAGATGCACGAAATGAAGAAACACGTGAGATATTTGATAGAATGTCACAGTGGCTAAAAGACGCAAAATGACGATGTGATGCACGCGAAGTCGGATTTCGCGTGGTTTAGAAGTGGTTGATCGCTTGTTCCGATTTGGTAGTCGCGGACGTTACCCGTCTTGCCACGTTCCGCATGGAATCTTCTTAACTCCTTTTCCTAGGTGATCCAATTGGCTAACTATTCGGACATGGCAGAAT
>CAZORR010000371.1:0-1679 GCA_964582115.1 uncultured Pirellulaceae bacterium
CGTTTACTATAGCGTCGAATCGTTTCCCGATTACGGCAAGCTCAGCGGCAACTCGCTAGAGAATATTCTCGAAGGGGCCGGGGATCGGGTTTCTGAATCCGACCAAGCCCAAAAGAAACACGCCGGCGACTTTATGCTTTGGAAGCCCGACCCGAATCACATCATGAAATGGGATTCGCCGTGGGGGACTGGCTATCCCGGTTGGCACATCGAGTGCAGCGTCATGGCGCGGGCTCTGTTGGGCGCGGACATGATCGATATTCATACTGGCGGTGAAGATTTAAAATTCCCGCATCATGAATGCGAGATCGCTCAGACTTGCGGTGCGACCGGCGCGGACAAGTTTGCCAATTTTTGGATCCATGCGAGATTCTTGTTTGTTGAAGGCAAGAAGATGTCAAAATCCGACGGCAACTTTTACACGGCTCGCGATGTGTTTTCCGGCAACGTTCAAGTCGAAGATGAGTCCGGCAGCATTGTTAAACTTGGCAAACCTGTGTCACCCGCTGTCGTTCGCTTTGAGTTGATTAAATCGCATTATCGCAACAACATGAACTTCACTGTTAAAGGCTTGCGGGACAGTGCGGCGACGATTCAAAAGCTGGTCGACTTCCGTGCCGACCTAGAATCAAAGACCGATGGCAAAGCAGCCGAAATCGACCTGTCGCATCCGGTCCTGAATCAGTTTGCCAGTGCACTGGCTGACGATCTTAATATTTCGGACGCCCTCAGTGTGATGCATCCTTGGGTTCGCGGTCCACATCCGGATCCTCACGAATCGTTGGCTGTCTGGCAACAGATGAACTCAGTGCTTTCAATCGCCCCGCTAAATGAAGGTATCGCCAACGCGATTCAAGAAGTTGCGTCCGAAGAAGAATCCGCAACGCTCGAACAGGCCGAAGGCTGGTTGGTGGAAATGAATGCCGCCAAAGCGGACAAGGACTACGCTGCCTCTGATGCCCTACGTCAGAAAATCATTGACGCGGGTTTTGAAGTCCAGCAATCCAAGGACGGTGCATCGATTAAAAAGAAACTCTAATGCGGTGGCGGCTCTCCCCTGCCCTTTCGACCACCGCCAGTACGTCAACTCCTTGCAGCGCCAGCGTTTAACATGCAGCTAACTTTTCAGCACAACGGCATCGCTTACACTTGCGACACCAGTCGTTCGAAGTCTCTGGCGATCACGCTTGACTTCAGCGGCGCACAGGCGAACTTTTTCCAAGCTGAAAAAGCCACCAGCAAGCCATTGGAAATGGGAGACTTCGTCGCTGACACTCAGACTGGCGGTGTCTGCAACGTCGACTGCTTGACGCTGACGCCGCATTGCAACGGGACTCACACCGAAACGGTCGGGCACATTGTTAACGAACAGGTTTGGATTGCCGATGCCGTGAAGCAACCATTGTTGGTTGCAAGTCTGGTATCGGTGGGCACCACCCAAGCTGGTTCATCTAGCACGTCTGATACGTATTCACCGAAGCTTGCTGAAGCAGACCAAATTATTTCACTGGCTTCAATTCAAGCGGCCTTAAAATCAGCCGATGTTAAGGGCGTCAAGCCGCATGCGTTGATCGTGCGGACTCTGCCAAATTCAACGCAGAAAAAAACAGCCACTTACGAATCGAAAACAGCGCCAGCATTTTTCAGTATCGAAGCAATGCAGGCGATCATTGACGCCG
>CAZORR010000372.1:0-1675 GCA_964582115.1 uncultured Pirellulaceae bacterium
TCACCTGCCTCCAAGGTCAGCAGTGCGATGTCTGAACGAACATTCGAAATAGAAATGTGAGATTGGTTTGGCATTGGCTTCGCATTCGAATGGGTAACCTGGGGCGACGTTAGATTTTCACTGGCGTAGCACTGCCGTCAATCCGCCAAGGCAAGCCTTGAAGTAACTGAGTTAATGAAAGGTGGTAATGCGTTAATTTTCTCGCTTGACGCATATTCAGCGTCGGATATGATCCGTCCTTCCACAAAGCTGGTGATCGATTGCTTGTTCGCGATCGGTTAGAGGGAATTGGGTGAAAATCCCAAACGGCCCCGCCGCTGTAATTGACGGACCCAAATCGTATTTATTTCGACCAAGGTCCAAGTCGCTACGAATCTAAAAGCCATTGCCCCGAGCGAACATCGAAGGGTGAGAAGGCCGTAGCGGTAGCGTAAGAGGCAAAATGAAATAAGCCGAATCGTTTGGACTTTTTAGTGTTCAGACGCTGTTGTGCTTGCTTTTTCATTTTTCCGTTTACCAGAGTCAACAGTCAGAATACCTGCCAGTTTTAGATGTCGACCGCTGTTCTGCGAGGGACGAACACGGACGAAGTGAGTATATGAACCAACAATCCACTTGTGGCGGAGCTGCGCGCTATTGTCTTAGAGGTGAGGGTTTCATGTGCCTTTCAACTTTCGAAAAACAAAAGAAGTCGTTTTTTAGTTTGTAGGTCGAGCCTTTAGTTTTTTTCTAGGTAGTTTATTGGCGTATGCAACGCCATGCCTGAGAAGCAGCTTTGAAGTACTCGCGAACGCCAAAGGACGTTTTGAAATATCATGAATCGTTTCCAGGTAAAATTCGATCGAACCGCTTTCACATTAGTGGAGTTGCTGGTGGTGATCGCGATCATTGGGATTCTGATTGGCATGTTGCTACCGGCCGTTCAACAGGTACGTGAAGCTGCAAGACGCACGGCATGCCAGAACAATTTAAGGCAGATCGGGTTGGGGTTGGCCAATCACGAGGCGACGCATCAGGTTTTCCCTGCCGGTTGTATCGAGTGCGATTTTCGGTTGCCTGCGCCGCGGCGCCAGTTGGCGTGGTCAGCCACGTTGTTGCCATTTATTGAACAGCAAGCGGTCTTCGAGCAAATCAGTTTTGAACATCGATTTAATGCGATCGAGAATCGTGATGCGGGTGGCGCGGTACTGCCCGTTTATCTTTGTCCGTCGACCACTACGACTATTCGGGTTGGGATGACGACCGGCGACAGAAATCAAAACGACGAGTGGGATCCTGGTGATAATCTTGCCTTCACCGACTACGGAGGCTTGTTCGGCGTTGGTTTTAATGTGCCGGAACCATTGCCAGAACACGTAGGTGTTTTGGTCTTCGAAACGCCCGTGGAGGCTGCGGAGATTCGCGATGGATTGTCAAACACAGCGTTGGTCGGAGAGTGTACCGGACGCGATAGTCAGTTTCAGTCAGAGTGGATCAATGGACAGAATCTGTTTGACCAGCGATTCGATATCGGTATCAATGAAACACAAAACAACGAACTTTTTAGTGACCACCCCGGAGGAGTGAATCTCGCTTTTTGCGATGGTCATATTTCTTATGTCAACGAAGCGATTGATCAAGACATTCTGATCGCGACATTGACTCGAGCCGGTGGCGAAATCATTAACCAGTGATT
>CAZORR010000373.1:0-1657 GCA_964582115.1 uncultured Pirellulaceae bacterium
AGGTACGGCACGCACTCTCCGGTTATCTGCGTGCCGGCCAAGTACAAACCTAATAACTGGCCATTTTCGGAAATATTCTGAACCCCAATATCGGTTATGGCACAGCCGTTAAGGCAGAACCACTGCATTCGCCTCGCCTTACGGAGCGATGCAGCGGATCGGTCAGTCAGAGCGGGGTTTTGCGCGCAGCCAAATATCCTGAGCGATGGATGAGCAAGTAGCCGTTCGAGACCTTTGTCCGTGAAGATCGCAACGCTGGCCATCGTCACCGACACCTCAATGAGTTCAGGAAGTTGCAATAGAGCATCGACGTTGGAGTCGGCAAGACACCCATGGACGCCATATACGCGGCCGCGTGGCGTTACGCCGAAGCTGCAGTAGTGGCGAACATTCAACAATTGTTGAATTGCCCCAGCATCAGCGGGATGGGGTTGGAATTGATCCGCTCGCAGGAAGGTTTGTTTGTTTGGCATTTAAGCGTGATAACGTTTTAGTTAACCGAGTGCTGTGGTTAGATTTTCCATCCCATTGCCCGAAGTGCGGAACTTCGGTTCAACGTATTGTCATTTGCCGCGGCCTGCCTTCCCGAGCAATTTGCCGTATCGTTCAGTAAGCGAATTGTCGCAAAATCTCGGGCGTAAATCTACATCTTCGAGGATTTCTTGAAGTCGATGCCGATCTTTGTTTCTGCGTGCAAAATAAGCCAAGTCTTCAAACCCTTGGGGCTGAGGCATGCCCTGCAGTACCAATCAGTTCGACGGCGTGGCAGGGATCAGTTTTTGATACGAATTTGGCGAAATGATGAGCTGATCCCGCGACCGTTTTAGATCCAGCAGTCGCTCATCAGTAACGGCCGTATTAGTAACGTAGATCGCCATGAGGCTCCTTAGCCCTTGAACGAAATCAATCGAGCGGTCAGTCACCAACGTGCCGTCGAGTAATAGATGTGTGAGCGAATCCAAATCAGCAAATTTAACTAGTTGAGCTACGCCAGCGTCGGTGACCTGCGTTCCGGATAGGTCAAGAAAGTTTATTGGAGCCTTAGATGCACTGCAATCTTGGATGGTGCTCAATATCTGTTGAAGATCATCATCGTTGAAATCTGACCTGACCGAAAGGATCGAAATCCCAACCGGATTTCCATTGACTGAAACTTTTCCCTCAGGGCCTATCATCGACTTAAGTTGCGTTTCCAGCTCAAGGTGCGATGCGTGCATGCGGCGATCCATTTGGGATTCGCAGGAAGTAATTGCGAAAAAGATCGCCATTCCAGTCAGCCCGGCGAACATCGCCCGGGTCGAAACTTGTCGCATCGGCTTGTTCTCCACCTTTCGTTTGGCGAAATAAAGCATCGTCAACCAGGTCGTCAAGATTATGACAGTCATCGCCAGCGCGGTCAGCGGGCGAAACGGCGTGTTGAATAACTTCGAGTGAGCGAAAGTTATCACTAGAAAAAATATACCGATCAAGGCTGTCAGGAACAACAAGCGATTCCAGCGAATTGACACCTCTCCAGTTTCTTGTCGCGAGAGAAGCAGCTCCGTGTTCTCGAGAAACCTCATTGTTTTGCCATCAATTCGTTTGGGGGGGAAGGAAGGATCGAAATGAATACTAATTAATTTGAATGGTTCGTAAACCTGCGGTTGCTCAAGAGGCA
>CAZORR010000374.1:0-1652 GCA_964582115.1 uncultured Pirellulaceae bacterium
AACGGTTACGATTTAAATCAAACAACGAAGTTAAACCTTCTTAGCGAACTGCGGTCCCGCATAAACCGCTGCCGCCCCCAACTGCTCTTCAATCCGAAGCAACTGATTGTACTTTGCCATTCGATCACTTCGTGACGCCGACCCCGTTTTGATCTGACCAGTCGCCATCGCCACCGCCAAATCGGCGATTGTTGAATCTTCCGTCTCGCCACTACGATGACTAGAAATACTCGTGTAGCCATTACGGTGAGCCAATTGAATCGCCCCGATCGTTTCAGTCAAAGTACCGATCTGATTCACCTTGATCAAAATACTGTTCGCAATCGACTCATCAATACCACGCTGAAGCCGAGTCATATTGGTGACAAACAAATCGTCGCCAACCAACTGCACTTTGTCACCGATCTTTTCAGTCAACAACTTCCAAGTGTCCCAGTCATCTTCGTCCAGACCATCTTCGATACTGCAGATGGGATACTTACTGGCCCAATCGGCCAAGAAGTCGACCATCTCGCTACCGCTTAGGTCTTTGTTATCGATTCGATAAGTCCCTTTGTCCTTGTCGTAAAACTCAGTCGCGGCCACGTCCAACGCAATCTGAACTTGTTCGCCCGGCTTATAACCGGCTTGCTCGATCGCCGTCATGATCAAATCGAGTGCTTCCACGTTACTACCAAGATCCGGCGCAAACCCGCCTTCGTCGCCAACCGCAGTATTAAGTCCCTTTTTCTGAAGCACCTTTTTTAGGTTGTGAAAAATTTCGCAGCCACAACGAAGCGCGTCGCTGAACCGCTCAAAGCCAAGCGGCATCACCATAAACTCTTGAACATCAACGCTGTTATCCGCATGCTCGCCACCGTTGACGATATTCATCATCGGTGCTGGCAGCAAAGTCGCACTGGCCCCACCAAGATAACGGTACAGCGGCTGGTTGGTGAACATCGCAGCAGCTTTAGCAGTCGCCAGCGAAACACCCAACAACGCGTTGGCCCCAAGGTTTGATTTGTTATCAGTGCCGTCTAACTCAATCATGGTCTGATCGATCACACCTTGATCCGTTGCTGGCAAACCATCCAAAGCCTCCGCAAGAGGACCATTGATGTTCTCAACTGCCTTCAAAACGCCTTTGCCCAAGTAGACCGACTTGTCACCGTCACGCATCTCCCAAGCTTCATGAGCACCAGTACTGGCCCCACTAGGAACACCCGCCGAACCGAACGACCCATCTGCCAGCGTCACGTCAACCTCCACGGTTGGATTACCGCGGCTGTCAAGAATTTGTCTACCTTTGATTTCTACAATATTGTCCATGCGTATTTTAAGCCAGCTATAGATTGGTTAAGGGTTCGAAAATGATGCCGCGTCACTTGTTGCAGAATCAGCCGAACATTTTCTAGAATCGGTGAATTATTGGAAGGGGCTTTACCAAATTTGCAACGCATACTCGATCCAGCCGATGAAAAACACGAACAACACACACTATCGCCGTGCGAGGGGCCCTATCTTCACGCAAAACTCCACGCAAAATAAAACGATAGCTACCCAACAAAACCGCTCAGCTATCACGACAGCCACCACCACAAATCCATCTTGGACAAGCCTGCGAATCCGAGCGCTGGTACAAAAAACGAATGCAAAAGAATTTAACCGTT
>CAZORR010000375.1:0-1645 GCA_964582115.1 uncultured Pirellulaceae bacterium
GTAAGAACGGCAACTGTTACTGTGCTTTTCGCGTTACTCGTATTTCCAGACAACGGTGGATCGGAAGAGATCCCGACAATGTTGTTGGCATCAATGATTGCCGTTGTAATCTCCATTCAAGTATTGGCGCCACAGCATCAAGAAGTCGTTTCCCAGGTCAATGCAGGTAAAAAAATAAAAACAACCGCAGACCATCCCACTCAAGCTGCAAGTGATCTTGAGGCCACTAACATCAAAACAGACGAACTCGAAATGCAAGTCATTCAAAAGGAAGGCCACTAGGTATGCATCCTGAAATATATCCCGAACGTGTAAATCGCCTGTTAATCCTGCCGGTCGGCTTTGCCCTGCTGGTAATGTCGATCAGCATGGCATCTGACTGCGCTGTCGCCGATAGTGCTGTAAGCACGGCTTGTTCTCCAAAACAGACCGGCGAAACAGCTGTTATTGAACCTCATGACTCCTCGACAACCGCACTTAATCGCCAGTCTCAATATCGCTATTCGCCTTCAACGCCATTAACAGATACTTACCCAAGCGTTTGTTTGTGTGCGAAATCATTTGCGGCTCGAATCGCCAACGGCATCCGCGAAAACAATCAGTTTAAGCCGCAAACCAAATTTCCAATTGAACTCGCCACCGAAATACAAATCACGGACAACACTTATTGGCAGTCTTCAGAGAAGTTTATCACTGACTTTAAAAACGAATTGGAGGGGCAATTTCCAGCAGGCACTTTTGTCGTCACCCCCAAGACCACCACAAAAGCTGAGACCGACGCGAACAACCCAGAGCTCAAAACGCTGGCCATTCAATTTACCCACACGGCTTCTAAAGAAATCAAGACGGAGAAGGAATCGCCCGCTGCAAACGAGGCTGATCTTAGCGGGTCGATTCTAGCGAACTGGTCGATCGGCGACACAATGCCCTCAAAAATCACTATGGACTATATGACAAAATCGTGGGTCGCCACCGATCGCAATTGGTCTCATAACCACCCAAAATCATTTGGGTTTTATCAGAGTGGGTACTTCAAAAGCAAAGTCATCGGGTTTTCGAATCGCCTCACTCGAAGCCCGGAAGAGGCTTCAAGCCTAGCAATGCAAAACGCAGTTCATTTTAACTCGCTGCATTATGGATCTGACGTTTCATCCGACGACTTAAAATTCGAGGTCGTCGATCGATTCCAGCAAAAGCTCTCAACACCCAATGGTGAACGCTGGCAAGCAGCAGTCATCATGTCCGTAAGCCAGAAAAATGGAGTTTCTGGAAATCCAAAGCCATCTGCTCCCACGAATTCAATGAGGTTGTTACTAACATTAATGGCTGGAACCTTCGGCGTTATCTGGATCTCAAGCCTTCTGTTCAAAGCAATTTTCTGAATACCACCTGTAACGCATTCGGCACTACGATTACCGTAAATCAGGCCACGCCAATCAAACAATTCAAAAGGAAGGTCAACAGTGTCCAATTTGTTAATTTTACTACTGGTCTTAGTGTTGCTGGGCATCACGTTCTTCTTGATCCCGAAAAAGCATCGAGGAACACCGTTGTTGTTACTCGCAATATTCGGGATGGGGGCTGTTTTTTGGATGGGGGCTGTTTTTTTCGGATTAGCTGCCGCTGGGCTTTACTGGACTTCAGC
>CAZORR010000376.1:0-1598 GCA_964582115.1 uncultured Pirellulaceae bacterium
CGTACTGATTACACTGCGGCGTAGCTATTTTAAATTCATCTCTACCAGCAGTGCTTTCCAAACATCGTGCCTTTATTTGACACCCACGCTCACCTAGCTAGCTCTCAACTTGAATCTCAACTGGATGAAGTCCTACGAAATGCTGACGAACAAAATTTGCAGGGCATCGTTTCCATCGGAACCAACTTGGCCAGCAGCAAGGCATGCCTAGAACTCGCGAAGACTCACCCGAAAATTTACGCTGCTGTCGGCGTGCACCCGAACGATTGCCATCTTGCTTCGGATGCGGATTGGGAAGCGATTCAAGTTTTGGCTCAGGACGAGCGAGTCGTCGCCATTGGTGAAACGGGTTTGGATCGATACTGGGATACGGTACCGATCGAGCTACAGCGGACGTGGTTTGCGCGGCATATCGAGTTGTCGTTTGAAACTCAAAAGCCGTTGGTGATTCACATGCGAGATTGCGATGCGGATATTGTTGAAATGTTAAACGAGCATCAACGTGACGGACAGATCATTGGGATTTTGCATTCCTTTGCCGGCCAGTGGAGTACGGCAGAGCGAGCGCTCGAACTGGGGATGTACATCAGCTTTGCGGGGATGGTGACGTTTAAGAAGTCGGGCGAACTTCGAGAGATCGCAGCCAAGATTCCCGACGACCGGATTTTGATTGAAACCGATTCGCCGTACTTGTCGCCAGCTCCCAAGCGTAGCACGCGGCCGAATCAACCAGCCTTAGTACGTCACACGGCGGATTGTTTGGCGGAAGTCCGAGGCACTACTTCGGAGGCCTTTGGAGAGCTTTCAACCAAAAACGCGACGCGCGTTTTTGGTTTGCTGTAAAAGGAAACGTTTCTGTTGTCCGTTTTCGAAGGGATTTAGCCAGTCGACTTCGGAGGGAAAAGCCTAAAGGCATTACCACGAACACACCGCGTAAAAAACGCCAGCCTTGGAGCAAAAGGCGACTTTGACTAGAAGATTCCTAGTTCATCACGAGCGTCGTCGGTCATCATGTCTTGGGTCCATGGTGGATCCATGACGACTTTGACTTCGACATCTTCAACGGACTCAATTTCGCCGGCGTACTTTTTGGTTTCGGCAACCAGTTGCGGTCCAGCAGGACACATCGGACTGGTCATCGTCATGTCGATTTTGACGTTGTATTTTTCGGTTTCGCCTTCGATAGGCAAAACGTCAACAACGTAAATCAAACCGAGGTCGACAATGTTGACGAACAATTCAGGGTCAATCACTTGTTTCAGTGCTTCGCGGACTTGGTCTTCTTGAAGGGCCATATCTAAAATCGTGGGCTGAAGGCTTCGGTTGAGTATCTATTCGCTGCAGACAGTGGTGCTGAGCGAAAACGACTTACTCACTAAGTTTAACAAAAATATTTTCGCCGTCGACTTTTACTTCGTGAGAAGCCGTCGGTTTTGTCGCGGGCATGCTGGTCGCCGTTCCAGTTTTAACGTCGAACGTCGCTCCGTGACGTGGACACTTGATCTCGCATCCCTCGAATGAACCATCGCTGAGCGTCCCGCCGTCGTGGGTGCAGACGTCGTCGAGGCAATAAAACGTGTCTTCGTCCACGCGAAACA
>CAZORR010000377.1:0-1538 GCA_964582115.1 uncultured Pirellulaceae bacterium
CACTGGCAAAACGCAGTTGCGGAACCAAGATGGCGGCGATGATGACCAAGATTGCGATGGCCACCAACAACTCAATCAGTGTCATGCCTGATCGTTGCTGGCTATGGATGCCGCGAATGGTTTTGGTTTTCGGTTTCGTCATGACGAGACCTCGAAAAGATATGGGTGACTGGTTCATTGGATTGCTTCCACGGTCGGTTCAATTTCCTCCAAGGTCGACGAAACGGCTTTGAAACGAATTTCGTTGATTGGCAGGGAGGGCGGAACGGTCGTTGGGTCTAACGGTGTTAACAACTGACTGCCGGTGTCTTGGACAGCCACTAGCGCCATCGAATCACCAAACGCATCGACGATGTCTAGTAAGCCATCGCCATCTGGATCACCTACGACATTGGGGCCGAGCGATTCCAAGGCGGAAATGCCATCGATGTCGATTCGACTTAAGATTAAGTGTAGGAACTCACCGGGTTGATCTGGAACATCGGCTCCTGTCAGACTTCCCCAGTACAGCATTTCGGCGGTTCTTCTGTTACTTAGGAAAGACGCATCTCCTGGTAATTGCCACTGGCCAAGCGAAGCGTCGTCGCTGGGGTACTCTGCCAGTATCATGCCCGCCACAATTTGACGACGAAGGTTTCTAACAGCCGTTAGATTTCCAGGTAGCTCAGAATTACGAAACGGCATGCGGCGGACTTCGAAGTCTTCCATGACGGTTTGCATGATCGCTTCGATCTGAGTGATTCGAGATTGCGTCGCAGAGATCTGAGCGTCCTTTCGGGCTTTGCCTAAAATTCCAGCCGATAGTGCTCCCAGCACCGCAATGATGGCAATCACAAATAGCAACTCGACCAGCGTGAAGCCGGGGCGAGTTGGTTTTAAATTATCATTGAAGTTTGAAGTCATGGAATCACACAAAAGCTATGAGTTGGTTAGGCAATCAAGTCGTTTCCCGAGAGAGGTTTAACCGCCATAAGAACGCTCAAGGCGCCCGTCAGAAAAGTTAGTGATGTTGTCGTCTTGTGCAGAATCAACGCCAGTTTCGTCTATTAAGTTCGTCTCAGGCATCTCTTCAGACGAAATTACACCATCCATACCTGGGCAGATGATTTGAAACGATTCAGGATTGAAAAAGACTGGCTCGGACGATCCTTCTGCGATGTGATAGGCTCCCGGAGAAGAAGAGTACGACCTTCTGTCTAAATATTGGTAAGCCAACGCGTCATCTTTTCCTTGAGGCTGGTTGTAAGATTTAATTCCAGCTGCAGATCCGTTGGATACCAGTCGCCCTAAATCAAAGTCAAAGAAAACATTGCGATCGATGGTTATTCTGTCCCCATTTCCGTCACGGAGTTCGGCATCGTTGACAGCGTCGTGGTTCACGTTGTAAGGTGCGAGTGTAAAAGTGGGGTCGCTCTGTTGCATTGCCTGAATCCTTGCACTGCCCGAAAGCGGATACTGCTTACTGGTGCATAAGCCAGAAAGCCAGAACACCAAGCTTGATTCTTTGTCGAGCTTCGAGCCAACCTCGTTCCACCATA
>CAZORR010000378.1:0-1529 GCA_964582115.1 uncultured Pirellulaceae bacterium
AGATTGTTGACGATTTGCTTGACTTGAGCGGCAGCCCAGAAACAATGGGCAAGAAAACCGGTAAAGATGCTCAGGCCGGTAAGCAGACTTATCCGTCCGTGATCGGGCAGGAAGCCAGCCAACAGCGAGCCAACGACATGATCGAACAAGCCATTGCAGCGATTGAGATTTTTGGTGAAGCCGGTGCTCCCTTGAAAGCCCTAGCGAATTTTGTCATCAACCGTACTCATTAAAGTTAACTTCGTTTGTTCATCATCGATGGTGCAGCCAAAAAACACTTTGCCTCATTTCCACACCGCTTCGTTTTAACAGAATTTTTCAGGTCATCGCCATGACTAAAAAACTACTACCAACAATCCAGTCCCCCATGCAGTTGCATGAGATGAAATTGGGACAGCTGAATCAAATCGCGGAAGAAATCCGTGAGACACTGTGCGGTTTGCTGAGCACTCGGGCTGCGCATTTTGCATCGAATTTGGGAGTGGTCGAGTTGGCGTTGGCGTTGCACAGTTCTTACGATTTTTTGAAAGACCGTTTGATCTGGGACACGGGCCATCAGGTTTATCCTCACAAATTACTTACCGGACGCTACGACGAATTTCATACGATCCGCACCAAGGGCGGTTTGATGGGGTACCCTAACCCCGAAGAAAGCGATTACGACTTGTTCATGACTGGCCATGCTGGGGCGAGTGTTTCGACAGCGGTCGGGCTTCGTAGCGGCGATCAGATTATGGGTCGTGACAACTATAGTGTGGCAGTGATCGGTGATGGTGCGTTTCCGTCGGGCATGGTGATGGAAGCGATTAATAACGCTGCGTTTTTGAAGTCAAAGATGCTGGTGATTTTGAACGATAACGAGATGTCGATTTGCCCGCCGGTTGGCGGCGTTTCAAGTTACTTGGATCGACTTCGCGGCGGTAGGTTTTACAAAGGCGTCAAAAGCGAAGTCGTCCAAATGTTAAACAAGGTTCCGGTGTTGGGTGATCCGACGGAACGTTTACTGCACCAGATTAAAGAAGGCGTCAAAGCTGGCTTGCACGGCGGGATGATGTTTGAGGACCTCGGGTTTAAGTACTTCGGTCCGATCGATGGTCACGACATTGGCGTGGTTAAAAAATACCTGAAGATGGTGCGAAAGATTGACGGACCTGTATTGTTACACGTGATCACTAACAAGGGGCACGGGTTCAAGCCTGCGGCCGAAGACCCGGTTTACTTCCACACGCCCGCGCCGTTCGAAACAGTGGGTGACCAGGCGGTGCATAAACCTAAGTCAACGGCCATGGCCTACACGAATCATGCTCGTGATGCGATTGCCGACCAAATGGATCACAACGAAAAAGTTACCGTGATCACGGCGGCGATGTGCCAAGGCAACAAGCTGGAGCCAGTTCGCGAGAAGTATCCGGATCGGTTCTTTGATGTTGGGATTTGCGAGTCGCATGGCGTAGCGTTTGCGGCGGGACAAGCGAAAGTTGGTTTGCGACCGATCGTTGATATTTACAGTACGTTTTTGCAGCGTAGCT